>JBJOHR010000028.1:0-3144 GCA_046047575.1 Bacteroidota bacterium | reverse complement strand
TTTCTTTTTTATGGCCTGGGCCCACTCTTGCCAACCGACCGCTGGAAAATTGAGTCCTAAACCTTTACCAGCAATCGGTGAGGCGGCATAAATTCTACCAGCAATGAGAATGATAGCGCAGAGAATAGCAAGGGGTTTAAACCATCGTTGAATGTTCTCGTTCCTTGAGATGGCATTGGTACCAAGAATAATCAGCGGAAGGAAAGCTGTGGCTGTCCAATTCGCTTCAACTCTGCCACGAAGGCTAAGCAGGAAGAAAAAACCAAAAAACCCGACAACAACGAAAAGCAGAACTCTTTCGAACGCATTCTTCATGCCCGCTTTGAAACTGCTCCAAAACAAGAGTAGCCCGACCGGCCCCAATAAGATAAGTTCAGAGCTCACATAGTTGAGGATCAACAGAGGACTCCAATTGGCTTTGTTTCTCACCACCCAATGGAATTTGAAGGAGATCAGGTCGTTTTCGAACTGCCACAGAACATGCGGTATAAACAGCAATACTGCCACCGTAACCGTTAGCCAAAAGGACTTTCTTAGCACCAGTTTGGGAACTGCCAGCAGCACGGTTCCGAGCAGTACGATTGCGTGATACTTGCTGTACATGAGCGCAGCGGCAAGAATTCCAAGCAGGATGGCTGTTAGAATTTTGTCCTCCTTGAGATATTCACGAAGCAAGACCAAGAAAACCAGTGAGAAGAATATCAATGGCGAATCGGGCACAGCCATGAACACTCCTGCGTGTGTGAGAATCAGGCTTAAGAAAATCAGCGTAAACACCTTCCAGTCTTTCTTTTCGGTAAGACTGAATAGCATGGGGATTCCAGCCGTGCTGGCAAGAACCGTCATCAATCGAACCCCCAGTTCATGCTGAAAAAGTGCATATCCGATCTTTATGAATACCGCGATCATGGGCGGTTGGTGGAAATAACCCCAATCCATGAAACGGCTCATTTGCCAGTAATATGCTTCGTCTGGATGAAGATCCATCAAAGCCGCTTGAATCAGCCCCAGAACAAACCATAGGGCTGTGAAAATCCATATCGGTCTGGGTATGTTCTTTAACCAGTTTGGCATACGAAGCGCAATATCGCACTAAAAGAAAAGGCTGCGGAACTCCGCAGCCTTCAAATTTTCAATAGATCCTTATAGCTTAAAGCGTTCCGCGCAACTCCTGCTCGCGCTCAATGCTTTCAAACAATGCTTTGAAGTTTCCTGCACCGAAACCGCGTGCGCCCATTCGCTGAATGATCTCGTAGAAAAGTGTCGGGCGGTCTTCCACCGGTTTTGTAAAAATCTGGAGTAGGTAACCTTCCTCATCAGCATCGATCATGATGCCGAGTTTGGCCAACTCGTTGATGTCTTCCTTCATCATGTCCATGTGCTTACCCAAACGCTGTGGTATTTCATCGTAATAGGCTTGTGGAGGCGTTGAAAGGAACTCTACGCCACGGCTTCTTAGGTCGGCTACTGTTTTAAGGATATCGTCTGTAGCTACCGCGATATGTTGTGCGCCAGGACCTTCGTAGAAATCCAGATATTCTTCAATCTGCGATTTCTTCTTTCCTTCTGCGGGCTCGTTGATAGGGAATTTGATGCGACCGTTCCCGTTGCTCATCACCTTACTCATCAAAGCCGAATATTCGGTGTGGATCTGCTTGTCATCGAACGACAGGAAGTTCACAAAACCCATCACGTCCTCGTACCATTTTACCCATGTGTTCATCTCGCCCCA
Source organism: Bacteroidota bacterium (assembly GCA_046047575.1). Classification (GTDB taxonomy): domain Bacteria; phylum Bacteroidota; class Bacteroidia; order UBA10329; family UBA10329; genus UBA10329. Next base: position 1,412 of record JBJOHR010000028.1, on the reverse strand, counting down.
GCCCACATTCCCGACCATGTGGTCGATGAATTTCAAACCTGTTGGTGCGGGGTTGTAATCCGATTTCCACTCTTTGTACCCTGGAAGGAACATGCCCTTGTAGTTCTTGCGCTCAACAAAAACGTGAACGGTCTCGCCATAAGTGTAAATGCCAGCGCGGACCACTTCTCCGTGCTCGTCTTTCTCCACGGTCGGTTCCATGTAGCTTTTTGCACCGCGCGCGGTGGTCTCTTTCCAAGCTTGATGGGCGTCTTCCACCCACAGAGCAATGACTTTGACTCCGTCTCCATGCTTTTTCACATGCTCGCCAATGGGCGAATTGCTGTTCAAAGCAGTGGTCAGAACCAGTCGGATCTTATCCTGCTTTAGCACGTAAGAAGCACGGTCTCGCACACCCGTTTCCAAACCTGCGTAAGCAAGACTTTGGAACCCGAAAGCTGTCTTGTAATAGTGCGCTGCCTGCTTGGCATTTCCCACGTAAAATTCCACATAATCGGTTCCGAGAAGAGGAAGGAAATCCTGTGCTCCTTCAAAGATCTTCTCCAGTCCGTATTCTACATTCTTAACCTCTGCCATTTTGTATCAATTAGTGTAATTAGCGAATATGGGTAATGTGCGAATTACGCCTTTCGCTTCTTACTGGTTTGTATGATCTTGTTTAAGATTTTGATTATCGGTTGTAATTCGTTGATGAGCTGCGATGTGTCAGGATAGGTTTCAGAAGCCTGACACAGTAAAAGCCAATATTCCGTCTCATCGGCTTCTTTAAGAGCAATTTTGATCTTGTGAATGAAATCTGCTCGGCTCTCAGCATTCTGCGCTTCTCGCACATTCGCACCAATGGACGTTCCAGATCGGAGTACTTGGTTTCCTACAACAAACTTTCGTTGTTCTTGCAGTGTCTCCGTGAAAGTGACGATGTTCAAAGCAAAATCGAACGTTTTGACTACGATTGGGTTTTGAGAATATCGTGTACTAGTTGAGTATCGAGGGGTCTCCTCTGCAACAGTTAACGTTCCATCGTCATATTCGTCCGACCAATTCATCATTACTCACATTCGCTCATTACTCGAATTACAGCTCATTAAAGCCAACTCTGATAATACTTCCCATCATCAATCTTGATGGCGTCTTCTGTGACCATTAACGGTTTGAACGTATCAACCATAACGGCCAATTCATCTGTCTTTACTTGTCCAATGGATCGTTCCATAGCACCAGGATGCGGGCCGTGTGGAATTCCTACGGGATGCAATGAAATATGTCCCGGGCCAATGTCATTCCTGCTCATGAAATCGCCATCCACATAATACAAGACCTCATCGCTATCGATGTTGCTGTGGTTATAAGGTGCTGGGATTGCCTCAGGGTGATAATCGTAAAGTCGTGGGCAGAATGAGCACACTACGAAC
>JBJOHR010000027.1:0-22496 GCA_046047575.1 Bacteroidota bacterium | reverse complement strand
CATTTCAACGCAGTTGTTACCGATACGGTAGAATACAATCACAAGCGAAAAAAGGCAAAGGCCATTTATGTCGTTAAGAGTGAAACCCCATATTTTGTGAGAAAGCTAACGTACGATATTGAGGATCCGCGATTGGCAAGGCTTACGAAACCAGTGCGTGGCAGAGAACGGGTACTGCGCGATGGAATGAATTACGATGTAGACAAGTTTCAGGAGGAGCGTGAGCGCATAGAACGAAACCTGAAGAGCAATGGCTACTACGCATTTACTGATGACTACGTACGGTTTGAGGTTGACTCCAATCTTGGCTCCCATCAGGTTGATGTTTCCATTTCAATTGCCGATCCCGAAGTAAAAGACACAACAGTTATTGCCAAAGGACATCACACCTATACCGTCAGGAACATCTACGTACACACGAATTATGATCTGAAAATGCTGAACAGCATTAAGTATGACACTTTGGTTTACAACGGAGTACACTTCATTTATCAGGGAAAATTCCGTCATCGGCCAGAAATGTTGCTCGATAAGATCTTTTTCAAAACAGATGATCTGTATCGTGTAAAAAGAGGTGAGCTGACCTATGAATACCTCTCTAGTTTAAGAGCATATAAGTTTATCAACATTTCGTTTGAGGAAGCCATAGAGCAAGATGGGGCACACGTGCTAGACTGCCGGATAAATCTTACTCCAGGACTCCGACAATCTTACGCAGTTGAATTGCAAGGAACGAACACGGAAGGAAATCTAGGGGTATCAGGCTCATTCACATACAGGAATAAGAACCTTTTCAGAGGTGCCGAAATACTACAGTTCAAGTTTACGGGTGGTCTGGAAACGCAGGTGGTTGCCAGGAACATTGAATCGCAACAGACCGGGGTTCTGTCGGTTTTCAATACCATTGAGTTGAACCCGGAGATAAGTTTGATCTTTCCCAAGCTGTTAGTTCCATTCAAGCCAAAGCGCATTGTCCGATATGGCGATCCAAAATCAGTGATCTCGTTGGGTTACAAGTACCAGCAACGGCCTGATTATACCCGATCCATTTTCACTGCCAAGTTCGGGTATCAATGGATGCAGAATCAGAACGCCCGACATTACCTCAATCCACTCGAAGTCAATTTTGTCAACATATACAATGAATCCGACTCCTTCAAGGTTCGGATCTCGGGTCTGCGCGATAAGCTGTTGGCCAACACCTTTGCTCCCCACTTGACCACCACTACCAATTACACCTACATATTCTCTAATCAGAGGCTGAATAAGAAGGGCAATTTCAGCTACTTCAAAGCAAGACTCGAAAGTTCTGGTAACCTGCTTCGCGGTATTATGGCAGCAGCTGGTGCTCCAAAGGACACCAACAACAGCTACCGGATATTCGATATTCCGTTTTCTCAGTACCTGAAATACGAAGTGGATTATCGCAGATATTGGCAGGTAACGGATTTCAGTCAGTTGGTGGTTCGGGTTAACCACGGCTTAGGCTACCCGCTGCTTAATTTGGGCGCCCTTCCGTTCGAAGCTGCATTTTTCGGTGGAGGAGCTAATGGAATCAGGGCATGGTCTGCCCGATCGCTTGGGCCAGGTTCGCTACCAGATTCACTGAACCTTCTTGATCAGTTCGGAGATATCAAATTGGAATTCAATTTGGAGTATCGATTTGACATTTACCGATGGTTCAAAGGCGCACTGTTTGCAGACGCGGGCAATGTTTGGCTCATTAAGAAGGATGATGACAGGCCTGGAGGATTGTTCCAATTCAAAGACTTTTACAAGGAGTTTGCACTTGGCGCGGGAGTGGGGGTGCGACTCGACTTCAGCTTCTTCATCATACGATTTGATGTGGCCACTCCGTTCCATGATCCGGGCAGACCAGAGAACGACCGATGGGCCATCAAGTATTTCCAGTGGTCGGATGTGAATCTGAATCTCGGCATCGGTTATCCGTTCTAAACCACAGTGGACTGACCGTCCATTTCGCAGATGCAGAAATTTTTAGCTTTGTGCCTCTTTAAAAATCAGCACAATGGCTTACGATAAGATTGTAGAACTGCTTGGCAACAATGCCGATTCACTACTCAACCACAAGAGCACAACCATACCCAAGGAAATGCTAACGCTTCCTAGCGGTGATTTTGTTGGACGCGTATTTTCAGACACCAACAGAAGCAATCAGGTATTGGGAAGTCTGCAATCCTTATACGGTCATGGGCGCCTAGGTGGCACCGGCTATGTTTCCATTCTTCCTGTGGATCAAGGGATTGAGCATTCTGCGGCAGCCAGTTTTGCACCGAATCCGATCTATTTCGACCCGGAAAATATTGTGAAACTGGCCATTGAAGGAGGTTGCAACGCAGTTGCTTCCACTTACGGAGTATTGGCAGCCTGTTCTAGGAAGTACGCTCATCAGATTCCGTTCATCGTTAAGATAAACCATAACGAATTGATGACCTACCCGAACACCTTCGATCAGATCATGTTCGGGAATATTGAAAGTGCCTGGAACATGGGCGCAAAGGCCGTTGGTGCCACCATTTATTTCGGTTCTGAAGAGAGCGGACGACAGATTCAAGAGGTAGCAGAAGCCTTTGAATATGCACACGAACTAGGAATGGCAACCGTTCTATGGTGCTATTTGAGGAATCCTGGATTCAAGAAAGACGGTGTTGACTATCACGCTGCGGCCGACCTTACCGGACAAGCCAACCACATAGGAGTTACCATTCAGGCCGACATCATTAAGCAGAAACTACCCACCAACAATGGCGGATTCAATGCTATCGGATTCGGAAAAACGCATCCGAAGGTTTATTCAGAACTGAGTTCAGACAATCCTATCGATCTGTGCCGTTATCAAGCGGCCAATTGCTACATGGGCAAGATAGGTCTCATCAATTCTGGTGGCGAATCTAAAGGAGCCAGCGATCTGGCCGAGGCTGTAGAAACTGCGGTCATCAACAAGCGCGCAGGCGGCCACGGGCTGATCTCGGGTAGAAAGGCATTCCAAAAACCGATGAATGTCGGTGTAGAACTGCTCAACGCCATACAGGACGTTTATTTGGACGATAAGGTAACGATCGCTTAAGCGTTATTATCAATCAATAATGATGAATTAAGAATGTGTAGGCAGAGAAACGGTAGCATAGGAAGCCCGATCGTCTGCTATTTTTAACTCATAATTTCTAATTCTTCATTCTATACAGGTGAGCTGGTTTAAACGCATAAAGGGAGGGATTACCACTTCTACCAAGGAGAAGAAGGAAACGCCAGAAGGCCTATGGGTCAAATGCTCTGGGAAAGATTGCGGTGCGATCATTCCTGCGGCAGAGAACGAAGAGAATCTATGGGTATGTTCCAGTTGTGGTAATCATCAGAAGATCGGCTCGAGGGAATACTTCCATATTCTCTTTGATGACGGTCATTTTGAGATCTTCGGAGAACAACTGACATCAGCCGACCCTCTGAAATTTGAGGACAGCAAACCATACGTAAAGCGGCTCAAAGAAACAGCAGAGAAGACCAAGCTAAGCGATGCCATACGAACAGCCATTGGCAAGATGGAAGGCGAAAAAATAGTAGTGGCCTGCATGGACTTCAGCTTCATTGGAGGTTCTATGGGTTCGGTGGTGGGAGAAAGGATAGCCCGCGCGGTCGATAGATGTCTTGAAGAAAAAGTGCCATTGCTGATCATCTCCAAATCTGGCGGAGCAAGGATGATGGAGGCCGCCTACAGCCTTATGCAGTTAGCAAAGACCTCAGCCAAATTGGCACAGTTGTCCAATGCCAAAATACCTTACATTTCTTTGCTCACCGATCCTACAACTGGTGGAGTAACAGCTTCATATGCCATGCTTGGCGACATGAACATTGCAGAACCGGGAGCGCTTATTGGCTTTGCCGGACCGCGTGTCATTAAAGAAACGATCGGAAAAGAATTGCCTGATGGTTTTCAGACCTCTGAGTTTTTGCTTGAACACGGTTTTCTGGACATGATCATTAACCGGAAAGAATTGAAAACCAAGTTGGCACATATCCTTCGCCTACTTCGCGATTGACCGAATCCACGTATCGCCTAGGTTTCTGCCATAATTTCCTCCATTCAACGTTTGGTACAGAATATGTGCATCCGCTTTGGCTACCTTTGTAGCTCGTTCTTTATTTCTGGGGCCGACAGGTTTTGACAGCAGCAAGGTCGGTGAGGTAAGCATGTCGGGTGTTGGAATGACCATCCGTGATCAAACGTTCCGATTATACTAGGCGAATCTAACTTCGCGCTAGCTGCCTAATTTAGAATTACGCAGTAGCTGTCTCTGCCGCAACAGTGTCCTACAGTGCGGTATATGAGGCATCGACAGGTAGGAATAAGCCAAGGGTTTTCTCGGCCCGCGGACGAAAATCTCAGAGGATAAGGATCAGTTAGGTTGTCTCTTGCCGGACCGGTCCCGACAATCAAGTTGAGAATAAACATGTAGAAGGCCCACAGGTCTGTTGTTTGGACGAGGGTTCGAATCCCTCCGGCTCCACTTTTAGAAAGCCCGACTATCTGGTCGGGCTTTTTTGTTTCTTGTGTGCTGTGAAACTGTCCGCTTTTGTTGCTGTTTTTCTTGTTTGGTCAATCCACGTTAAAGGCCAATCGAACACTGCGTGGTGGAAATCAACCACCGTTTACCAGGTCTATCCGCGTTCCTTCTACGATTCGGATGCTGACGGATTAGGGGATCTGAATGGGATCATTCAAAAACTCGATCATACCAAGGAACTTGGATTTGAAACCATTTGGATCTCACCTTTCTTCAAAAGTCCGCAACGCGATTTTGGCTATGACATAAGCGATTACGGGTCAATTGCTCCAGAATACGGAGACATGGAGGCATGCTTGACGCTCATTGATGAGGTTCATTCGCGAGACATGAAAGTGGTTTTTGATCTGGTTATGAACCACACCTCTGATCAGCATGAATGGTTCAAGGAATCAGCATCTGGCAAGGACAATCCGAAAGCTGATTGGTATGTATGGAAAGACGGAAGAGGAAAGGACGGGCGCAAACCACCAAACAACTGGAAAGCCACCATTGGTGGTAGCGGTTGGCATTGGCATGAAGGCCGAAAGCAGTTCTACTGGGCTTCATTTCTAGAATTCCAACCCGATCTGAATTACAGCAATCCGGAAGTGAAAAACGCAATGCTTGACGTGGCGCGTTTCTGGCTCTCGAAAGGTGTTGACGGTTTCCGATTGGATATCTTCAATTCCATCTTTGAAGACACATCATTCCAAAACAATCCGGCCAGTTTGAAGATCATTCCTACGGAAGAATCGCCTGATGGCTTCTTTCAGAAGATGAAATACAACGTGAATCAGGAGGAGAGTTTCCGCTTTGCCACAGAGCTGAGAACCATGGTAGATTCGTTTCATGATCCGGAAAGATTTCTGGTAGGAGAGGTGTTCGGTGATGTGGAGACCACCAAGAAATTCTGTTCTTACGAGGACAAGAACGGGCTTCACACCATTTTCCTTTTTCAAACACTTTCAACGCCATTCAAAGCCAAAAAGTGGCGCAAGACCATCGAACATTTTGAGGATAATTTTCCAAAACCCTTGGTGCCAACCTTTGTGTTTAGCAATCATGACCGAAGACGAAGCATTACTCCGTTGGGAAATGACGTTCGGAAAGCTAAGTTGATGGCGTTGCTTCAGTTCACGGTAAGAGGAATTCCATTCACTTATTACGGAGAAGAGATCGGCATTGAGAAACCAACGTTGCCTTTGAAAACGGGCTTGGATCCTTTGGCGCAGCGTTATCGGTCCATACCTCAGTTCATGGTCAACTGGACAGGGCAGTCCTTGAATCGTGATGAGTGTAGGACACCAATGCATTGGGATACCACGGCACATGCCGGATTCACCTCAGGCATCCCGTGGTTACCAACGGGCCACAACTACAAACTGACAAATGTTCAGACTGAAAGTTTGGACGAGAACTCCTTGATGAATCTTTACAAACGGATCATTCATTTCCGAAGAGAAAACGATGCTCTGCAAAGAGGAGATCTGAAGGTAGAAAAGCAAGTGAGTAGCAGAAAAGTGCTTGCTTACTATCGGATTCTGAACGAGGATCGGCTTCTGATCGTGCTGAATTTTTCTAAAAGACATGTTAAGCTGGATTCCTTTCTCGGGGAAATTCTACTGTCAACCCATGAAGAGTCGCCCGATGAAGAACTGAGACCATTTGAAGGCCGTATCTATCGCGTTGAATAAATTGGGGTTCGGGTTCACTGATAATGTCGTTCCTAGAATTTCTTTCCAATTGTAAAAGGACTGGTTTTGTAACCGCATGGCAACCCGATTTTTAGTAAACCTGAACTCGAAAGGTGAATGAGATCGGGCTGCGTAAGAATCAACGCAATTCAACGAACACACCTGTACGTGCGAGGAGCAACCAAACCTTGAGATTCAATACCTTGCGCCCCAATTCCAATGGCCGCTATGGCGCGTAGAGTAAGAGAGAATTCATATAGCCTGCCGATGCGCATTCTCAATGCGCTCATTGCTTTGTTGCAGCTGATCGGTCTATCCCCGAAACGGGTTGAGCCGTCCAAGATTGAGAAGAAGGCGAAGGGTGTAACGGGGCTTTCCGATTTTGGAGATGGCATGCACAGAGCGGGAATGGAGGGCTTGGTAGCTTCGGTCGAATCCGAGCCCATGACCGCTTTCGGGGTCCTTTCATCCACCGGTTTCGGTGTGGCTGGTTTGACCAACAGATTGCGGATGATAGACTACATGAAGAAGCATCCGGAAATTGCAGATGTCAAAATTGAAAGACCCATATTCATTGTTGGATTTCCGAGGACCGGCACAACACTTTTACAGAATCTGCTTCATTTAAGCGAAGACAGACGGGCCATTCCGTTCTGGGAATTGACTAACCCGGTGCCAGTCTCAGACGATAAACAGAAGGATATTACACGTAGGCAACGAAGAGCTAAGTTTCACTTGGCCGTTGCCAATTTTGTTGTACCTGAGATGAAATTCATTCATGAGGTTCGCTATGATTCTTTAGAAGAATGTTGGTCTCTGTTCATTCCGCAATTCACCGTTCAGAACTGGGAAATGACCAATAAATGGCCACAGTACGGCAAGTTCATGGCCGAGCATGATATGCGTCCAGCTTATCAGGAGTACAAGAAGTTTCTGCAGATCATTGCACACCGAGTACCTGAAAAGAAGCTCATTCTGAAATGTCCGGATCACATGTGGCATCTGGATGCGCTTTTAGATGTTTTTCCGGATGCTTGTATTGTTTGGACTCATCGCGACCCAAGCCGTAGCATTCCAAGCTACTGTAGTTTGGCATCGCTTAACTGGCGCCTTCTATATGGCCAGTTCGAACCAAAGGAACTAGGGCCTTACATTGAGGACCGTTTCATAGAAGGAATAGATCGGGCCATGGCCATTCGCGAAAGAGTTGGCGAAGAACGCTTTCTAGATGTCAATTTCCGAACATTGCTGAACGAGCCCGTAAGTGCTGTAAACAGAATCACGGCTCATTTTGGTCTTCAACCTGTAGATGAAGCGAAAATGAATGAATATTTGAACCGTGACCGTCCGGACAATCGCGGAAAACACACTTATACGGCCGAACATTATGGCGTTGATGAGGAAAAGATCCGCGCCCGATACCAACGCTATATAAAAAGGTTCAATATTTCATTGAACTGAAAACAATGCTCAGATTGCTACATTCGCGTAAAGCATTGGTCAATTCATGTCAAAAGATTCTGCACATTTTCTAGACATTTTCCGCTCGCTGTTTTACATAGAGCCCAATTCCATTGAGAATTCAACCAGGTTCAGAGAGTTGGAAGAATGGTCGTCTATGCAGGCTCTGATCGTAATTGCGGCCATAGATGAGCATTTTGGAGTTACCATTCCCGAAAATGAATTCCGAAGAGCGCAGACAGTGGAAGACCTGTTCGTGTTGACTCAAAAAGCTTAGCATGTCAGTTCTGACCAGTATTAATGTTCGCGTAAGCGGAATTTCTGCTTCGGTTCCGGCCACAACCGTAGACAACGAAGAGCTTGACCACATTGATCAACGCTCGATCAGAGAAATAATCGATCAGGTCGGGATCCGCTATCGGCACATTGCTCTAGAAGGTCAAACAGCTTCGGACCTTTGCGAAGTGGCTGCGCAGAAGTTATTGGATGAACTGAGTTGGACGCCTGCAGACATTGGCTTGTTGGTCTTTGTAAGTCAAACACCTGATCACATTGTTCCTGGATCGGCAAGCCAGCTCGTAGCCAGATTAGGACTTCCAACACACTGCTTGGCCTTAGATGTCAATCAAGGCTGTGCTGGTTACGTTTATGGAATGTCGGTGACCATGTCTATGATGCAGTCTTTTGGTATCTCAAAGGGTCTACTTTTGGTAGGAGACACGATCACTAAAATGATCTCTGATTCAGACAATGCCCTACGCACCATTTTCTCTGACGCAGGTAGCGCCACGGCATTCGAATTTGATGGTTCAGCCACCGAAACAAAGTTTCAGTTCGGTTCTTCAGGTAAGGATTTCGAAGCGATCCACGTTCCACATGGCGGTTTCAGATTTCCCACTTCCGTAAGCTCTTTTGAGCAGGTGTCGGTTGCCGATGGGATTACGCGCTCAAAACGCCATCTACATATGAACGGGCAGGCAGTGTTCACGTTCGGCTTAAGTACTGTTGCCAATAGCATTGTTAAAATGCTAGACGAAACAGGAAATTCCGCTTCAACCATTGATCAGCTCGTACTTCATCAGGCCAATAGGCTGTTGAATAATTCAATAGTGCGCAAAACCGGATTTGACGCCAATAAAGCCCCTACTTCATTGTATGAACATGGGAACACGAGTTGTGCTACGATTCCAGTGACCATGGTAACTGAGTTGCGCGAACGGCTGCGAACCGAGCGTTTGAAATTGATGCTTTCCGGTTTTGGTGTTGGCTTATCGTGGGGTAACGCTATCTTAGAAACTGAAAATATTGTTTGTCCAAAACTGATCGTGGTTTGAATTCAACCGTGGAGATTTCTGTTGTAGTTCCGGTTTTCAATTCAGTTGAAACCTTAAAGCCACTGTACGAGAGGATAGCAGCTACGCTATTCTCTCATGGAAAAGCATTTGAGGTGATCTTTGTTGAAGACGGTGGCCCCGTAGAGAGCTGGAATGAACTAAAGAAGATCAAAAATGAGTTTCCAGAAACGGTCACCATCATTCGATTGGGAAGGAATTACGGACAGAATGCAGCTACGGTATGCGGTGTCACCAATGCTAAGGGCGCAACCGTTATCACAATTGATGATGATTTACAAACTCCACCGGAAGAGATAGGAAAACTGCTAACGGCATTCGAAAGAACGCAGGCTGCAGCAATTTTTGGGGTAACTCCACAGCAGAGCAATCCGTTTTTTAAAAGATTGGGTTCATACCTGATCAAGAAGATCTTTGATTGGGTTGACGGTGCAGATATTGGTTCTTCCTTTCGTTTGATCTCTCCAGAATTGAAGGAGAAGTTGAATAAGCAAGCGCACGATCAATTGTTCCTGAACCAGGTGATACATTGGTATACCGATGAAATTGAAAAGGTCGAAGTGGAACACCATTCACGAACAGAAGGAAGGTCTGGTTATTCCTTTCTAGGCCTTACAGGGCTTGCCCTCCGACTTATATTCTTTTATACAGACTTTCCTTTGCGGGTCATGAGTATTGTTGGCTTACTCGTTTCTGTGGTCTGCTTTGGTCTTGGCATCTACTACATCTATGAAAAACTTGTGGACGGGGCAGAGGCAGGCTTTGCATCCATTATAACCGCAATATTTTTTGCCACAGGCATTATAATTCTGTGCTTGAGTATTTTAGGGGCTTACATCAGTCGTATTTACTCTGATAGAATCCGCAAGCCGGTCTATTCCATCAAAACCCGCATGTGATGCGATTGGAGCGTTACTCGGTGGAGTTGGAAAGCCTTCGGTCCGACCATTTGGAAATGGTAAGATTATGGCGCAATCAGGATTACGTGAGGCAGAATATGCAGTTTCAGCAGGAACTTACCAGAGAGGATCAGGAGAAGTGGTTCGAGAATCTTGATCTGGAGTGCAATCTGTATTGGATCATTCGGTCGCATGGCTATCCGATCGGTCTTGTTCACATTAAGAACATTGATGAAGACCTGACCGAGGGGGAGGCAGGGATATTTGTTGGTGAGCCCAGCTATCTTGAAATGCCACAGCCTATGCTGGCTATACTTTTCATGATGGAATTATCATTCCTTGGGCTCGGTATCAAACGTCTGAAAGCCAAGATCAAAAGCGGAAATCAGCACGCCATCTCATTTAATCAGAAACTGGGCTATGAACTCAAACCCGGTCAACCAGAAGGGTTTCAATATTATTATGTTGGAGCTGAAGATTTTCTGAGAACGACCGCGAGAATTCGCGCTCAATCAACTCACATGTTCGGAAGTGCGACACTCGTCACGGAGATAGAAAAACCGAATGCCTTGAACAGTGAACTTATCAAAGGGCTTTCGCGGTCTGATGAACACTTCAGACCCAAGTTCATCTGATTCCCCATCTCCTTGGCTCAAGCTTTAAGGCGAGCATGATCGGAAAGCACGGATGCAATCCCCAATAGATCATTCTGAACGGAAGAAAATTCTTTCCAAAAGTCCATTTGGATGAGTCGAGCATTGGCCAAATTTCTTCCATTGCCTGCCAGAACTGGGTCCTGTTGTAATCAAGATATTCCTTAGGTGCTCGCTTTTTGAAAATCTCCATTCCAATGTGAAAAGTAAGGTGCTCATCGGTAAACACCTTGGGGTTCTTAGCAAAACAGAACAGATTCTGTGAAAGCGTGATCTCTATGAAAGGAACTCCAATGCATACGTTGGCCAAGGAGAATTTCGGGTATAGATCTCTTCGGAAAACGAAACAATCGAAACCAGGATGTTTCAAGCCTTTCTCTGCATACATTTCGTTGATCTGTTCTGCCGAATCGTAGTTGGCTGGTATCCTTCTTCTGTTGATCATAAAAGCGTCATGCCCAGCCTTGATAAACTCCACAACCTTACAATAAAACTGCGGCTGTAATGCAATATCAACGTTTGTAAAAATCAGGTAATCCGCATCCGATTCGTTATAAAGTCGGTCCAGGATGTCCTTAAGTATCGGCAGGGCCATTACCATCTCAAAGGCGTGAAGGTCGGTAACGGTTCGTTCTAATGTCTTGGTAGCAGCGAATGCTTCAGGAATCAGATCCAGGTCGTCTTCGATGCAGCAGGCTAAAAGCTCAATTTTTGCAAGTTGGTCTGCTTCCTTTTTAGCGCGAATCATTGATCGGATAGTTACTTCTTGAGCCAACACCAAATCTGAGGATGGAGCAGGTCTGAAAATGTTGATCATATGTGCAATCCGTGGAACTGACATCGGGTATCAAATAACGTATTTTGTTAGTGTATTCTGGGCAAAGTCCCTGCTGAAGTTTCGTTTCTTTGTAAGCATGAAGGCCACGCCTGTACGGACAATAATCACCGCTGATGAACCAACCTTGCGGGAATACCTACATCAGGTTTGGCGCTACCGAAGTTTTGTGATCACATTGGCCAAGCGTGATCTTAAGATCAAGTATGCGCAAACGGCTTTGGGAATGGCGTGGTCAGTTTTTCAGCCTCTCACTGCTGTTGTGGTGTTCAGTCTTTTTTTTACAATGCTGTTAAACGTAGATGCTGGCTATCCATATGCCCTTTTTGTCTTAAGTGGTGTTCTATGTTGGAATCTGTTCAACTATATATTCAGCCATGCAAGTACGAGTATCATGAACAATCAGGATCTGGTGCGCAAGTTGGCCTTTCCCAATATTGTGCTTCCGCTTTCGAAAGTACTCGTAGGCTCCGTTGAAGTTTTATTTACGTTGGTTCTTATGTTTCCGATGTTACTTTGGTGGAACATGCCTCTGAGAATAAATATGTTGGCTTTGCCATTCCTGTTGTTTTTTGTGGCCATATTTTCCTTGGGTCTTAGTCTTATTCTTGCTGCCAGTACCATGCGGTTTCGCGATCTGCACCACATTATTCCTTTTTTGGTAAACTTTGGAATTTGGTTTACTCCCGTCTTCTACCCGGTTTCACTTATTCCTAAAGCCTACGCTCACTTTATTTACCTTAATCCCATGGCTTCAATGATTGGGATGGTAAGATGGAGCCTTTTTGGTGATCCACTGGAACCGGCTTCGGTTTTTGGGCTGCTGATCACAATCATTTTATTCGTGGTCGGGGTGATATACTTTAAGCGGGTGGAAGATAAAATAGCTGAATTGGTGTAATGAGACCTGTACTAAGAGATGAAAAGCTGGAAGCGGAATTCCAGAAGAACGGATACGTTCATGTTCCTTTCCTAAGTAAGGAAGAGGTAAAATACCTGTGGGACAAGTTCTTCGAAGTGTTGAAGACCAGCGGAGGTCATGTGTCTCCTAAAGACGCTGGGTTGGATATGGACTACACCATTACGTACGACTTCACTTTCATCGACCGGAACCCCGATCACAAGCGAGAGGTGCTGAAGATCATTGATGAGGTTTTCCGTCCGCATTACGAGAAACTATTGGCTGATTATAAGCCGATAATCGCCAACTACATCCGCAAGGAAGAACAAACCGGGGAGGTTCCATTGCACGAGAATTGGGCTTTTGCCGATGAGAAAAAATGCTGCACCGTTTCCATTTGGTGTCCGTTGGTTGATAGCCACAGAGGCAATGGCGCGTTGGAAGTTGTTCCCGGTTCCCACAAACGGTTTGGCCAGTTCCGTGGACCTATGATTCCTTGGGAGTTGGAAGGAATTAAAGATGACATCATCAAGAACGACTTGGTTACCTGCGGCATCAAAGCAGGTGAGGCCATCATTCTGGATGACAGCATCGTGCATTATTCGCATCCGAACACTACTAGCGATCTACGGATAGCCATTCAGCTGATTCTCATTCCGAATGAGGAACCTGCCATTCATTACCACATGAATCAGGCTGTGGACAACAAGACCATCAATGTGCTTGAAGTGGAACAGGATTTCTTTATGGAATTCAACCCTTGGAAACAGCCAACCGAATTCAGGAAAGTGGGGGAAATTCCGTTTGTTCAGAAAGACCTTACCTATGCGGAATACAGGAAGAAATTGAACGGACCACGTTATGATGAGAAACCAACATTCATGCAACGGATGAAAGCCGTGTTTTCATGATCGACTTCTTAAAAGATAGCGACCTTTCTGCACGCCTTGAACGAGATGGTTATGTGGTTGTTTCGCTCTGCTCTGCAAAGCAAATAGAACAGCTGAAGGGGCTATTTCAACAGGTTCCACTAGATGAAAGCAGCCCTTTTTGGTCATCTTCTTTTTTGGCTGATGCCGATTTCAAACAAGAACTGAGTAATTCCGTTGGCGAAGTATTAGGCGCAAGTTTGCAGGAATTATTGACCGAATTCAAACCGCTTGGCTCCAGCTTTCTGGTAAAGCAACCTGGCGAATATTCAGAAATGCCCATCCATCAGGATTGGACGGTGGTTGATGAGTCGAAGTATGGTTCGTTCACATTCTGGATGCCACTTCAGGATACAAACACCAAAAACGGATGTCTTCAGGTCATTCCTGGAAGTCATAAACTGAACAATCAACTGAGGAGTCCTTCGTTGCCTGTTGATTTTGAGGGAATCCGAAAAGAACTCAGAGCGTATCTGGTAGATGTTCCACTGAAAGCTGGAGAAGCCATGCTCTTCAATCATGCCTTGATGCATTCATCGCCAGCTAATCTTTCGCAGGAACCCCGTGTTGCCGTCACATTTGGTTTGGTGCCAAAAGCCGCAGATATGTTCATGTATTACGGAACAGAAGATGGCAAAGTGAAGAGATACAACATGCCTGATGACATGTTCATCAAGTATCCCGAAATCAGGAACGAACCGCTTATAGGCGAGTTCGCAGAAGAATTTGAATACCAAGTAAAAGATCTGACCATGGAAGAAGTTGAAAAGCAACTCGGTAAACCGAAATCGCAAATGGTTCCACTTTTCAAAGATCCTGAATTGCAGGAGCATTTCGAGAAGAATGGATTTGTGAAAATTCCTGCGTTAGAGCGGGAGCAGATCGATCAGTTGATCGCATTGCACAAAGAACTCAACCTAAAGGACGAGAAAGGTTACGGCTTCCATGTTGGAATGGACAATGCTGATAAGCAATTGGTCTCTAACATGGTCAATCGAATCAAGGAAGTGGCCATGCCAAAAGTGGAAGGAAATCTTACGGGAGCGCAGGTTTTTACCGCCTCATTCGTTATCAAAGAGCCGAACCCGCAAGGGGTTGTGCCACCGCATCAGGATTGGTCTTTTGTGGAAGATGAGAAAAAGCACTGTTCAGTTACGTGCTGGATTCCGCTGCAGGATGTGAACATGGAAAACGGCTGCATCGGTGTTATTCGAGGTAGCAATCGCTTCTTTTCAAATGTGCGCCCTTCTCCATCACCACAGGTGGAAACTCCGCTCAAAAACCATATGTACACCATTTTTCCTTACTTGGAATTGCTGGAAATGAAAGCAGGCGAAGCGCTGATCTTCGACAACCGAACGTTCCATGCTTCACCACCGAATACAACAGATTCTCCTCGGTTGGCAGTTGGTCTGGGTTTCACACAGGCCGCAGCAGAAATCCGTCATTACTACTTGAAACCAGGTACGAATGATACACTTCTCAAATACAAAATCGACCCTGAGTTTTTTCTCAAGTATGATAATCTCGGCCTGTCGGAAATGTACGATGCGGGCAAGAACATTGAGGGTTACGAACTGCTTGGCGAGATGAAGTATGAGTGGGAAAATCTCTCGGATGCAGAGATGCGAGAATTGATTGAAAGTGCTGGAAATAACTTCAATGGCCCTTTGGTGGAAACCATGACCAAGTTGTTTGTTCAGAAACCTCAGGAAGAAGAAAAGCAGCCAGAACCGGAATCTGTTGCTGAAACCCAACAAGAACCAGTTTCAAACGGTGATGGACGAACTTTTTGGGAGACGTACACGCCTATGAATATCATTCGCGAAGTGAAATTCAGATTGACAGGAAAAGCTTAATTCATGTTCAGTTTTCCAGACAAAATGAAGCGGGTTTTCAAAGACCCCGAAATGCAGAAAACCTTTGAGGAACAAGGTTATGTGACCGTTCAATTCTACACGCCAGAGGAGATTGTGGAACTAAACAAGTTGTATGACGATCTGCATCCCGTAGACGAGAAAGGTTTCTATCCAAGCACATTCTCGCAAGACAAGAATTATCGCCAAAAGGCCGATGAGGAGATCCGTAGAATTGGCAATAGAACCATCTCCAATGTGCTTCAGGATCAGAAGGTTGTCTGCGGCAGTTTCATTGTAAAATATCCGGGGCCCGATAGCGAAATGTGCGTGCATCAGGATATGACGTTGGTGGATGAAACGGAGTTCACCGGCATCAACATCTGGTGTCCGTTGGTTGATCTTACGGACACGAATGGCGCCATTTACGCCCTACCGAAAAGCCATCGGATGTATCCAACCTATCGCGGAGCCACGGTTCCGAACATCTATCAGGATGTGACGAAAGAGATCGTTGATTTCATGACGCCACTTTACCTAAAAGCTGGAGAGGCAGTGATCTTTGATCAGAGCATTATCCATTATTCACCACCCAATTTCTCTGAAGAGAGAAGGGTTGTGACCAACATCTATTTTACGCACAAGGATGCACGCTTCAGAACCGCTTACTACAACAAGGAAGAAGATGCGGAGAAGGTTGAACTTTTTGAGCAGGACGAAACCTTCATGACTGATTTTGAGCAGTTCGGAGATAATATCTACGACCGCCCGAAAATTGGGAAGAGCCTTGGAAAGTTCGATTACCACTTCAAGCGGCTTTCGGTTGAAGATCTTGAGAATGCTTACGGCAAGCCGCGGAAGGTTCCGGAGATCTTCAAAGACCCTGAGTTACAACGTCAATTTGATGAGAATGGCTTTGTGAAAGTTCCGTTCCTGAACGAAGTGCAGATCAAAGAATTGGATGAACTGTTTGATGAGCTTCATCCTGAACTTCCCGAAGAAGGTTTTATTTCAGGCAGCTACTCACCAGATATAGAATACAAACGGAAAGCCTCCGATCATTTCAAACGCATTTTTCACGAGAGTTACGAGCGCATTTTCAAGGATTATACGGCTTTTGGCGGATCATTCCTGTTCAAGATGCCATCAGAGAATTCTGACCTTGTACTTCATCAGGATTGGACAATTGTGGACGAGGAAAAGTATGTGGCGATCAATTGCTGGGTTCCGCTTTGCGATACCGATGTGAATAATGGCACTTTGATGGTTGTTCCGGGTTCGCATTATGCCAATTTCCCAGTTCATCGGGCACCAACATTGGATTTCTTTTTCAACGGGAATGATGACCTCGTAAGGGAGAAATTGGTGCCGATGAATGCCAAAGCTGGCGAAGCTGTAATTCTCAATCAGAGTTTGATTCATTACTCGCCACCGAACCGATCTGGCAAGATCAGAAAGGCCATCACTTCAGGTATCAAGACCAAAGGCGCACCGATGATGTTCTATTATTACGATAGAGCAGCTGCCAAACCTGAGTTGGATGTGTACGACATGGAGGAGGACTTCTTGATCATGTTCGATGATTTCGGCACCGATATTTTCCTGCCTCCAAAGCATGGAAAGAAGGTTAAAACGATAGAGTATAAGCTTCCTCAACCTGATAGAAAGGAAATGGAGCAACTGCTGGCCAAGTTTGCAGGAGAGGAAATTCCTGAGGATAAACCTGAACCAATTTCCGTTCAAGAAGAAGTTGATTCAAGGACTTTTTGGGAGACTTACACACCAGCCAACATTCTTAGCGAGATCAAAAGCAGACTTTCCAATTAATGGAATCGCAACGCCAATATCTGAATGATGCAAGGCTTGACAGACAACTTGCCGAAGACGGGTATGTGGTGATTCCTTTTTTGAGTGATGACGAAGTTTTCTCGCTGAAACAGGTGTTTGAGGAAGCGCATCCTGAACAACCGGCTCCATTTTATGCTACCGCACACCATCAGGATTCCGATTTTAGAAAGAAGATGAGCGCTGCAATTTCTGAGGTTTTGAAATCGCATTGCGATGCGACTTTCAATGATTGCAACCTGCTCGGAGCATCATTCATTTCCAAATCGAAAGACGATGCCAGTAAACTCCAACCGCATCAAGATTGGAACATTGTGGATGAGAACGAATTCCGTTCGTTCAACCTATGGATTCCGTTGGTTGATTTGACCGAAGAAAATGGAGCCATTGAGGTGTTGCCGAAAAGCCATGATTGGGTTCGAGGGTATCGTCATTCCAGCATTGATTGTGCTTACCGAAAAGTGCACGATCTGGTTTGGGAGAACATGAAGCCACTTTATATGAAAGCGGGTGAAGCGTTGATCTACGACCACTCGCTTTTGCATGCCTCCAAAGCAAACAGAACCGATGAAAAACGGATTGCATGTGCCAGCGGAGTGATGCCAAAAGAAGCACCGATGTACTTCTATTGGAATAACAATGGAACCGTTGAGCAATACCAGAGCAACGTGGAATTCTTTATGACCCAGAACATTTTTGAAGGTCCGAACGGACTTGAGAAAGTGGCTGATTTGGAGTATGATTTTCCTACCGTAGAAGAAATTGATTTCTATCGGTTTATTGGAAAGGAAATGCCAAAATCCGAACCAATTATAGAAGAAGTGTCAGTTCAGTCTGAACCGGAAACGGACAGCCGTTCGTTCTGGCAAACCTACACTCCGATGAACATTCTTCGCGAGATCCATTACCGAATTACTTCAGGCAATTGATGATCGATCACGAACCGATTTTCAGAGATTCTGTTCTCAATCAGCGGCTTTTCGAAGAAGGCTACATCACGCTTCCATTTCTTGATCAGGAGGAGGTAGAAGACTTAAGACAGCTTTTCTGGAATCATCATTCAGCGGTTGAATCAGCTGAAGGACTTCATATATCATCACACATTAAGGAAGATTCTGAGATACAGCACATCAGTGATCAGATTCAGAAGATATTTAAACGCGCCATTGTTGAGCACATTGAGAATGGAATGACGCTTGGTGGAACATTCATTTCAAAACCACCGAATCAGACCGAGCCGTTGCAGCCGCATCAGGATTGGAGCATTGTGGATGAATCGCGCTTCCGATCGTTCACCATTTGGGTGCCTTTGGAAGACGTGACAGATGAAAATGGATGTATGTACGTGCTTCCTAAGAGTCATGAATACGTCCGTGGCTACCGTCATATTTCCATCGATAGCGTCTTTGGACAGATATATGAAACGGTGTGGAAACACATGGAACCAGTTTACCTCAAAGCAGGCGAGGCCATTGTTTTTGATCATGCTTTGGGTCATGCCTCAAAACCCAACACAACGGATAAGGTTAGAATTGCGGCTACACACAGTCTCATTTCTAGAAACCATGAAATGCGTTTCTATTGGAACAACAATGGGGTAGTGGAGGAATATGTTGGCAAAAGCGATTTCTATAACACACCAGAGGCGAAAACCGGTCCTATTGGCCTGAAGAAAATTCGTGATCTGGATTTCAAACCTCACCAACTAACCGAAGAGGAGTTTCTTAACTTGTTGAATAAGGTTGCAACAAACGATTCAGGAAAATCTCGTTGGGCAACTATTCTGCTGAATAGGTTCTTGAAAATGATTGATTAGCATGAAAAACGGAATACTATCGGTGGTGGCCATTGGGTTGGTGGTTGTATTTGCCGAATTGATCTTCCGTTTGATCGAATTCGGTCCATTCAAACAGGCAGATTACACGTTTACTGTTGAGCCTGAAATGTGTTTCACCAGAGACAATGCTTATGGTCTTGGATTAATTCCGGGACACTACTCGGTTACCGTAAATGGCGGATTGACGTTTGCGGTCAATCATGCAACCGATTCTACAAGAATCTGTACATCAGGATCAAAGAATGATTCGTTGCCTGGGCTCTTCATGATGGGATGTTCATATACCTACGGTCTCGGAGTTGATGATTCACTCACTTATCCATTTTTGGTGCAGGGGCAATTGCCCGAATTTCATGTTGTCAATTACGCGGCTCCCGGATTCGGGACCTTACAGGCGTTTATGATACTAAGGGATAAGATAGAACAGGGTGAAATTCCGAAGGTGGTGGTTTTGAACCACGCAGATTTTCATGGAGAACGGAACCTGATGACCAAAGGTTATTGCAAGAGGCAGTACAGCGGAATGATTGCTTTTAATCTCGATCCTAAGGAAATGAACTATCCCAGAATGGTAGATCCTTTGGATTTGGAACTGGAAAAAGTCAACCTACTTGAAGTTTATTCACCATTACCGGGCGCATTCCATTCTGCTATCGTCAATTCCGTTGACAATGCTATTATTGAGTGGAATAGAAGTCAGATTGACCTGAAGGAAGGTATCAACACGTTGGTTCTTGCCATTGATTCAATTTGCACATCACATAAAATCGAATTTCTGATAACGGAGATTGAGAAGAATAGTAGTACATCAGTAATGGAACAATTCTGCGCGAGTAAAAGCATTCCATACGCTTATATTGCACCAGATTTTGACAAAGGAAACTACCGATGTTTGCCTTTCGATTATCATCCCAACGCAATGGCACATGAACATTATGCCGCTTCATTTATTGAATTTTTCAATCGGAACAAGCCAGAATGAAGGAATTACTAAAGCGACTGTTTAAAGCCGAAACACAACACTATATCGAAGAAGTTGCCATGCATACTCCTTTGGATGTTGCTGATTTCTACAACCAGTACAACGACAAGTTCTTACAGGTTTATGGCGATGTTATTCAAGCATTTAGAACCCACGATGTAGGGAAATTGCTCGATTATCAGATAAATGCCATGGGGCTGAAGGAAGGGATGAAAGTGGTTGATGCAGGTTGCGGAGTCTGTGGTCCGGCCATCTATTTTGCCAAGAACGCTGGGGTTGAAGTTCACGCAGTAACGATAAGCAAGGAGCAGTACGAGCAAGCCCAAAAACGCATTCCGGAAGCGGGAGTGGAAAACAAGGTCTTTGTTTATCACGGAGATTACCACGATCTGAAAAGCGTGATTGGAACGGAGGGCTTCGATGTAGTTTACTTCTTAGAATCATTCGGTCATTCGCCTTACCATAGCAAGGCCATAGATTCCGCTTGGAAAGTGCTTAAAAATGGAGGTCTTCTGTATATCAAAGACCTCTTCAGAAGAGAGCCACTTTTAGAAGAACACGCAGCTAAAATTGAACGGGAAATAAAGAAGATCAACGAGGCTTATCGGTACAACATTGCCGGTCTTTATGAGGTACTGCACCACCTGAGAAAACAAGGCTGGATTCTCTCAAAATTCAAAACAATAGACCTTCCGCTGGGAGAATTTGAAAATCTCACAATTTCTAACGAATTTCAGGAGTTGACGGGCATTGCGCAGATAGAAAGTTGGGACGATTACGTGTTCCCTGTCGATTTCTTTGAGGTTTTCTGCATCAAACCTGAATTCGATCTGAGCAATGGGCTTGACAAGTACTTTTTGCAGAACCTCATGTACATGAAAGTGCATGGTAAGAAGGAGGAGGAACTTTGATTCAATGAGTTTTACGGACTTTCAACGTTGCAATATGAATGATTAGCTTCCAAAGCTCCCGTAAACCGATCAATAGGCCCATTTTGCTTTTTCCTGTTCTCTCATTGAAATTCACTTGAACATGGTATGTGTTCATTTTCAGGTGTAAGGCCAGTACGCATATCAGCGCATCAATTACAAATCCATCTTCCTTTAACAAAGGCTTGAATTTGCTTACCCTCAGGCATTTGAGGCCAGAAAGTGAGTCTTTGATCTTTCCGTTACCTGTTACGTTTATCAGTCCTGTGGCTACCAGATTCCCTAATCTTCTGTGGTACGGATTTATAAGACCAAGCGGGCGTACACCTATGATCAGGTCAGCTTTATCTAACAGACTGCAAAAACGATGGATGTTGGCAGGGGTGTAGGTCTGATCACAATCGAAATAGATGAGAAACTCTTTTTCATTGTCTTCAGCAACTTGTAAGGCCTTTTGCAATGCAGAACCTTTTCCTGGGTTGGTTCTTTGGTATACATCAACGTTTAGGCTTTTTAGGACATCCACCGTTCTGTCTGTCGAAAAACCGTCCACTGCAAACAGAAGGCCATCAAACACCTTTCTAATGTCGGTCACAACTGCTTCTACATTCTGCGCTTCATTGAATGTTGGCAGGCAAAGGCATGTACGGTCAAACATAAAAGGCTCAATTAAAATTCTGAAATGGCAAAGCCATACTCGTTATTAAAGGTTTCCATGTATTCAGAATTTACAATACGATGGTCGAAATTTTTAAATGGGAAATAATGCGCATTGCATTTCTCAAAGTACCTGCTCGGGTAAAACATCTTAAAGTGGTGGGCTGCACTTTGATCGGTAGGTATTTCTTTGGATTTTTCAAGTTGCGAGACGCTGTTGATATACAATGGATCTCCATTCTCGTATTTGAAAGGTTTGGGATATGGGGTAATAAAAAGTGCTGTGGGTATGCCTGTGTAGAGCGTGCTGTTTATCATGGTTTCAAATTCAACATTCATGTTGATCTTGGAGAAGCGGTTAGGGATGAATTGGTCACCTATAATGAAAATGCTTTCGGGGTATTTATTGCTCAGATCGCTCATTAAGGCGTTGGTGTATCTGTTGTACTCCCAAAGTTTTACACCTGCGTAACTTATCTGAGAACTGAAGAAGATAATCGCGAAAATGGTCAGTGCTTTAACCGTTGTGCGTTTCATTATCGATTCATTTTGCTTCTGTATGAGGTAGAAAAAGTTGGCAGCAAACATTAAAAAGAGAGAGTAAAATGCGCCTTGGATGTAGAATTCCACGTCAGATGAAAGTGGGTATTCCGCATTGTATGGAATTAGTTTGTAGAGAATGAGTGCAAAAAACAGAGCTGAATATAACGCAGTGGCAAAACCAATAAGATATTTCTTATTTCTGAACAGTAATGCCAAAGAGCCTGTAAATAAGATAAGAGGAAGGACATAGTTGAACCGAATGATCTGAATAAGAAAATAGATCAGAATACCGCTCATCTCACGCAGGCCACTGGAACGCATCGCGGCCAGCATTGAGTCAAGATGACCTTGCTCGTAAGGTGCTGGAAAACAAAACTGAGTTACAACTACAAAGCCTCCAAAAAACAGTATCGGAAGCAGCGTTTTCAAAGAAAAATTGTCTGATATATAGTACAGAATAAGGATAGGACATGCCATTAGAATTGCCACATGAGTTCCCTTAATCAAAATCAACATCAGTGTTACCAGAACTATCCTGGTCCAATCATTCTTAATTCT
>JBJOHR010000026.1:0-3079 GCA_046047575.1 Bacteroidota bacterium | reverse complement strand
CATTGAACAGAAATCGACCAACAGAAGTCCAAGGTCTACTGTGGGAACGGTAACGGAGATCTACGATCTGGTCCGACTGCTTTTTGCAAGAACTGGAACTGCATTCAGTTACAATTCCGGAGAGAGAATGGTGAAGTATTCTGATGAGGAGATCATCCGAATCATCCGAACGGAACTGAATGAGAATAAGATTCTGCTTCTTGCGCCTGTAGTAAAAGGTCGAAAAGGTCATTACAAGGAACTTTTCTTGCAGATCCAGCGACAAGGATTCCAAAAAGTTCGTGTTGATGGAGAAGTGCTGGATGTCGATTCCAACATCAAATTGGATCGTTACAAGATTCACGATATAGAGATAGTTGTGGATAGACTCACGGTCGATTCGAAGAGCACCCAACGGCTTTCAGATTCGCTGCAGTTGGCAATGAAACATGGCAAGGGATCCATGATGACAATGGTTCATGAAACCGGAGAAGTGCGGTTTTTCAGTCGCCTGCTCATGTGCCCCACCACAGGGATTGCCTACGATGAGCCAGCCCCCAATCTTTTCTCCTTCAACTCACCTTATGGTGCATGTAGCCACTGTAGTGGTTTGGGTACGGTGGCAGAAATATCGGAGGACAAAATCATTCCAGACAGGAAACGTTCCATAGCACAAGGCGGAATCGCTCCTATAGGAGGAGTTAAGAACAATTGGATATTCCAACAACTGGAGGCCATCGGCAATCGTTTCGACTTCGATCTGAACACTCCTATAGGAGAAATAGATGAGGAAGCACTCCATGTCATCCTCTATGGAAGCACAGAGGTCTTTAAGGTTAAAGATTCCCAATCAAACTCGAGTTCATACGCACTGTCCTTTGAAGGTATTGTCAATTTTATCTCGCGGCAATCCGAGGACGATTCCAGCAAGGCTTTGCAGAAATGGGCGACCAGTTTCACGCAGCTCAAGGCATGTCCTACATGCAATGGAGCAAGGCTTAAGAAAGAAGCACTTTATTTCCGTCTGGCAGATAAGAACATTGCAGAGGTAAGTCAACTAGACCTGAAGGACTTGCAGGACTGGTTCACTGAACTTCCACCTACGTTAGAAGAAAAACAGCTTTTGATTGCCAACGAGATCATCAAGGAGATCCGAACGAGAGTTCAATTCCTGCTGGACGTTGGCCTCGATTACCTTTCTCTGGATCGACCTGCCCGTTCCCTTTCGGGTGGTGAAGCGCAACGCATCAGACTTGCCACTCAGATAGGATCTCAATTGGTTGGTGTTCTCTACATTCTTGACGAACCGAGCATTGGCCTGCATCAGCGAGATAATCACCGACTCATTCAGTCATTGAAGCAGCTACGAGATGTAGGTAATTCGGTCATAGTGGTGGAACACGACAAGGACATGATGCTGGCTGCAGACCATGTGATTGACATAGGTCCCAAGGCCGGTGTGCATGGAGGCCGCATTGTAGCTCAAGGCACAGCATCTGAACTGCTTGCCCATGGCTCGTTAACAGCATCGTTCCTCAACGGCAGCTACCTTATTCCGCCAAAAAAGGAGTACAGAAAGGGAAACGGTTACGTACTTCGCATTGATAATGCAACCGGCAATAACCTTCAGAATGTTTCAGTGGAATTCCCCTTGGGTAAATTCATTTGCGTTACCGGAGTCTCTGGCAGCGGCAAATCAACCCTTATCAATGAAACCCTCTACCCTATCCTGAACAAGGTCATTTTCAGAGCAGAAAAAGAACCCATGCCTTACGGTAGGATGACTGGGATTGACCGGATAGACAAGGTGATCGCCATCGACCAAAGTCCAATTGGTCGCACTCCACGCAGTAATCCTGCCACTTACACAGGTGTTTTTACCGACATCCGCAGCCTGTTCACCATGGTGCCAGAATCGCAGATACGCGGCTACCGATCCGGTAGGTTCTCATTCAACGTTCCTGGCGGAAGGTGCGATGAATGTCAAGGCGCAGGTCAGAAGACCATCGAAATGAACTTCTTGCCGGATGTCCACATTCAATGCCCCACTTGCAATGGAAATCGATATAACAGGGAAACCCTGGAGATCCGGTATAAGGGAAGGTCCATCTCGGACGTATTGGAAATGAACATTGAAGAAGCCGTGGTCTTCTTTGAGAACATCCCGTCCATCCTCAAAAAGATCCAAACCATTAACGATGTGGGTCTAGGATACATCAAACTGGGTCAGAGCAGTACCACCCTTTCCGGTGGAGAAGCACAGCGCATCAAGCTGGCGGCCGAACTTTCCAAACGCGACACCGGCAACACCTTTTACATTCTGGACGAACCGACCACCGGCCTCCATTTTGAAGATGTACGTATTCTGATGGAAGTTCTTGACCGGCTTACCGACAAAGGCAACACCGTACTGGTAATTGAGCACAATCTGGACATCATTCGCAGTGCCGACCACATCATAGACCTTGGCCCAGAGGGTGGCAAGCGTGGTGGAACCATAATGGCAGAAGGAACCCCAGAGCAGGTGGCCAGATCAGGCAAAGGACATACTGCCCAATTTCTTAGGCTGGAAATGGAGAGTTTGGGATGGAAGTAAAACATCGAGCAATTCATTGCGTTAGCTTTATTACAAACTAAGAACATGACTGACAACGAAAAGCGAATAGAACAAGCTCTTGCCCCTAAGGACTGGAGCGAGATAAAGAGCAAAGACAGTTGGCAGATCTTCAAGATCATGGCCGAATTCGTGGAAGGATTTGAAACATTGGCACGTATAGGCCCCTGTGTATCCATTTTTGGTTCAGCAAGAACAGAGCCTCATCATCAATACTACAAACTGGCCGAAGACATTGCCTATCAATTGTCGTTGAATGGTTTCGGAATCATTACCGGTGGTGGGCCTGGCATAATGGAAGCTGCAAACAAAGGAGCACGCCTTGCCAACGGAAAATCGGTGGGGCTGAATATCGACCTACCTTTTGAGCAACAGTCTAATCCATACATAGATATGGACAAGCTCATCAACTTCGATTACTTCTTCGTCCGAAAACTCATGTTCACCAAATACGCACAAGGATTTGTGGTATTGCCAGGCGGATTT
>JBJOHR010000025.1:0-3835 GCA_046047575.1 Bacteroidota bacterium | reverse complement strand
GTGAGAATTCCTTCATTCAGAAGGTGAAGAAATTGCTCAGTTCACGTACAATACAGCCTTCACAGCCTCCACGGTATCCTTCACATTTGGCAACCACTCTTCTACAAAGGCGGGAGCATAGGCCAACGGAGTGTCCTTGCAGGTAATGCGTTTCACAGGTGCATCCATGTAATCAAAGGCATCCTTCTGAACGTTATAGGTCAGTTCGGAAGAGATTGAAGCCAAAGGCCAAGCTTCTTCAACCACAACCATTCTGTTGGTCTTTTTCACAGACTCAATAATGGTAGCGTAATCAATTGGACGAACGGTTCTAAGGTCAATTACTTCTGCCTCAATGCCATCTTTCGCCAATTGTTCGGCAGCTTCCAACGCCACTTTCATGATTTTCCCGAAGGAAACGATCGTCACATCCTTTCCTTTCCGAACCACGTTGGCCTTTCCAATAGGGATGAGATATTCTCCTTCAGGGATCATTCCTTTATCGCCATACATCTGCTCGCTTTCCATGAAGATCACAGGATCATTATCGCGAATGGCCGATTTCAACAGTCCCTTGGCATCAGCAGGATTGGAAGGAACAACCACTTTCAGCCCAGGGCAGTTGGCATACCAATTTTCAAACGCCTGAGAATGCTGAGCACCTAATTGTCCGGCTGAACCTGTTGGTCCACGGAAAACCATGGGTGCACCGAACTGCCCAGCAGACATGTGCAGCATTTTGGCTGCCGAGTTGATCACCTGGTCAATGGCCACAAGTGAGAAGTTGAAGGTCATGAACTCCACAATAGGTCGAAGACCGTTCATTGCAGCGCCAACAGCAATACCGGCAAATCCAAGTTCCGCAATCGGAGTATCTATCACTCGTTTCTCGCCAAACTCATCCAGCATGCCTTGGCTTACCTTGTAGGCACCATTGTATTCTGCCACTTCCTCGCCCATCAAAAAGACGGTTTCGTCTCTTCTCATTTCCTCGCTCATCGCTTCGCGAAGTGCTTCTCTGAATTGTACTTCTTTCATGGTTTCAAATATAGATGCTTGCTTAATTGGAAAGGTCACCAACGATCAATTCAGCCGCTCTGACCGAAGCCCCTCCACTTCCTAGTTTCTCCCACAGATCGTCATAATCCTGTAGCATTCGGGTTCGGGGTTCTCCATCCTCCAATATTTTCTTCAACTCAGAAACAATTGATTTCGGGTTGAGTTCACCTTGGATGAGTTCTTTTACCGATGGCCTATCTAAAATAAGATTGACCAAAGAGATGTAGGGCACTTTGATGAGTTTGCGCGCAAGCGCCACTGAAATAGGATTTCCCTTGTAGCAGACAACCTGTGGCACCTGCATCAAGGCGGTTTCCAGCGTTGCGGTTCCAGAGCCGACCAAAGCAGCTTTCGACCGGGCTAAAAGATCGTAAGTTCCCTCTGAGGAAACGATGGCATTATCCAAAGCAAACGTTTCTCGGTAGAACGAAACATCAAACCCTGGTGCGCGACCAATGATGAATTGATAGTCGGGAAACGCATCTTGAACACGCACCATCTGATGTAGGTTGTGAAGGATCTCTTGCTTGCGAGAACCTGGCAGAAGCGCAATGATGTTTTCCTTTCTGGCACCTGATCTCTGGCGTCTGATCTCAATCTCATCAATCAACGGATGCCCGACAAAATCAACAGCCATTCCACGCTTCGCGAAAAACTCCTTTTCAAATGGAAGAATCACCATCAAGCGGTCGATGTACTTTTTCATCTGACTGACACGATTCTCTTTCCAAGCCCAAACCTGTGGCGAGATGTAATAGAAGACACGGATACCTCGCAGTTTGGCCCACTTTGCCATTCGAAGGTTGAAACCAGGATAATCGATCAAAATGATAGCATCCGGTTTGTTGTCTGTAAGGGCTTGTTTGCAGATCCGAAAATTCGCTCTGACCGTACCGAGATTTGCAACGACCTCAACAAACCCCATAAAGTTTAGTTTGTCCATAGGGCGCAGCAGTTTCATCCCAGCCGATCGGAGTCGTTCGCCTCCAAATCCTTCGAATCTGGCTTCGGGCTGCAGATTGGAAATGGCCTTGATGAGATTTGCCCCGTGCATATCGCCCGAAGCCTCGCCAGCTATGATGAAATACTTCATAGAATGAAGAACTTCAGAATCACGATGACGAAGCCGTAAAGGAAGGTGGCCATGATCACTCCACGGGCTGAAACATCCAGTTTCTGTCTGTAAAAAACGAAGAATGCACCCAGGTTACCAAGTAGTCCAATAGAGATCAAACCAGGCAGATTGCCGCTTTGTACCATCACTTCATAAAACCCGATCAGACTGGTGTGTCCGAACTGAAATTTCCAGAAACCGAACATCACTAGAAGTGGGGCGATAAGTCCGATGAGTAATCCGAATAGCGTGTTGTCCTTTTTCATCTTAAGTGGTTTCGTCATTTCGAGCGAGGAACGAGTCGAGAAATCTGTTTATTGGATTTCTCCGCTTCGATCGAAATGACGGTCAGCTTCGTATTTACCCGAGATCCCAATCATTCAAACGTGGCATGGCGTGGTGCGCGGTCAGGTCGAACTGGACCGGAACGGCCGAAACATATCCATTATTGAGTGCCCAAACATCGGTATCTGCGCCCTTGTCGTAGTTCGCAAATGCGCCTGTCAGCCAATAATACTTGCGGTTGTGTGGATCAAGTCGCTCATCAAATTCCTCTTCCCATTTCGCGTTAGCCTGTCGGCAGATCTTCACTCCTTTGATCTGCTCCAACGGAAGATCGGGAATGTTCACATTCAGCAGTGTTCCGGTAGGCATCCCAAAATGAAGCATGTTCTTGATGATGATCTTCACGAAATGTTTCGAAGCGGTGAAATCAGCATCGAGCGAATAATTCAAAAGCGAAAATCCAACCGAAGGAATACCCTCAATCGCCCCTTCCATCGCGGCCGACATGGTTCCGCTGTAGATCACGTTGATGGAATGATTCGCTCCATGGT
This sequence comes from Bacteroidota bacterium, assembly GCA_046047575.1. GTDB lineage: Bacteria > Bacteroidota > Bacteroidia > UBA10329 > UBA10329 > UBA10329. Next base: position 847 of record JBJOHR010000025.1, on the reverse strand, counting down.
TGATGCCAGAAATGACCAGGTCGGGTTTGCGGTGCAATATCTTATCGATGGCGATCTTCACGCAATCCACGGGTGTTCCGCTGCATTGATAACCGATGCTTTCACCGTGATATTCCACCTTGTTTAACCGAAGCGGCTTGTTCAACGTGATGGCGTGTCCCATTCCGCTCTGCGGGCTGTCGGGTGCCACCACCACCACTTCAGCCAGCTCTTGCGCGGCAGCCACCATTGCCTGTATTCCTGGAGCGGTTATCCCATCATCGTTAACAGCAAGTATCAGTGGTCGTTTTTTGGGCATCGTTCAATATTTGAAGCAAAGCTAATTATCTGGCGTTGGTGGCAGTTGATGTAACAGTTTCATAAAACACAACAGCCCCGAAAATTCGGGGCTGTGCTGATGGTTATATGAAGAAAGGAGTGGGTCTTATCCGACCTTGATCTCCTTGAGTTTCTTCACCTCCTGGTCCACCTTTGGAAGATCAATCTTCAGAATGCCATCAACGTATTTGGCATCGATCTTATCCACGTTTACCATTCCATTCAGGTTGAAACTACGCTTGAAGTTTCCACTTCTGAACTCACGTTTTAGGTAATTCTCTTTTTTCTCTTCGTTCTCCACTTTCAATTCACCAGTGATGGTCAACGTGTCGTCTTCAACGGAAACCTTAATGTCATCTCGGTTATAACCAGGAGCAGATAGCTCTACATGGTAACGGTTGTCCAGTTCTTTGATGTTGGCAGCCGGTACCCACTCAGATACTTCTTGGGTAGGCCAATCTTTCCAAAGCTCATCGAATATGGAAGGAAATACGCTGTTCGGTTTTCTAACTTTTACGAGTGTCATGAT
>JBJOHR010000024.1:0-14347 GCA_046047575.1 Bacteroidota bacterium | reverse complement strand
AACTCTTCAGAGTAGGCGGTCACTTTCTTGGCCGCCTCAATGAGGTCTTCGTTGTTCGTGGTGCTTACCGTTAACGATACCGAAGATTCGCCATTGAAATAGGTCTTGTCGGGCGATTCGCTCCAAGCGTCTTCCACCTTGGCCACATCTTTCAGGTAAACGATTCCGCCTGTAGGCTCGGTCTTCACAACGATGTTGTCCATCTCGTTGCCCAAGTACTTTCGGTTGTTCACACGGATGAGGTAATCTTCTGAAATGGTCTTGATGGAACCACCGGTCACCAGAATATTGTTGGCCGCCACGGCTGCAGAAACCTCCCTGAACGTGAGGTTGTATGCCCGTAGTTTCTCCTCATTCACCGAAACCGTGATCTCTTCGCTCGGAAATCCCTTGAGGTCTACCTGAGAGATGCCCTCAATGCCTCGCAGGTCGTTCTCAACTTCGCGACCAATGGTTTTGAGCGATTGTAGCGAGATGTGCTCCCCACTCACCTCAAACTCAATGGAAACGTTCAGGTTTTCGTTTTTGGCAACCACAGGCGGCTCCATTTCAACAGGGAAGGAGGGAACCTTATCCACGGCATTCTTCACATCGGCAAGAAGCACATCAATGTCATAGCCTTTTTCCGATTCAATGGTGATGAGGGCCGTATTTTCTGAAGAAGCTGAGGTAAAGCGGTCCACGCCCACCAGTCCGCGGAGGTTGTCTTCGATCTTCAGCACTACGCCTTCTTCCATTTCCTGTGGCGAGGCACCGGGATAGGCCACTTGCACGGTCACGATCTTCGAATCCTGCAAGGGAAAGAAACTCGATTTGAGTGAGAACATCCCGACCATTCCGAGGACCACCGCTGCGAAGATGGCCACGTTCACCGCCACCGGGTATTTGATAAAATGCGATATGATGGAATTCATGCTTTAACCAATGTTTTGTTTTTCTAAGAATCCGTCATTCCCCTCTTGAGAGGGGATAGGGGTGTGTATAATTCTATTTTTCTTCTTTTTACAATTCTGACGAATAACCCACCCCCAGCCCCTCCAAGGAGGGGAATCGCGCTATTCAAATTCATATTGTCACTCATGAATAGCAATCTTCATCCCTGGAAAAGCGCCTGAAGGCATTTTGGTCAGTACCAGTTCATTGTCTTCCAATCCGGCAACCACCACGGTCTTCTCATTAAAATGAAGCGGTTCTATGGTCTTCTGCACCAGCACCGAATCTTTTGCCACATATACCTGATTTTCAGAAAAGAGCACGCTGCGCTCAATTTCAAAGGCGTTTTCCAATTCCGAAGCGGCAACTGTTGCCTGCATGAACATGCCTTCGTCCAAACCTTGTCCGCTCAATTCAATGAAAACGTCTACTGTCTGTGTTCCCGAATTCACCAGACTGTTAATGCGTGTGATCTTCCCTTTCCAGACCTTCGATCTGTTTTCTGTGCTGTGCACATCTACGGTCTGACCAACCTTCAATTGATCGATCAGCGAACTGTTAACGGGCATTTCCATTTCGTAAACCGTTGGCTGAATGAAGGTTCCGAGTTTCTGTCCGGGACGGATGAGTGTTCCGGGCGTGACCAGCGCTTCGGTCAGGATCCCATCAAAAGGAGCGGAAAGGTTATACTTGGCCAAGGTCAATTCCATATTTCGCACGTTGTAATAATTGGTGTAGATATTCCTTCCGGTAATGAAGAGTTTCTCTTTGTCAGAGGCCGGTTCGGGCAGCGCAGGAAGCGGTTTGTTCACGTCCAAGGCCGAAAGAAAGGCGCTCCAACGCTCAAAGGAATCGGGGAAATCCAAGCGAATGTCGGCCAATACGGCCGTTACCAGATTCTGTAGGCTGCTTTTCTGCGCCATCAGGCCAGCATGGTATACTTCCGAATCAATAGACACCAGACGGGTGCCTTTTCCGTAACGTTCGCCAGCCTTGAAATTGCCCGAACTGGATGTCATCACCCCTTGAACCTCTGCATAAAGTTCCACGCGATTCTTGGCCAGCAGTTGTCCGGTGGCTTCCAGCTGAATCGGGATGGTGTGGTTCTTGACCAATTCGGTATAGACCGTAGTCACCAACTTCTCCTTTTTCTTGATGGGTGCTTTCTTGCTTTCGCTCAGTTTTGTCTTGAGCATGAAACCACCTGCTAGGATGGCAACGCTAATGATTACGATGATGATTTTTCTTACCATTTTCAATTGTTGTTACTGCAACTATCTATGTGATTTTCGATGTTGTCTTGGATTTTTTTCATGACGTTGATCACCACGTCCTGTTCTTCTTGGCTAATTCCTTCCTGCATGCGGGTCATGACCTCTAACAACGCGGGCATGGTTTCGTTCACCACTTTTTCTCCATGCTTGGTCAAATGCACCATATTGACGCGTTTGTCCTCTGGCGAGGTAATTCTGGCAACGAGGTTTTTCTTCTCCATTGTGCTTAAAAGCCTCGTCAGACTTGTCTTATCGCGATCGGTTAGGAAGGCAAGGTCGTTCTGAGGAAGTGGGCCGCCATGAAAGAGTATTTTCAAAAGAATGACCTGCTGACGGGTTAGATTGATACCCTTCTCGCTAAGTTTTGTGGCTATGAAAAGGTCAATGTGTTTCATGGTCTTGCCGATCCATGGCATCATTAGATTTTCCAAACCGGGAAACATTCCTTTTTTCATTGCAAGGGCAAAAGTAATTAAATGGTTGCATGTGCAACTAAATAAATGTTAAAACATCAATAAGTGTTCGGGGCAGATGGAAAGCCTACGCTTCTTCAATACCTTCGCGGTCAATAAAATGAGCTCCAAAGACCCATACGAAGCACTTCGGATTCCCCAATTCAGGATATTCTTTGCCCTGCGCTTTGGACTTGTTTTCGCATGGGCTATGCAGTTCGTGGTGGTGGAGTGGGAGGTTTATCGATTGACCAAAGATCCTCTATCGCTTGGCCTTATCGGTTTGATGGAGGTCATTCCGGCCATGTCGCTGGCGCTTTTTGCCGGTCATATCGTTGATCAATCGGAGAAACGGAATCTTCTGGTCAAATGTATTCTCGGCTTCTTGTCTGTGAGCATCGCGTTGTTCTTATTCACTTGGCCCAAAATGACGGATGGCCTGAGCACTGATACGCTCATCTATTCCATTTATGGATTGGTTTTTCTTGGGGGAGTTGTCCGTGCGTTCATCGGCCCTACCGTTTTCTCGTTATTCTCTTTGGTTATTCCTAAAAGTGCATATCCGAATGGAGCAACATGGAGCAGCGTGGCTTGGCAATCAGGCGCAGTGGCTGGCCCTGCAATAGGCGGTTTGGCAATCGGTTATCTGGGCGTGCACTGGTCTATGTTGATGATCGTGGTCGTTGCGGTCACGGCACTGGTATTGCTGCTTCAGATTCCGAAACAGGAGATCAATAACCCCAAAAAAGGAGAGCCGATAGGACAAAGTTTGAAGGAGGGAATCCGCTTCGTTTTCAGAAAAAAAGAGATTCTTGGAGCAATTTCACTGGATATGTTCGCGGTACTTTTCGGTGGGGCTGTGGCTTTGCTTCCTGTGTATGCACAGGATATTTTGAAGGTAGGTTCCGTGGGATTCGGTTTTTTGCGAGCTGCTCCAGCGGTTGGTTCGTTCTTGATCATGATTTTCGTGGCCTATTTTCCATTGAATAAAAATGCCGGAAAGAAACTGCTGGCTGCCATTTTCGGCTTCGGAATCTGCATTATCGTATTCGGCCTTTCAGAGGTCTATTGGATCTCGCTTCTGGCACTTTTCATGAGTGGAGTAACGGATGGCATAAGCGTTGTCGTCCGTCAGACCATACTTCAATTGTATACTCCTGACCACATGCGCGGACGTGTGTCTGCTGTTAATTCCATGTTTGTGGGTTCATCCAATGAATTGGGAGCGTTTGAAAGCGGCCTCACCGCGCGTTTGTTCGGAACGGTGAATGCGGTTGTCATCGGTGGTGTGATCACTCTTCTGACTGTGGTCGGAACGGGCGCATTGATTCCGAGCCTTCGAAATCTGGATTTCAACGAGCTTTTGGAGAAAAAGGAAGGGAGCGTCAGTTCTTGACCAGAATGTAGGCGTTGAGCGAAGTAGCCACCAAAAGCCAAGCAAAATAGGGCAACACCAACAATGATCTCCATTTCATTTCTGACCAAAGGCCCACAAGAAAATATCCCACCAAGATGGTCAACGCGGTAATGATCAGCAGTCCGAAAGCTACTTGGTGGAACTTGAAAAATACTGGATTCCAAGCCACATTCAAGAGCCACTGTAACGCGAACAGACCGATGAGGAACTGCTTGTTCTCAACCATGCCCCATGCCTGAGCCAAATACACCGAAAAACAGACCATAATGGTGGTCCAAGCCGCACCGAATACCCATCCAGGAGGTGTCCAAGGAGCTTTGTTCACATTCTGATACCATTCGCCCGTAACTTCACCACCCATGAGAAAACCACCTATTCCGAGTGCTGCGAAGTTGAGAATGAGGAAAACGATGAGTGATTTGAGCATTGGGTCGGGCATTTACGGTTGAGAAAAGTAAACAGAAGACCTCGTACTTTGTTCCTAGTTTAACCGAACAATAAACCATCAAACGCATGGAAGCCTATAAACTACAGTTGATTGAATCGGTGGTGGCCTTGGTAGGTTATCTCGCTTCGCTGGAAGTTGCCAAGCGAATCATTGAAAGTGCTGCTACCACGTACGACTACCCCAAACCACGGGTCAAGATCACATTGAAGATCGTTCGTGGTATTTTCTTTCTGCTTTTTGCAAGTTTCATGCTATTCATCTGGGGCGTAAAACAGAGTGAACTAGTGTATTTCATCACTTCGCTGTTGACGGTGGTGGGAATTGCCTTTCTAGCACAGTGGTCAATACTTTCCAACATCACTTCCACATTGGTCATCTTTTTCAATCATCCGGTCAAGATCGGAGATACCATAACGATCTTAGATAAGGAGTTCAGCGTGGAAGGACGAGTAAGCGACATTGGCATCTTCTTTCTTATCATTAAAACAGATGAGGGCGACCAGATCACGCTGCCAAGCAATGTTTTCATGCAGAAGATGGTAAAGAAGAAATCACATTCTTGATGCACACGAAAACGAGCCGGTAATGAGGGTGATAGCTGTAAATCGGGGAGAAGGACAAACGGTAAGATGGCGCGGTAAGAACGTCAGGACAGGCATTTTCAAGTATCCGGTCGAAGGCTCCATTTTTCTCGGTACTGAAGATGTTGTGGATGATGCCGTGGTGGATCGGAGATATCATGGTGGTGCAGATAAGGCGGTCTACGCCTACAGTGCCGACCATTATCCATTTTGGAAAGAACGTTTTCCGAATTCAGACTGGAGTTTGGGCATGTTCGGGGAGAATCTGACCATTGAAGGCTTGGACGAATCCAACATGCGCGTAGGAAGCGTTTACCAACTTGGCGATGCGCAGATACAGGTCTGCCAGCCACGACAACCATGTTTTAAGCTGGGCATTCGTTTCGGTACTCAAACGGTTCTCAAGCCATTTGTAAAGGCAACGTTCTGTGGCGTTTACTTTCGGGTTCTACAAGTTGGAAGTGTAACCGTGGGAGATGAACTGATCTTGCTCCGACAAGAACCGAACGCTCCGACCATATCAGAGGTTTATACTCTATTGTATCATCGATCAGAAAATGATCATGAGGCTATTATGAATGCGATCCGTTGCGAATTCTTACCAACGGGTGTGAGAGAGTCGATCAGAGAATTACAATTTGGACAATGAACATTCTATTCATCTGTAGTGCCAACGTAGACCGAAGCAGAACGGCTGAAAGCATTTTCAGCGAAAGCGATGAGCATGTAGTACGTTCGGCCGGAACATCATCTTCTGCCAGAGTGAAAGTGAGTGAGCCGATGCTACTGTGGGCTGATATGATCTTCTGCATGGAAGACAAGCACAAAGAGATTCTGAAACAGCGTTTCCCGATGGCATGTAGGGACGCTCAGATAATGGTGCTCAACATAGAGGATGAGTACAAGTACATGGAACCTGAGTTGATCGAAGAATTGGAAGCGGCCACTGCGCCATACTTCTGAACCTGCCATGTTGGTCGCACACCAGCCATTCGAAATAAAGCGAATTCCATAGTTTTACCGCAAAGCAAAAAACCAATGAAAATCGGAGTTCTGGTAGATCTTTCACCCATTTGTAGCAAAGCTGTTGAAGTAGGGGCAATGGTAGCCGACAAAGCGGGTGCCGAAATGGTATTGATCCATGTAAGCGAACCAGGAGATGACACGGTCAGTTTGGGTGTACAACTCGAGAATCTCAAACAATGGGCTCCAGAAAATGTGCCCGTTACCTACCATATTGGCGGTGGCGATTTTTTCTCGGTAATTCCCACAATCGTTACAGATCTTGAGGTGGACATGGTGGTGGTGCCCACACACGGCAAAGTAGGTATCCTTCAAAACCTATTTGGAGCCAACATCCTCAAATTGGTAAAATCATTGCCGGTGCCTGCGTTGGTTGTTCAAGAAGGCGTTCAGGCCAGCCATGCAAGCTTCAAAACCCTGCTGTTTCCTGTAGGGCCTCATGCTGACTTCGACATCAAGATCAAGCAAACAGCTCAGTTTGCCAGTATATTCGACAGTACTGTGATCATCTATACCGTGCGGAATGATGTGCGTGGTCTTTCGGAGGAATTGAGGAGAAACATTTCCGCTTCAAAATCATATTTCAAAGAACACGCTATCAAGTTCGAAGAGGTGAGTGAAGAACCAACGGGCTACTCGGTGGGTTATGCCAAGCATATTCTCCATTATGCCAAGACCAACCAAGTGGGTGCTATCTGCATCATGTCCAAAGTGTCAGATGCCAACGAGTATATTGGCAACACAGATAAGGAGAACACCTTGCTGAACGATGCAGCAATTCCGGTTTATTGCACCAATAGCTGAGCTGATCAGGGCTTTTCCTTTCTTCCATTGAATTGTCTCAGCCGCGTTGCTGATCAATGTCAGCGTTCAGGCATTTACCGCATGGCAACTTAGTGGCAACTAAAACAAAAGCCATGTTTGTAGAAGAAGTTATGACGGCCCACACGCGCACGGTAAGGCCCGATCAGAGTCTGAGTGACGTGCGTAGCATTTTCGAAGAAGAAGGATTCCGCCATTTGCCCGTTATGGGTAACGATGGTCTGGTTGGAATGATAACTCATACCGACCTGATGCGTGTTACCTACGGAGCGCATATTGCAGAAGCCGATTTCGAAATAAACGACCTCATTCTGGAATCAACAACCGTAGAGGAATCTATGAGCAAGAAGCTGATAAGCATTGAAACGGGTGCCGACCTCAAGGAAGCTGCCCGCTTGATGCGCAAGTACAAGATCGGTTGCGTGCCCGTGGTAGATAATGGCGACCTGTTGGGTCTGGTAACAACTACCGATGTGCTTTCCGCCTACATTGCCTTAGCCTGAACCAACTCTGCGTAAATCGAATGTGCCAACTCCAGCAGTTGGGGGTTTGCATGCAGCGATTCGTTTGTTCGTCCTGAATACGGGACAACATGGGTTCTCCCAAAATCCAAGTGCATGAACTTTCCGATCTGCTGAAGCACAACATTGGGATCGTTGGCCAATTCTGCATGTTGCACCAACATCACTTTCCCATTTTCAACAAACTTCTTTGCGTTCTGGTAATAATCGATCCAGCGCTGTAACCAATAATTGATGTCGGTGATTGCGTAGTAGGTCCTTGTTGCATTCTCAAATTGGAATGGTCGATGACCCAAACCGAATTCATGGTGCCCCAACCAGTTCATATATTCCAGAACAAAGGGGTCTTCGGTCTGTAGTTTGGTAAAACGCGCGTGCTGTTTCAACAGCGAATGAGCATGTACCAAGGGATCGCGCAGCATAAGAACCACCTTCATATCGGCTTCCTGTTGCAAAAGCGAATCCAAGCGCAATAGGAGGTTATTGTTCTTGGCCAGATAGATTGAATCTCCATGACCTTTCGCTATCAATTGCCTATAATCGGCATACGCCACAATGGTTTCTGCATTCAGATGATGCGGAACCAATGCACCGTCTCGAATGAATGCATCATGCGTCATCACCTTGAAGAAGTATTCCTCCAAGGCTTCAACGGTGTCGAATCCGAATTGAATTGAATCGCCATGAGCACGTTCTTTCAGCGCTGCGTTTTTCGGATGATAGATCTTTTGCCACAGATTAGGTGACAACAGAAATGGCATGTTGGCATAAGTGAGCGAATGAAAATGACCCGTACTATGCAGCAGTTGGGTCAAGGCGGTGGTTCCGCTGCGGGCAAGGCCAGTAATGATCAAGAATGGCTTTTGATCATGGTTTTTTTTCAGAAACGCTTTTTTCTCCAAACCGAAAAGTAGTCGCGACAGGTGCTGGTTGTCCAATACCATTCGGTGCAGGAGTTTCGATAGCTCCGAATAATCAGAACTGCTTTTGGGTCTGTAGAATAGAAATGGAAGCAGACCGCCCACCAGCATGCTTCCATAGAACCAGATTCCCGCAGTTTCCATCTCCAACGCACCTGCATTTACTTCGTAGACCAGAAAAGGAAGGTAAGCTGCCACCACAATGGTACTCAGTCCGAAGAGGAATATCACCAAGCTGGAAAGTAGGTGAACAAGTTGCCGCGAAACCAATTTGTGTTTGGTGTCTTCGTCAGAAACTGGGTCGAGCAAGGCATTGACCATGGACGTGCTTGCCAACGCCATCTTGAAAAATGGTTTCTTAAGCAGCAGCAGCCCGATTGAAATGATGCAAGCAGCCAGCGCAACGAGCCCGTAGAAGATCATTTGCCCGAAACGAGTTGCTTCATCTTACGGAAGAACTTTTTGATAGGTGTCCAAATGAGGTAAAGTAGGCTGAAAACCACCAGAGCCGCTACCAGCAATACCAGCACGATGGTTCCCGCGCCCAGGCCAGGGCCTATGTAGAGTAAGGTCGTCATTGTGGGTCAAAGATCGACATTCTCATAGATACGCACCCAATGTGGCCGCTCCACAAAATCGCGCACCCAATTGCTGCCTTGGTTCTTGTAGTATACCTGGTTCTCATCCATAAAATACATGATGCCTCTGCCGTGCTGCTCCACGTACACCATGCCGTTGCTCAGGTACTGATGGAAACCTTGCGTATCGGTGAAAATGTGATGTTCATCAAACTGATGTTTAAGATGGTGGCTAAAGCTGGAATCGGCAAAGTGGTAATGCATGATGTTCGAAAAATCGATGACATCTGCTGGAGGATGATCAAACAACTCGTGGTCTTGTTTCAGCTTTTTACCAACACTGGTACCCTCATTATTGAATATGGAAATGGTGGAATCGTTCAGAATGTCTATATCGTGCTGCCGAAGAAAGGGACCATAGATCAGGCGGATTATCTTATTGGAAGATGGTCGGTACAAGAGCACCAAGGACCTATGACGGAAACTCAGGAATACATCGCCTTTTTTCCAATAGGGCCCATCATTCAGAACTGGTTCAATGTCGTTCAGGTGGAGTGGGTCCTCGTCTAACGCGCCATCTATCACGTGCGAAAAACCATACACAAAGTTGCGATAGCCGTTTTCGATCAACAGTTCAGATGTGCTTTTGTGGTAGATCACGCTGCCCGTTTCCACATCCACCTTGGTCAGGTAATCATCTTCGTACGCAACAGGATGCTCGTCTGTCGGGACCTTGATCAGTCTTGGTTCGGTTGTACACACCCAGATATTGCCATCATGATCCAGGTTCATGCTGTGGTGAAAGATCAATTCGGTGTTGTGCCAGACTATGTTCGATTCAGCATCCAATCGGTAAAGGTTGAATGTTTCGTCATTGTCTACGATCACATTTCTATTGGGTAATAGAATAGGGTTTCGGGGTTCTGAATTGGGGTAAAGTCGATCGGTCTGATTAAAGGTGCTGCGGTTCAGTTTCCACGTGTGCGCTACCGAATCATCCTTGAAATTGAAAAGTCGCACTTCCCAGGTTCCCTCGTCAGGGTTGTAAAAAGCATTCAGCCCGAAGATGTCCTGCCGCAAGTTATTGATGGGATCGAAGAAGTGCCTCATTTCAAAGGTTGGAGGAATGTTGCGTATCTCATTGCTCTGAAACACGTCCATTACCGTTTGGGGAAACATTACAAACTCCTTGAGCGGTCCGTCAGGAATAAGGGCATTGGTCTTTTGTTGGATGAAAAAACCGAACACGCTGAGCAGCGCCAAACTTAGAATGACAACGCTGGTTGTTTTGAGTACGCGTTTCACCATGGCCGAAAATTACAGCTTAGGGCTGTAATGCTGCATTGTGAATGAATGACCGGGTCATCAATGCACAAATCCGGCAGTAAGCGTATAGTTGATCTGCGTGGCTGTGTCGCGCTGCGAATAGGTAAGTGTTAGGTGATCTTCGGTAATCTGGGGCATGTTGTAAACCACCGTGTCGGTGTCGTTCCATGCGGTGATCATGTTTTCGGTGGCAGACAGTAGCCACTGTGCAGAAATGGTCTGCGGGTCGTTCGGGTTCTCTTTCAGCGGGCCTTCATCCGTTATCATGGTTCCATCGGTACGGAACCGGATGGTGTTGTCCTTATCATAATCATACAACTGGCTGTAATAATTGGTAATGGCCACGTTGTCCACGATCACGGCAGGGTCAATGGTCAAGGTTTCCAATTTCCAATCATCGCCCGTCAGCAGTTCGGTAACACTGGGGTCTTCTTGATTGCAGGATAGAAATGAGAAAACAATGGTTGCGAAGAACAAAGATTTTTTCATGAATGGCGTCAACGTTTGAATCAAAGGTAAAAGTATGAATTACGCGGCTGTCTCATTTTGGAATGAGGAATTCGCAATTATCAATAAGGGATCAGAATCCGGTAGAAATGCAGTCAGGATCAGTGTGTGTTTGAAACAATACGCTAAGGTTATGAAAGGCCGAGCAGTTAAGACTTGGGCAAGTATTTACTAACATTGAATGTATGAAATCAACCTTATCCTTTTGTCTATTGGTTGTGGCAGTTTTCTTAGCTAGGAATGATGCCATGTCTCAGACCAAGCTTGATTCTCTTGCCTCTGTTTTGGAACAGACCACTTCAGACACGCAGCGATTGACCGTATTGAACCTGCTGAGTGCGGAAAGCAGACGGGCGGAAAACGACCTTTCGGCCTCAAGGGCCTACGCAGAAGAGGCATTTGCGCTGGCCAACAAACTTCATGACGACCTGAACCGTGCACGGGCGATCATCAATCTGGGAAACATAGAACTGAAGGAGGGCAATTACAGCAAAGTGTTGAAAGACACCTCCATCCAACTTCCTATCGTTGTTTCTACCGCAGACCGGAAGGTGATGGCCAATTATTACACGCTTATGGCAAACTGCCTCAATAAGCAGGGAGACCTATCGCGCGCCCTTTCCAATTTTCTCATCTCGCTCAAGCATTTCGAAGCCATAGACGATAGCATTGGCATCGGCTCGTGCTACAACAACATTGGCATCGTGAACGCCATGCGCGGCAATTATGAGGAGTCTCTGAAGTGGTTCATGCAGAATCTGGCCATGATGGAACGGGCCAACGACACCAAGCGGATCATTTCGGTGCTCGGAAACATTGGCAACATTCACTCGCAGTTGGGAAACTATGAATCGGCCTTGGAATATTATGGTCGGTCGTTGGACTTGAGCAAAGCCCATAATTCCGTGCCCGGCATGGCCAGTGCCTTCAACAACATTGGAGTGCTTCAGCACAACATGAAACTGTACGACAAGGCCTTGGAAAATCACCGTTCGGCCTTGGAGCTGTATGAGCAATTGGGTCGCAAGCAGAATATTGCCGGAGCCAACATCAACTTGGCGGGAGAATACACCATGCTCGGCAAATTCCGCGAGGCAGAATCGCACCTCAACACGGGCCTTTCGCTGGCAAAACAGATAGGCCATATGGAATACACCCGCAACGCCTATGAGAAACTGGCCACCTTAGACAGCGCGCGGGGCAATTACGCTGCGGCCCTACACCATTACAAGTTTTTCAAACTATACGCAGACAGTCTATTGAACGAGTCCAGCAGCAGGCAGCTCAATGAAATGCAGACCAAATACGATACGGAGAAAAAAGACCATGAGATCGTGCTGCTTAACAAGGACAATGAACTGCAACAGCAGGAAATAGGCCGGCAGAAGCTTATGCGCAACGGTTTTATCGGTGGGTTTGCCGTGATGCTTCTGTTTGCCGGGGTGTTCTTCTTTCAGCGCAATCGCATTGCCAAAGAGAAACAACGCAGCGAGGAACTCTTGTTGAACATCCTGCCCGAAGAGGTAGCTGATGAGCTTAAGGAGAAAGGCCACTCAGATGCACAGCTCATTGATGAAGTGACCGTACTCTTCACCGACTTCAAAGGGTTTACCGCATTGAGTGAGAAGGTAACGCCCAAGGAATTGGTCAAAGACCTACATGAATGCTTCTCGGCCTTCGATAACATTTGCGAGAAGTACGGCATAGAGAAGATAAAGACTATTGGCGATGCCTACATGGCGGCAGGCGGACTTCCAGTGCCGAACTCCACCCATGCCGCAGATTGTGTGAAGGCCGCCATGGAAATGCGCGAGTTCGTTGAAATGGGAAAAAAGAAAAAGGTGGATATGGGATTGCCGTATTTCGAGATACGCATAGGCATACACACCGGCCCTGTGGTGGCAGGCATTGTGGGGGTCAAGAAGTTCCAGTACGACATTTGGGGCGATACCGTGAACACCGCCAGCCGCATGGAAAGCAGCGGAGAAGTAGGGAAAGTGAACATCTCAGAAACCACGTATGAACGGCTGAAAGATGATCCAGAATTCTCATTTGAGAATAGAGGAAAAGTGGCGGCAAAAGGTAAAGGAGAGTTGGAAATGTATTTCGTTTCCTCTAAGGCCTGAACCATAGAGCAGCACGGATTATTGCTGATTCCTCCTTTTCAAACTCGCTTGGAAACCCAAGCTGAACCAGCAGGTTCTCATGGCCACTTGCTGCTGTCCTTAGTCATACTGGGTACTGATGCTCATCATCGGAATTCCTATGTCCTATGGAGAGTTTTGTCGGCTGAACCAATTCTGAAAACATGAAAAACCTACTTATTCTCCTATTGCTTGGAGTGTCTTACATGGCGTCTGCGCAAGTTCCCCAGAAATTCAGTTACCAAGGCGTGGCAAGAGACAATGAAGGTCAGGTGCTCGATGATCAGAGCATCGGTGTGTTGGTCACCATCCACCATTCATCACCCACTGGCATTACGGTCATGGAGGAGTCGCATGCCGTTACCACAAACGCCTTCGGTCTGTTCAACCTCACCATTGGTGGTGGCACTCCCGTATTTGCTGATATGACCGCCATTTCGTGGTCGGGCGGTGTCTATTACCTAGAGATTGCTATTGATGTGACAGGCGGTACCAATTACCAGAGCATGGGCACTTCTCAGTTACTTTCCGTACCCTATGCACTCTACGCAGAGAATTCTGCAACCCCTGGCCCACAGGGACCGCAAGGTCCGCAAGGTGTACAGGGCCCGGTGGGCCCGGTGGGGCCGACCGGGGCTGCCAATGCCAGCGGTTCGCTCAATTATGTGGCCAAATTCACTCCCGATGGTAGCACCTTGGGCAATTCCATCATCATTGAGAATGCCGATCGCATCAGCGTAGGAGGATTCCCCAACTTCACAAAATTGGAAGTGGCCGATGACGATGCAGACAACGATGTGCTGGATCTTGTTGGTCTGTTCCGCTCCAATTCCACGGCCGGTGGAGGCGATGGAATAGGCGGTGCCATCAGTTTCTGGAATGAAGTGTCGAACAATGCAGTGACCAAGGCCGCCCGTATCTCAGGCATTTTAGAAGATGCAACCTTGCCCACAACAGGCGGAGCGCTCAATTTCGAAACGCAACGGTCCACCGGACTTCAGTCCGCTATGTACGTAAATCAACAGGGAAACATTGGCATCAATACCACCACACCACAATTCTTAGTTGATGTGCAGGGGTCGACCACGAGCATCTCAAACGTCATAAGCGGGGAGGCAAATTACATTGGCCAGGTAGATGTGCGGGCGGTGAATGGCTATTCAGTACCTTCGGATGGTTTTGGTGTCGGGGTGAATGGGACCGGTGGATGGAGAGGGGTCGTGGGTATCGGTATGGGCGGTACATACTCGGGTTTCGCCTATGGCCTGTATGGCGCATCCTCAGGGACGGCAGGTACCCGTTACGGGGTGTACGGCAACGCGACCAACACGGGAGGCTCTCTTGCTTACGGAGTTTTTGGTTCTGCCAGTGGCGCAACCTCCAACTATGCCGGTTATTTTT
>JBJOHR010000023.1:0-7313 GCA_046047575.1 Bacteroidota bacterium | reverse complement strand
ATGTTGTCAAAAACCATTCTTACGGATGGACGATAGACTGTATCCACCATCACAATCACATCGGTCTTATTCTCCACGTCATAGAATTGATCGCAATTGATCCACCCAAGCTGATCGCTTTTTAAAAGGTATGCATCCACAGCCTGCTCATTGGCTGCCACCAATTTCGCTGCTTGCTCTTCGCGTTCTTGGGCGGCCTTTCGGTTTTCCCATTGTTGTAGTCGTGCATAGTATTCCTCTTCAGACACCACCTTTCCATTAATGTAGAAGGTTTCTTTCATTTCCATCACCGAAATATTCTTTCCTCTAGGCACCCAGTCGAAATTACCGGAACGGTCAATTCTTCCGTTGAACACTTCCATGTTCTCGGCCACCTCATCGCCATGCGGGAATTCAAGTTCAAGTTGTTTGCCGTTTGCCACCTGCGCTGGCTTACCGTTGGTGTTGGCATCAATGTGAATGGTTCCTCCTGTCCGGAGCATCTTTCCACCGGAAGCGGTGTGAAGGTTGGCCTGAATGATCTGTCCGCCTCCGTAAACCTCTTTCAACTCAACGATCATTTCCGATGGTGTGGAGCCGTTCTTCAGTTGAAGGGTGAACGCAGGAATGTTGACGACCGTTCCCTGTTCGCCCACCAGTCGGTTGTCCTCCTGCGGATTGATGGTGAAGGTTTGGACTGGCAAAGGCAGGAATTCGTCAATGTTGGTGAAAACAGGCAGTTGCTTGCCAGATCCTTTTGTCAGTAATATTTCCAGATCCCAAGGCTTACTGGCCAGAATATCCAATGGTTTAGGGTGGTAGGGATTTGATACATCCTGAATAAGATAAACATCATTTTCGGCTCCAATTTGCTTCAAAAGGCCGACTATCTTATTGGCCCGTGCCGCTGTAATGCGGTTTTTTTCCATGGTATCATGCACGTTGGAAATGGGCCCCACGATTCCAAACCGTATCTGGCTACCTGCGGGCAATTTCTGATACACAGATTGTACAACCCGGGCCGGACTTCCGTTCAGCTCCGAACTGTTATAGGCAAAGAATACATTGTGTCGTGGTATGGTCTTGTCGACATCGAGCGCAACCAGCGTTACGCCTACAATAAGAGAAAGAAGAAGTTTCATGATGCGTTGGATTAGACATTCGAACCATCAACGGCATCAACCTTCCGGAAATTATCTGCCGAAACGTTTTTGAAAACAATTGAAACAAGCTTACGCCAGATCAGGATTCACTCCAACGATAGGAATTGAGTTCGAAACCGGCCAGATCGAGCACGCGGTCCACAACCGTTTTGGCCAGATCCTCAAAACTTAGCGGTCTGCTGTAAAACGAAGGACTTGCAGGCGCAATGATGCCACCAGCTTCCGTAATCGTTCTCATGTTATTGATGTGAATAAGGCTGTATGGCGTGTCTCTGGGAACGAGAATAAGTTTGCGTCTTTCCTTTAGGATCACGTCTGCTGCGCGTGTCATCAGATCATTGGAAACACCCGTGGCAATGCGCGCCATGGTACCCATGCTGCACGGACAAATGATCATGGTTCCGAATTTGGCAGAGCCTGAAGCGAAAGGCGCCATGAAATCCATTGAATCATAGACTTTGAAAGGAAGTTTTTCAAAATCGGAATTGCCCAACTCTAGTTTCCACACTTCGCGAGCGTTACTGCTGAAAACCACAGCTACCTCTTCTATCTGGTCTTGAACTTCAACCAGCCTATCGAACAGAACTTTGGCATAGACAGAGCCACTGGCTCCCGTAACCCCAACAACAACTTTCTTCTTACTCATCAGTCTTGGTCTCCGGTGTCTATTTTGACTTCGATAGGGCCTTTCTTCTTCGTGGCCTCTATTTTGGCCCGGTCGAGGGTGGTTCTAAACCAATACCTAACAGAAAAGGCGAAGACATGGTTCATCCACCAATCATTGTTGCCCTTCAATGAAAGAATGGAATTTGAATACCGCATGTTCACTTCAATCTTTCCTTTCCAGAAATAGTAACTCAACCCGGCAGCACCGCTCCATTCCGCTGGTTTAAAAAGTGGGTTGTTTCTAGTGTCTCCATTTTCACTGTCCCTTTCCAAAGTATTCAGAATAATTCCAGTTTGAAGCCCAATCTCAATACTCATATTCTTGATCCCATACCATTTATATAGCACGGGGATTTCTAAGATGTTCTGATTGTGAAGATAGAAGACGCCATTGTTCTTGACCGTGGGCGCCTGTCGGCTTCCTTTTTGGATGAACGAAACTTCCAGCTGTAGGGTTGACCTAGGGGTAAAACGATAATCCGTGAACGCGCCTGCCCAAGCACCGACCTTATTGAATCCTCCAATGCCATCGCCAGAAACTTGGGTTGTGCTGATGCCTGCGTACAGGCCACCTCCGAATCCTTGACTTAAACCAAGAACCGGCAAAAGGAGCAAAACAAAGATCAGGGTCCGCATTGGCGGAACAAAGTTACTCTTCAATGACCGGTCTGTACTCGGCCTGAATAACTTCCTTGGTATCTGTTCTGTAAATGAAAGCTACCACATTGCAGTGGTGCTCATTCCAATCGGGGTCGATCACCAGAGAAAGACTTACGTTTTCCACAGTTCCAGCACTAAGATTGCCTGAACCGACCTGATCTCCCCAAGTACCATTGAAGTTGTTTCGGAGTACGTGCATGTGCACATAATCTGGAACATTCTCTTCTTCCAACTCGGGATCATAGTTTTTCTGCCAATCAACAATGCTGTCTTCGGTAAGGCACACAATGATGTTATAAGGGCCATTGTTCAGATCGTTGATGGCCGTCACGTCTATGCTGGTGTTCACCGTTCGGGAGCCTTCGCTGTAGCTGTTGGTCATTTGCAATTTGGCATCTGCCGGGGTGGCAAGTAGGTTGGCCACCTGAGCCGCCCACACAGTATAGGATTGTGGGAAAGAGCCACCAACGGATCTACGGTTGATCATTCCATTGGGCAATCCTTGGGCACTGTTGCCGAATTCTGTGTTCCACTGATTGCCTGCCGGAGTCTTGAAATTAGTGGAGTAACTTCCATCAGGGTTGTTCTGTACTTCGGCAAAGAAACCTACATGCACGGCCAATGGCACTACGCGATCGCCCCACGTGCATTCCAGATCATGCAGTACTTCTGCTGCAAATGGACAATTACCACATGTGTGTCCTGTGTAGTCTTCTACAAGCACCTTGCGCACGTTCTCGTATCGGCAATGGCAGTCGTCTACAATGGCCAGCGGGTCGTAATTGGTAGCGGCCGTATCGGTACAACCACGGAAAAGGTTGGGGTCGTATTCGCACGAACCATCATCATGCGTTGCGTCTGCATTGTAGTTGTTGGCAATCGGATCGGTGCAGCCGTAATGTGGCGGATCCAGCACATCGCATGAAAAAAGCCCAACAGAAACGGCTGCGGCAATGATCAGGGGTTTAAGCAGATTCAATTTCATCATTAGAAGCTTGTGGTAATAGACAACGTTACTCCGTTAGCTGCTGGCACATTCCTGCATATACCGCCAACGCAGAAAATTCCTGCACGTTGTCTGCCATAGCCAAGAGTTATCCGTGTGGCATTGTGGATGTAACCAACAGTAATGGAAGGGTAATGCAGCCGTTTATCGGGATTCTTGTTCCCGTAATTCCATTGATTCAGCACGGCAACGAACAAGTGGGGCGACCATTGATACTCCAACAAGGCCAAGGCCCAATGTCCTTCGTCTTTGCGGTCGCCTGTCCAAAGGCCCTGTAGTTCTAATCGGAGTGAATGGCTTCCGGCCACTTTGTAGGTGGCATCCAGCACGGCAATGTTAGCATGGATAGTTCCGTAACCGACAAGCCCCTGAACAACATCTTTGTTATAGACCAGGTTAAGATACTTGCCGGTCATCTTGTACTTTTTGGAGAATTTCTTGGTGATCTCCACGTTCACATCGCGGAAATAGAGGTCACCCAATTCAAAGAAGTTGTTGGTGTATCCGCTTCCTTCAGCGTTCACGGTATTCACCAAACCATGAACCTGCGAATAATTGGCAACGAATTCCATTCCGTACTTACCACCGAAGGCCGTGTTCCTTGCCACCTTGTAGCTTACCTCAGCCTGAAAGGCCCATTCACCGTTAGGCTGCGTAGCATAAGGGTAAAGACTGGCAGCCAACTGATATGTGTGTTGTTTGGTAAGAGCTGGCAGATAATTGATGTTGAGGTTGAAACCCGTTGCGGCCCGGTCTGAACGGAAATCCATGTTATCGATACGTTTGGCGCCAAGCACAACCCCCAATCCCTTGGTTGAATAGGCCAAGGTTGCCAACACACCACTTCCGGGATTGTAGTTCTTGTTGAGGTTGTTGTTCACATTGAGGACATTGGTTGCCTGTGGATCATTGATCTTTCGTACGTATTCTGCACTCAGGTTGAAGCCGGCATAGAGGAGATTCATCCGTGCAGCCCAAGCCCCCACGTTTTCAGGTAGTTCAAAATCAGGATCCTCGTCTTTCTGATATTTGCTTACATAGCTACCGCCAAGCGTTGCCTTGAACTTCGCCTCTGCAATTCCCTTGAAGGTTTCGTTCAGGTTGATCTCGCCATCGAATCCACGCACAATTCCTTCTCCATAGGTAAAGAATGATCGTTGTCTCCCGATCAGAGCCGTAGCGTAGACACCTCCAAGAACATGGGCCTTGACACGTACTCCGTCCATGGCATTGTCGAAACCGAGGCCTCGTTCCTCGTATGTTCTGAATATCATTCCAGAGCCGAATTGTTCGTAGAAGTTACCTACTGTAATGGTCAGGAAATCGGCATCGAAGGTGGCGTAGCGGTACGTTATTCCTTGTCCTTGGTAGCGGGTGTCGAACCCTTGAATGGCGTTAAGGTAATTCTCATAACGGAGCCCTACCTGAAACTTTCCTTTGGTGTAGATAAGGTTGGTAAAACCGTTCATCAACAGTTTTTCGGGCACAGGCGGAGCGCCAATGGCAGAATCGGGATTATAGTATTGGGCATCGAATTGAACGTTGCCATGAATTTCTCCCCATTTGCCTGATTCCTGTGCCAATGAGGCAACGGAGCAGGCTAAGAATAGAACGAGTGGGAGGAGGTGGTTGATCCGTTTTTCCAAATCGGGTTAGTTGGTTATTTACCAGCGTTCTCTTTAACGATCTCGTAAAGATGGTCTTCGTCACCGGGTGCATAAGCATTGTGCGACCAGACCACCTGAAGGTCTCCGTTCAGTACGAAGGTGTGCGGTACGCTATTCACATTCATAACTCGCTTGAAATCGCCATTGGGATCAAGGTATACTTCATACTCCCAACCTTTTCCATTGACGAAGGGTGGAACTTTGGCCGTGTTACGGGCATCGTCTATGGATATGGCGATCAGCTTGACGCCTGTTTCCTCTTGCCATTCAGCATATTCATCCATAATGGTGTTGAGTTCAAGCACGCATGGCTTGCACCACGTGGCCCAAAAACTGATGATGATGGGTTTGCCATCATTCTCAAAGGTTTTGGTGTCAATGGTTTTCCCGTCAAGCGTTTTCACCGTGGCGGATGGAAGATCCCATTTGCTTTTGGCTATTTGCGCGTAGCTGTTCAATACGCTTAGCAGTAGAACAAGAGGTAGAACGACTTTTTTCATGATTCAATATTAGTAGTAAAATTCAAAGGCCACAGACCAAATACTGTTCCGTATCCGACTGTGGCCTTTGAATATGTGAGGTCAATTATTTGCTGACGCTTACTCTCGTAGTGTAAACACTTCCGTTGACCAAAAGATTCACCATGTAAATCCCCGACTCTAAATTGACCGAGGAGATGTTGATGGTGTGAGCACCTGTAGCCTTTTCTCCCAAGTTCTGAGAGATCACTTTGGCACCAAGAACATTCACCACTTCAAGCATCACTTCTCCTGTTTCAACCATGTTGAATGCTACAGTCGCATTGTCTTTGAATGGATTCGGGTAAACGCTCACGTTACTCACTAACTCCAGATCTTCTACTCCAGAAGTACCGCCAACGTTGAATACGCGCTCATCAGATGAGCCGAACTCTCCACCAGCATAAAGTTGTGTTCCGTTGCTTTCAATGGTAAAACTTCCGTTACCGTAACTGCAGCAGATTCCGTCACCGTATTCGTCATCGATCTCGAAGGTGTGGCATCCGTTAGCCAGGTTATTTACAGTTACAACATCTGGAGTGGAGTTGCCATTAGTGTAAGGACCACCTGAGGCAACTACGGTACCACTTGGATTTCTCAGTCTCCAAGTTGTTTCGCTTCCGTAGTTATCTGGTGTGATCGTTATAACAACAGTTGTTCCTGAGTTCTTAGAAGGTTCGAATGTTTTTACTGCGTTATTGTTTGCTGCCACTTGGTCTGCCTGTCCGTTAGGAGAAGAGGTTGAAACCCAGAATGTGTTGGTTGAAAGGTGAGTGAAAGACAAGCTTGGAAGTGTTACTGTAGCTTGTCCTGCAGTTGCCAATGAACCGGTCCAATTGTAAGTTTGAATAGCACCACCGTTCACGTTGTAATTGATGGTCAAGCTGGTCATTGTTTCGTTGCCCATGTTCTGGATGGTAACCACAGGCGAAATTTCGTTCTCGCACACAAATTCAGGGATGTCGATATCTGCTGGAAGCGCATCGTAAGCATTAGGAGACACCACCGTTAATGGAACTGCGCTACCGGTAATGATATCCTTGTTTCCTTCGGCAATGTAAACCACAACCTCTAGTTCGTTCAGGTTAACAGGTACATCATTGATGTCGGTAGGAATGTCCCACACATAAGTGTCGGTGAAGAAAGAACCTGATGTGGTCGGAGCAACGCTGGCACCCCACTGTCCTGTAAGGAAATGACGTAGCATGTGATTGTGGGTGTAAGACCCGTCAGGGTTTACCTGATCCGGGTTGGCAGAAGAACCTGTCTGTGGTCCCACAACGTTATTCTGAAGAACAGCAACGGTCAGTTTGTTGGTGGCATTGGTAGCATTACCAGTGTAGTAAGCTTCTACAACCACCGTCAGTTTGCCAGTAGAAAGATCCAATGTGGCCTGACCGGCAACGTTAACTGGCGAAGCTTCTTGAAGAACAAGACCTCCAGTAGTTTGCCAAGAACCGCGAGACTGTGCAATCGGGTTGGTACCACAAGGCTGGTTGCTGTTATCTGTCTGGAAATAGTTAGGGAAATACTCTCTGTTCACAGTACCTGCCGGGTAACCGCAAAGACCTGATTGATTGGCCAATGCTGCACCGAAACTTGTTTGAAAATCCGGATCGTTGCCGCTAGGTTGTGCATAACCTCCGGTGTGCAC
>JBJOHR010000022.1:0-10397 GCA_046047575.1 Bacteroidota bacterium | reverse complement strand
TTTCATTGGTTTTAAGATACTGTCCAACAATATTGATGTTGTATCTGGAGAATATGTTATTGATCCGCGCCATAATACCAGGGATGTTCGCGTGAATGTGCAACAAGCGATGAGCTCCCTTAACTTCAGGAACACGGACTCCCGGAAGGTTCACACTGGCAAAATTGTCGCCAGTATTGACATAGTTCACCAAAGCTTCCGGCACGTAGGCTGCAATGTTCTTTTGCGCTTCCAGAGTACTCCCACCTACGTGCGGGGTTAGAATGACATTCTCCATACCGGTGAACTCGCATACAAATGGCTCATCATTAGACTTGGGTTCATGTGGGAACACATCGATGGCAGCACCAGCGATCTTTCCAGATTCCAAAGCCATTTTCAGCGCATTCAGATCAACCACTTTACCGCGAGCAAGATTGATGAACACTGCCCCATCCTTCATCAGGCTGAATTCCTTCTTGCCTATCATGCCGTTGTTCGATTCACGACCGTCAACATGTAAGGTTACTACATCTGCCTTCTTGAGTAGTTCACGCAACGAAGAAGCCTTCTGAGCATTGCCGAGTGCCAACTTTTCGCCTACGTCATAATATAGCACGTGCATTCCCAATGCTTCGGCCAACACACTCAGCTGGGAACCTATATTGCCATATCCAACAATACCAAGCTTCTTTCCTCGAATCTCGTAACTGCCCGTAGCGGTTTTGTCCCAAACACCGCGGTGCATTTTCATGCTCTTCAAGTGCGTGCTTCGCATAAGCATGATCATTTCCCCAATTACCATTTCCACAACACTTCTCGTATTGCTGAAGGGAGCATTGAAAACACATATTCCCTTTTCGGAACATGCCTTGAGGTCGATCTGGTTCGTTCCGATACAAAATGCACCAACGGCAAGAAGCCTATCTGCGGACTCCACCACCTTCTTGGTGATCTGAGTTTTTGAACGAATCCCAATAAGATGTTTTCCTTTTATGGCTTCACAAAGTTCGCTTTCGCTCAAACTGCCCGCCAAAAGATCGACCTGATATCCTTCGGCTCGAAGTTGTTCAACTGCATGTTCATGAATTCCTTCAAGCAGCAGTACCTTGATCCGGTTCTTTGGGTAAGAAATGCTCATTGGGAGTTTTTCCCTATAAAGTATCTCATCCAAACTTGGGGCAATGTGATCGGCTTTGTCGAGTATGTTTTTGCGCTGCACATTCTCCGTAAAAGCGTAGAACTTGTCTGCAATTCCGGCCGCGCGGGTCTGGTAATCAGAGAATCCATCACCTATCATGTGAATCTCTCCTGGCAATTGCATCTTCTTCAATTGGTCGATCTTTCCGTCTGGTTTGGAAAGGTCATTATCTCGATCAAAGCCCACTATCCGACCGGCACGATTGAATTTGAACGTGTTGGCGAAGATCCTTTCTGATGGAATGTTGTAGCTGGCCATAATGGGATCTATGAACTCCTTGAATCCACAGGAAACGATATAGATATCGTCTGCATATTCCTTGAAAAACTCCTTGTTCCTCGATATGGACGTTGATATTTTTCCTTTCAGCCTTCGCACAAGAGGTTCCAGATGGTCCTTGTGAGCGTTCAGAATTTTCAATCGCTTTTCCAATGACTGTGTAAAGGTTATATCGCCATCTACTCCTTGATCGGTGATTCGGGCGATCTGCGCGATCTTTTCTTTCTTCTTAGGATCGCCTTTCAACGATACTTCGGCCAGTTCTTCGAAAGCCTCTACTTGGGTAAGTGTACTGTCAAAATCAAAGACGAACGTTTTTCTTCTCTCTTCGCTCATAGTTAGTTAATAGAAAACGTGGAATGGGATCATGTGCGATACCCCGGAATAATTGTCCCAACTGGTTATGGACAAGTGGTAAGCCCCTTTGGTCCAAGTGCTGTCCACTTGCAAATACCACCCGATGGAGTTGTAATCTACCGTATTGTCGATCGGATTTGGGAATTCGAAATAGAGTATCGTATCGGAACCATTGGTTCTTCCTACATAGATATCAGAATAAACAAGTGATTGCGTATCGTATGTTGAACCTGATATACTGAAACCTTGACCGAAATTCAATGTGTCCGCAGCTTGAGGTCCGGTCACACTGAATTGAGGGGGTTGCGAATCGATGCTGTTTCGAATTTGAAACACTACAGTGTCTTTCAACGATTCGTTACCTTCTATATCGATACATGACAACCGCAATTCATAATGACCATTGAAAATTGTATCACTCAAAGTAAAAAGCTCATCCAGATACCACGTTTTCTCTTTGCTGGGAACACCATCGATGTATATGTACGAAAATGTTGAATCGGCACCTACATCGTTCAGAGAGTCAATACCGTTTATGGTCCACTTGTATTGCAAGAGGCCGGTATTATCAGACAGTGTTGCAACAAGCCTGAGTCCATCGTTGGTGTAAACCACCGAACCTGACGTGGGATTTTCAATTTCAGAAATAGGCTTTTCAATATCTATGGTTTGCTGGCACGCAACCAGACCACTTATCGAAAGGAGCGTTAAAAAGAAATTTCTAAACACGGTTCGAAGTTAATGCGGGGTACGCACCACACGATCGATTTCGAAAAAATTTGTACAACCTGATCTGTTAATTCACGGAGATTCAAAATCGAAACCAATAATTTGTAACGAAATTCAAAAATGGAGGTATAACACGAAGCTAAGACTCGGTTATTACATGATGCGCAAGCTTTTAGTTGTTCTAATTACAGGATTGTCGGTGAGTTCAAACGCCTTGGCGCAGGACCCGACCTTCACTCAGTTCTACGCGAACAGAACCTACATAAATCCAGCGTATGCTGGGGCCGACCTTGGGCTTCGATTCAATTTCAACTATCGCAACCTGTGGACATCCATTCCCGGTGATTTCAGCACGTATTCCGGTGGCGTGGATATTGGCGATCCGAACATTTTCGGGGGTATTGGTTTCTTGGCCAATGCCAGCAATGAAGGCGAAGGACAACTGCAAACGCAACGCTACAGTTTCATGTATTCGTACCGTCTGATCGTGATTCCAAGAATGTTTGACCTGCACTTTGCATTGGATGCCGCATATATGAGTAAGGAGATCAAGGATTGGGAATCATTCGTTTTTTCAGATCAGCTTCACCCGATCTATGGAAACATCAATCCAACCAGTGTTCAGCGTCCTGAAAAATTGAAGGTTGAAATGCCTGACTTTAATGCAGGTATTCTTGCTCGTTTCAATATCAAACCTGGAGGTGGAAAAACGGTCCGTTCTCGAAAAACTATCGCTAACACGGTCGGCTTCGCAGCGCATCACATAACCCAACCTAACGAATCGTTGTTGGGACGGACCGAAAAACTACCTATTCGATTCCTTGCCCACTACAGCATGTTAGTTTCTTTATCGAAGGTTAGATCGAAAAACCCGTTCTATCTTTCTCCCAATATCATGTATGAGCATCAGAAGACTCTTTCAACCCTCAACGTTGGAATGTATGCTTTAAGAGCCCCTGTAATGATCGGTGTATGGTATCGTAACGAGTTCAAGTTCGAAACCAACGATACGGATGCATTGATGTTCAATGTGGGAGTTAGAGGAATAAACAGAAGCAAGTCATTCATGTATCAGATCGGTTATAGCTATGACCTTACGCTTTCGAAATTGGCAGGCTCAACAGCTGGCAGTCATGAAATTGCGGTGATCATAGAATTGACCAGAGCCGGATTCGGACAAAAATCCCGTTCAGCCAAAAAACGTGCTCGTAACTGCTACAATTGGCAAGGCCCACGAAGCACGCCTAAGATCTTCTAACCTCAATTATCGAAAACTGATAATTCGGAATTCTATCCCAAAAGGATCGGTGGCCGCATATATGTCCTCTATAAACGTGGTAGGGCGCTGAGAGTAGAATGTCAGGAAATTATCGTGGCGCTCTTGCAGGTATCCGTTGGGAAAAACAGTGTTGTACGCTTTTCTCAGACGATTGATTGAGACTTCATTCTGTTGTTTCAATGCCCTTGAGAACCTGCTACTCCACTGCTCCAAACCTTTTCGTATTCGGATCTCCTCAGCATCCAATGAAGGAATGAGCGATCCATCTATTCCCTCCGCTTTCTTTTTCAGGCCGACATACAACTGAGAAAGTAATTTGATCTCATCAGTAAGATCAATATCAGTATCAGCCAAGTCAAGTACATGCTCTTTCACCAACTGTTCAATGGAATGAAAAAGATCTTCTGGCAGCAATTCGAGCTCCTCTAGGCGCTTATTCAGTCCTGCATCAATTATCATGAAATGATTTCTGAGTGATAGCATTGGGAAACTTACACCCATTTTATTGAAATAATCTCTATACTGAAGCCAATAAGAAAGCTCGCCAGCCCCACCAACATAGGTCAGATTCGGTAAAACGAATTCTTGAAAAAGTGGTCTCAGAACCACATTCGGACTGAATCGTTCTGGATGTGATTCCAATTCGTTTTCAAGTTCTTCCGTGGAAAATCGATGCTCGGTTTTAAGCACATGAAACCCGGTCTCCGTGGCCACTATCCTGTTCCGCTGACCATCCGACAGATAAAAGCAGTTTATCTCCCTTGGATTTACCTGAACATGATAATCTACACTCAAATTTCGGTTGGTGTGCTTAACCAACTCGTATGGTAAGTTTTGCAGAATATCCTTCTTGAAAAAGGAAACGAACGATTTTTTCAAATCGCGGTCATCACTATCAATAATGACAAGACCGTACGGTCCGAATATCTGGTCGCAAAACATTCGGGTGGCTTGCGCAAGATTCTCAGCCTTAGAATATGCTGATCTGAAAATCTCAACTATTTCTTGTGCTTCAATGTTGTTTGAAAACACTTCGCTCAATTCTGAGCAGAGCTCATTCAAACTACCGGTCTGCATTCTTCCTGTAGCGCCCGTTTGGTCTGTTTCCCAGACGTATTTCTTCCCAAAAAGATTAAACTGACCTATTTCATCCAGATCATGATCTTCCGAATTCATCCAGTAAATAGGAACGAACTTGAATTCAGGGTAAGCCACACGCAATTCTTCAGCCAGCTTAATTGTATGCAGGATCTTGTAGATGAAGTAAAGCGGACCCGTAAAGATGTTAAGCTGATGACCAGTGGTAACGGTGAATGTGTTGTCGTCCTTCAGAAACAAGATATTGGCAAGGACAGACCCATTGGCCCCACCAATTGAATTATACTGTGTTTGCAAAGCACTGACCAATAGGTCGCGATCAATGGGAAATTGTTTCCTTGACCGAATCTGATCCGAGTAATTCTCCATCGAATGGAGGAAACCGTAATATTGATTGAGATTTTCGGCTCCATTCACGTAATCGAGTATCAGCCGATTGAATCTACCGGTTTGATCGAGCGGAATGGCAGAAACATCCATCATGAAACTACTTTTCCGAACAGATCGAAGTATTCTGCATCAGTGATCTCCACCATCGCGAAGTCGCCTATTCTGAGATAATGGTCAATTGCAGGAATAAGCACTTCGTTATCCACTTCAACAGAATCGTATTCGGTTCTTCCTACATAATTATCGCCTTCCTGCCGATCGATCAAAACCTTGAGCGTTTTACCTATAAGTTCTTGGTTCTTTTGCAAAGAAATTTCCTGTTGCACTTCCATAACTAATTCGGCCCGTCTTTGTTTTTCCTCTTCCGGAACATCGTCCTCAAGCTGATAGGCATGCGTATTTTCTTCATGCGAATACGTGAATACACCTAGTCGCTCAAAGCGCATTTCTTTGACCCACTCTACCAGTTCACCAAAGTCTTCTTCTGTTTCTCCCGGATAACCTACTATCAGTGTTGTTCGAAGCGCTATTCCGGGAACTCGGTCTTTGATCAGATTCAAAAGCTTAGTTGTCTTCTCCTTAGTGGTTCCTCTTCGCATGGATTTGAGCACCGGGTCCGCAATGTGCTGCAGCGGCATGTCCAAATAGTTGCAGATCTTTGGTTCACGAGCCATTACATCCAATACGTCTTCCGGAAAACCGGTTGGAAACGCATAGTGCAATCGAATCCACTCAATTCCTTCAACTTTGCAAAGCTCGGTCAGAAGGTCTGCAAGCCTTCGTTTGCCGTAGATATCGATTCCATAGTAAGTCGAATCTTGAGCAATGACCATCAGTTCCTTCACGCCTTTACTTGCCAATTTTCGGGCTGAATCGATCAACACTTCGATTGGCGTTGAAACGTGTTTACCTCGCATCAACGGAATGGCGCAGAAAGAACACGGGCGGTCACATCCTTCAGAAATCTTGAAATAGGCATAATGAGAAGGAGTAGTAAGCAATCGCTCCCCTACCAATTCCCGTTTGTAATCCGCACCGAGTACTTTCAACAGCCTAGGTAGATCGCGCGTGCCAAAAAATTGATCAACATTGGGTATTTCTTTTTCGAGATCAGGTTTGTAGCGTTCAGAAAGACAACCGGTTACAAATACCTTTTCCACCAGCCCCTTTTCCTTGGCCTTGGCAAACCGCAATATGGTGTCAATGCTTTCCTGCTTAGCGTTATCAATGAAACCGCAGGTATTGATGACCACAATGTTCGAATCATTAGATTCGCTCTCGTGCTCCGCATCAAGGTTATTGGCCTGCAACTGCCCCATGAGCACTTCACTATCGTAAAGATTCTTCGAACATCCCAGCGTAATTACGTTGATCTTGTTCTTCTTCAGCGTTCTTGCTTTCAATGCCTATCTGTTAAGGAAAAGTGAATCCACAAACGCCTCACGATTGAATACCTGAAGGTCTTCCATACCTTCTCCTACTCCAATATATTTTACCGGTATTTTGAATTGATCGGATATACCAATGACGACTCCCCCTTTTGCAGTTCCATCCAATTTGGTAAGTGCCAGGGCGTTCACTTCAGTTGCCTTTACAAACTGCTTGGCCTGTTCTATTGCGTTCTGTCCGGTAGACGCATCCAGCACCAATAGTATCTCGTGTGGAGCTCCAGGAACAACTTTGTCCATCACTCTACGGATCTTACTCAACTCATTCATTAGGTTGATCTTGTTGTGCAATCGACCGGCAGTGTCGATCACCACAACATCGGCCTGTTGGGCAACAGCCGATTGTAAGGTATCGTAAGCAACAGATGCTGGGTCTGCGTTCATTCCTTGATTAATGACCGGAACACCAACTCGTTGCCCCCAAATAATAAGCTGATCCACTGCCGCAGCACGAAAAGTGTCTGCAGCTCCTAAAACAACCTTCTTTCCTGAACTTTTCAGTTGATGTGCCAACTTTCCAATGGTTGTGGTTTTCCCAACTCCATTCACTCCAACCACCATGATCACATAGGGTTTGACATCCTCCGGAATAGGCAAACCATTCACATCTCCACTATTATTCTCGCTCAGTAACTTCACAATCTCTTCGCGAAGCATCTTATTCAGTTGGTCGGTCCCAACATATTTATCAGCAGATACGCGGGCTTCTATCCGTTCAATTATTTTAAGTGTGGTCTCCACGCCAACATCGGAAGAAACGAGAACCTCTTCCAGATTATCCAAAACCTCGTCATCGACTTTTGATTTTCCGATTACGGCTTTTGTAAGCTTAGAAAAAACTCCTTCACGGGTTTTCTCCAAACCCTGATCGAGTTTTTCCTTTTTATCCTTTGAAAAGAATCCGAATAATGCCATGGAGCAAAATAAAAAAGCTTCTCCCTTAGGTTAGAGAGAAGCCTTTGTATGAATGAAAATAAGTGTCAGTCCTTTTTATCGAAAAAGTCCTTCACGTGGTCATTGTGTACAACTTCTTCTCTGAATGAGTATTCGCCAGACTTAGGCGACTTTACCATCTTGATCACTTTTGTGAAATCCTTTCCAGCTCCTGTTTTGAGCGTTGCTACCGTCTTCTTAGCCATGTCTTACTTATTTGATCTCTTTATGAACCGTCATCTTTTTCAAGATCGGGTTGTACTTTTTCAATTCAATACGGTCAGACGTATTTTTTCTGTTCTTGGTAGTGATATACCTTGACGTTCCAGCCATTCCGCTGTCCTTGTGCTCGGTGCACTCTAGGATCACCTGAATCCTATCTCCTTTCTTAGCCATTCTTCTAACTCAAAAATTTGGGAGTGCAAATGTAATATTTTATTGTCCCAACACAAAATCATCTATCGATTCAGTTTCACAGTGAATTAGCTCGCTAGACGGAAATGACCAATCGAATTCGCAGCACGAAGAACAATCAAGTTATTCTTTCGCCCAACAACAGAACCCTTGAACAAGAAGTTCCGTAACCCGTTACCAATGCACAGGTCTATACAAGAGCAACCATTGTCTAAAGAAAAGGCATCCAACTCCTGGTTCCATCAGGCATGGAAGGCTGTTTCTCAACTTGGAGTTGAAAGCAGCGATTCGACCTACTTCTCGCGCAAGATCGTGCTTACGAATCAGGTAGCAATCGTCATTTTTATCGTCTGCTTATTTCTGACCACCGGATTTTTAGCTACCGATTCTCCGCACGCAACCATTGTTTGGTTCTTGTTACTACTTATAGCGGTTTGGACGGTTCCGTTTTTGAATTTTGTTGGAAACAGAATTCTCTCACGCCATATTCTAAGCACAGTACTGCCCCTGTTTTCGGTGCTTTTTGTGGGTCACATTCGTTCATTGCATCCTGAATCGGTCCATGAAGCCAGCTTTTATATCCCACGATACTTTCAAATAGCGCTCAGTTTTACCCCAGTGATTCTTTTTGGGTTTGAAGAACGCAAACACCTTTTTACATCCATCAGCATCAACGTGCTGCTACTGCTTTTCTACAATGAGATCATGGAACTGATGGGTGCCGGGCTGGGAGTTGCTGAGCCCATTGTCAAAGATCCATTCTTCATTAGTGTTTCGTCTGTGCTTGGGCTGGTCATCGTAAGTACAGGATACTTGTTTCTGAACAAAATGAACAGTGAATACGAGGTTCAGATAGAAGGCCTTTTGCACAAGACCGAGCAACAGAACCGTAGCATGCAGGATGCCATCAACTATGCAAAGAATATCCAGCAAGTTGTGCTCCCCAAGGATAATGTGCTGGCCAAATTGGAGGATCGCCTCTTTGTAATGTATCGGCCGCTTCATACTGTATCCGGTGACTTCTACATGGTCGAAGAGTCGGATGATCATATTGTGTTTTCCGTGATAGATTGCACTGGGCATGGAGTTCCGGGCGCCTTTATGAGCATTTTGGCGAGTACGGCTATTCAGCGTTCGTTGGATCTGGTAGGTTATGATCGGCCAGAGACTGTGCTGAACAACGCCAATCGCTTTTTTCACGAAGATCTGAGCCGATCTGGAAATCCTGAGATTCAAGATGGTATGGACATGGTTCTTTGCAGCTTTAACAAGAAGACAAACAGTATTTCTGTTGCTGGAGCCAACTTGTGCGTACATGTGGTAACGCAAGGAACAGTGGCTGAATACCGAACCGATAAAGGCGGCATCAGCATGGGAGATCCATCCCGACAGTTCAACCCCATAAATATCATGTTAGAAACCGGGGCACACGTTTACATAAGTACAGATGGTTATTACGACCAATTCGGTGGCGACAGAGACAAACGGATGGGTAAACGTGGCTATCGCGATAAACTGAAGGAGGTTTCAGCATTGCCGATAAAAGACCAGCACAACACGCTTGCTGCGTTCTTCGAAGAGTGGAAAGGCAGCAGTTTCCAAGTTGACGATGTTTGTCTCATAGGATTTCGGGCTTAGCGGTTAACTTGCAGCCAAATCCGAACAAACCGATCATGTCAAGTAAAAAAGGCCGGGTAACTGGTATTGGAGGAATCTTTTTTAAAAGCAAGGATCCTGAACAACAACGCAATTGGTATAGTCAACATCTAGGCTTGGTGACGAACGATTACGGTTCGCTCTTTGAATTCCGCGAAGGTGCAGAGCCGCATAAGTTGGCCTATCTGCAATGGAGTCCATTTGGAGAGGATACCAAATATTTCGAACCATCTGAACGTGAATTCATGATCAACTACCGTGTTGAGAACATGGTTGAATTGGTGGCAGAACTACGTCAATCGGGAGTCACCATTTGCGATGAGATCGAGGAATATGAGTACGGCAAATTCGTGCACATTTTGGATCCCGAAGGCAACAAGATCGAACTGTGGGAACCCATTGATGAGAGTTTTACCAAAGCCCATCCGGAAGGCACTACCACCAAGTGACGTACCCTAAATGACCAAGGCTAAGACCGTTGCCATTGTTGGAGCTGGAATTGCTGGACTGGCAGCCGCGCTTAGGCTCCGCAAGCAAGGATTTGAAGTCACCGTTTTTGAGGCGAATGCTTATGCAGGTGGCAAAATGAGCCAGATCAGATCAGACGGATTCCGATTCGATAAAGGCCCGACTG
>JBJOHR010000021.1:0-21288 GCA_046047575.1 Bacteroidota bacterium | reverse complement strand
TATAAGTAAACATGTGGCGGTGCAGAAAACCGGACTGGTAATGCAATGATGTCCGTTCCAACTTCCGTCCTGATTTTGGATTCGCACCATTTTGCCCGAAACATCATCATACCAGCTTTTCCACGAATTGTCTTTGGCTATCACCAGACCTTCGCCAGTTTGCAGGAAACTGAGGAATTCCTCGCCCCCGTTGTTACCGAATCCACTCATCACGTCTTCACGCTGAGCAGTTTGCTTTGCGGTTTGGTATACGTTGTAAGCTGCGGCCTTCTTCATTGCCTCATCTTTGCTGTAACCAAGATCCTCAAGGTCTTCCGCCTTCACCGTTTCGCCTCGTGGAGCGCGTTGAGCTTTTTCCATCTGTTCTTCCACTTCTCGGGCCTCTTTGGCAGCAGCACGAGCCGAACCCGAAACGGAATAGAGCACAATTCCCGCTCCTTTGTCGGTATTCACATTGCCGGTTTCAGCATCGAAATTGCCTTTCTGATAATCGCGGGCCTTTTCAAGTTTTTTCGCATCAACTTTGGCACCGGCATACTCTGCCGCTTCCAACGCATTAGATGCCAGCGAAGACTGCAGCACACCTGCCCAACCTGCTCCTTGCGTGCTGCCATCTGCCATCTGTCCGTTCTGAATTTTGACCACACACACATTCAGCGCATCGTTGATCCTTTTTCTGATCGGGTCGTTGGCTGGCACCTTCTCCAATAGATTGGTCAGGAACTGAGACGCCAATACTACATCGATATTCTGCCCGAGTTTTGTTTGGATCTGTGTTCCGGTCAGATCGGTGATGTTCAATGAATTCGGGCTCGAATTCTCCACTTCCTTCAGAATGAATTCAACCGCTTTTTTCAGTTGTGCGCTGTACGTTCCCTTATCGAGCGTGCTTCCATTACGCAAGAGCGCCATGCCGACCATCGATGTGGTGGCCGGATCGGCAGCTACTGCGTGCGGATCCATTTCCATTTGTCGGTAGTGGCTACCTGCTCCCCAGCCACCATTCTTCTGTTGCGCTGAGGCCATCCAGCCTAAGGCATGGTCAATGGATTGCACCACCTTGTCGGGGGTTTTGAACTGAGCATAATTCTCAGTGGCTTCTATTCCCATCATGGAATTGAACACGCAGCCTTTTTCGGGCAGTGCTGCAGGACGATTGAAAACATCCGGAAACGTTGAATAAAGGCTTACGAAAAGGGCTGTTGAAACTGTAGCGATAATGACTGCAAGGGTTTTCATGACTGTTGTTTTTAGGTTAAACTTTTCCTTTGGATGCAGCGGTCAGGCCAATTCCATAAACCGTTGATACCTGAAATGAAAACACAGAAATGCAGCCCTGTAGTATGTGGGTTACCCTAATTTAAGTTAAGAAAGCTTAAGCGTGGTAAATGAGGAAAAAAGGTGTAATCGAAAATCGTCAGCTCATTAAGGAGTACCGTACAAGCAGCACTCCATCGTGTTTCCATCGAACCCAAATTTCGTGGTCCACTTCCTTGTCAGAATGAACCTGAAGCCAATCATCCTTTACTGAAATTGGATAGAAAACATCACGGGCATTCACCGATTCATCGGAAGAAGCATGATCCATCGGTTTGATGCGCGGAGGAAAATCTACCGGGTTGAGCAGTTCTACCGAATGCACATTAAGCAAGAATTGGGGCCAATAGGAAAACACTACATCCTCCTTATAAAGCCAATTCGTCTGTCCGTTGGTGCGGTTCACAATCACTTCTATCCAATCCTGCTGCACCGTAACGGCCACCAAATGCAAAATGCCATAGTCGAGTTTCATGTATTCAGGAACGAAATATGGCGAAGCAGTAGCAATGTCAACGTAATGCTCACCTGTTTTGAAGGTAAGACTGTCCAACGCAGTCAGATTTTCTGGCAACTCAAAGTGCTTGGGTCTGCCGTAGAATCGTAGCACCTTTCCATTTTCAGGTGCAATGGAAACGATTCCGATTCCCATTTCTTTGCCATCTGCAAGTTTCAGCAGATCCTTGCTTTTGCGAACTGATGTTTGCTGAATCTTATCGCTCAAAGCGAGCAAACCTTTATCGTGTATTCCGAATCGCGTGGCATTCTCCAATTGCCGTTGCCGTTGTCTTTCCTTGAATTGATAAAAGAAAAGACCTGCCAACACAAGCGAGATCACGAAGAGAACTAACGTGAGGGTCATTTTTATATTCTCCTCCAACTTCCGAATAAGGATTACGGCAACGATGAGCCCGATCGCAGCACCAAAAAGCGCCAAGATGGCCGCTGTGCCGGCTGCTGCCAGCCCATTCCCATCGTTCACGAAAAAGTACTTGGCAATTGTACCACCAACTATGAACCCGATGAAGAGAAGCGAAATGGTCAGAAAAAACCCTACAACGTACTTTTTCATGACCTGAAATAAGTCAAGAAAAACGGGAAACGAAAAAAGGGCATATGTGAATTACGGGAACGCCACTGCCAGAAACACTCCGAATTCCTTCGGAAAATGCACGCTGACGCGACCGTGAATGGCTCCTTGCTCATCGTAAAATTTGGCGCTCGCAGAGAATGGAACAATTGCCTCATGCCAGACATTAGGGTGGATATACAATCCTTTTCCACCTTCCACCAAGAAAGCCTTGAAATGTTCTGGTTTTACGTCATCGCCCGGCAGCGCCAACGCGGTCATGAACGAATCGCATCCTTCCAATGGAAAGAACAACTGCCCACCATCAGGATGATAATTGGCATGCCATAACAGCACTCGCTTTGGTTTTTCTGTTGATGTTTCAGAAGCGTCTTTCGGGTTCTTACTCCATCCAAAGACGTACTCAGAATTCACTGCCTCGTTCTTTCCTTTGAACACATCGCCATGCCAATAGAATGTGAAATCGCCCGAAACGGTGCCTGCCTCATCGCCAGTACCTTCATCTATTGGACGCCCTTCGGGCTTTGGCCAACGCACAATTTCAATCGGATAGTCAAGATATTCGTCTGGTTCAACAATCCGACCGTAGCCTTTAAGACTTTCGGGTGTGGCCTTAACAACAGGAACTTCGTGCCAAGGCAGTTGGGGCGGCACATCAGGATTGAGGTAATCGATTTTCATGCTTCAAACTAACGGAACAGATACCAATCGATCGGACTTTAACAAATTTTTAATGTCTGCTGATAATTTTTGCGAGCCATTTACATTCTAATTCACAGCTACCTTTGACCTCATGAAAACTACCAACGCCATACTATTCT
Organism: Bacteroidota bacterium; assembly: GCA_046047575.1. Taxonomy (GTDB): domain Bacteria; phylum Bacteroidota; class Bacteroidia; order UBA10329; family UBA10329; genus UBA10329. The sequence continues at coordinate 18,060 of JBJOHR010000021.1, read as the reverse complement.
CGCTTGCCATTGTGGCAGCAGCCTTTTTTCTGGGAAACGCCTATGTTGAGCGGGCCGAAACTCAGGGAACCATCAGTGTTACGGGTCTGGGTTCAGAAGATTTCGTGTCGGATCTTATTGTTTGGGAAGGCCGTTTCGTACGCGAGAGCAAGGATCTTCAAGAAGCTTATGCGGCTTTGGAAAAGGACAAGATGATCATCCGCGAATACCTACTTTCCAAAGGGATCAAGTCTGAAGAGTTGGTTTTCAAGGCCGTGAACACCTCTGAAAAGTCGCAGCCGAAATACCAGAATGGCGACTATATAGGTCAAGAGTTTGAAGCTTTTCTACTGAGCCAAAGCATTGAGATAGAATCGGCAGATGTGGCCAAAGTGGAAGAACTATCTCGATCCATAACGGAATTGATGAACAAAGGTGTTCAGTTCTATTCCGAAGCCCCACGCTATTACTATACGAAAATGGCCGATCTGAAGGTGGAAATGATCCGTAAAGCATCAGAGGATGCAAGGTTGCGCGCTGAAACCATTGCCATCAATTCGGGAAGTAAACTCGGTGATCTGCAAACTGCTACAATGGGCGTTTTTCAGATCACTGGACAGAACTCGAACGAAGATTATAGTTGGGGAGGCGCTTTCAATACGGAAGACAAGAACAAAACAGCATCGATCACCATGCGATTGGTGTACGAAGTAGAGGATTGATCAATCCACCCGTGCGAGAATATATTTCTCGTCATGTTGCGTAAGGTCCAACCCGATCTCCTCTGCTTCCTCACTCACACGAAGCGGAATGATGGCATTGGTAACGTAATACAGCAGATAGGAGCCGAAGAAGGTGAATGCACCTACGATGACCAACGCAAGCAAGTGGTTCAGAAACAGTGTAGTCTCTCCCGTTATCAGGCCTCCATTCAAAGCAAAGACCGCGGTGAGGATCATGCCTACAATTCCGCCCAGACCATGACAAGGGAATACGTCCAGTGTATCATCCAAAGTTGACTTAGACTTGAGATGAACGGCAATGTTTGAAACGATACTTGCAATGATACCTATGGCAATGCTTGCTCCGAAACTGACAAAACCTGCCGCGGGTGTTATTGCAACAAGTCCTACAACCGCACCAATGCAACCGCCAAGAGCAGATGGCTTTCTTCCTCTGGCCGAATCATAAACAAGCCATGCCAACATGGCTGAAGCTGAAGCGAGGTTTGTATTGACAAAAGCGCTCACGGCCAGTTCATCTGCAGCCAAAGCAGAACCAGCATTGAATCCGAACCATCCGAACCAAAGCAATCCGGTACCGAGCAGCACATAGGGAATATTGACCGGTGTGCTTTCCACCTTCTCCAAGTGCACCTTTCTCCTTCCAAAGAACATGGCGCCTGCCAATGCCGCCATTCCTGCCGAGATATGAACCACGGTACCTCCAGCAAAATCCAACACACCCCATTTGAAAAGGAATCCTTCCGGATGCCAGGTCCAATGCGCCAATGGCGTGTAGATGAAGAGGCAGAATAGCACCATGAAAAGCATGTAGCCCCAGAACTTGATCCGTTCGGCAAATGCACCGGTGATCAATGCGGGCGTTATGATGGCGAACTTGAGCTGAAAGGCCGCGAACAGCACAAATGGAATTCCCGTGGCCATGGCCGGATGTGCAGCCGTTCCCACATTGTCAAACATGAAAAAGGTACGTGGATCACCTATAAAACCACCGATGCTATCACCAAAACTGAGGCTGAAACCAACCACGAACCAAAGCACCGTGATCACGCCTAAGGCCACAAAGCTCTGGAGCATGGTGGAGATGATGTTCTTGGCAGAGACCATACCACCATAGAAGTAAGAAAGACCAGGGGTCATAAGCAAAACCAATCCCGCTGCAGAAATGAGCCATGCAATGTCTCCTGAGTCAAATTCTCCGCCTGCTGGATGGGTTGTTGGGTAAAATGCAGCGAATGCTCCAACCAACAATAACATGACCAGCGTTATCTGTGCGTAGGTTCTACTCATTTTCTTTCCCATGGCCCTGAAATTTTAATAGACCGCGCAAAGAAAATTAGTTTCACTGGCAATGACCCCCTATTTTTTAGGGGTTTATCAGATTTTATCAATAATTCGATGGAGACACAGGGAAATAAATAGGGTTCCGCTCGTTATACCTCCGTATGAAGAACATTCCTTTCTGCTTTTGGTCTTTGATAGACAGGGCTTCAAATTCGATTCTAAGGCTTCGGTCCTCGGCTATCAATTCAGAAACCATTTCCGGTGGCACAGACCGAAGTTCGCCCCTACCTACAACCATGACCCTTCCTGAGCGGAATTCCAGCAGCAGTTGTACCTGACCGGATTCCGTGACGGTCATTTGTTCGCTGAACATCGGATCACGAAACCCGATTCCCATTTGCGGCCCTGTAGTGACGTTGCGGTAGTAGGCCTCTGTAGCCGTGAGATATGAAATGGCTCCAATATTCAGAAGGGGGTAGAAATCGAAAAAGTCGGGATTGTTGTAACTCTGCTTGGCCCCGAAAGCCATAAAAACCCTGTTCCGTTTGCAATAGCCCCAAACCTTTTCGGTGGCAATACTCCTTTGTTCCAATTGATGGTCGTAGTAGTGTATGCTGTCCTGCAAAACCAACTGATCGATGTAATTCTCTGAACGGATGTCCAGATCACTGATCAGATAAGTAAGCGGAACCGGTTTGTTGTTTTGGAAATCCTGGAATGATAGATAGATACCTTCCTTGAATACAAAATCGGATGTGTATTGCAGTTGATGCTGTGATCGCGCGTTGGCGGGAAACAAAAAGGGTAAAAGAAGAACAGCGGTCCACCTCATTCAACTACCATGCTCGGTTCAGATACCATAACTGAATCAGCAGGCGTTTGGTTCACCGACTCCGGCACCAAGGTCCGATCCGCTTCCTGTTTGGGCAAATACCATAGCCACATTACCAGACATGATAAAATAAATGCAACGATGAATGAGAAGAATAGTAGGCGCTTGAACATGGGGCAAAGTTATCGGGTTATGGTTATGGGTTGGGCATCAACGGCTATTTTTGGCAACATAAAGCATGAAGAATTATCTCTCGCTCGTCAAGTTTTCGCATACCATTTTTGCTATGCCCTTCGCACTGATCGGATTCTTCATGGCAGTGCAGTTCAACGCGGCAAGTTTGGATTGGACCTTGCTTGGTAAAGTGATATTATGCATGGTTTTCGCCCGGAATGCGGCCATGGCGTTCAATCGTTACATCGACCGGAACATTGACGAAAAGAATCCACGAACGGCAATCCGAGAAATTCCGGCAGGGATCATTAAGGCGAACGCTGCACTATGGTTTGTGATCATCAATTCCGTTGCTTTCGTTATCACCACATATTACATCAATCCATTGTGCTGGGCACTTTCGCCTGTGGCTTTGGCTGTGGTTCTTGGCTACAGTCTGACCAAACGTTTTACCGCCTTATGTCATCTTATATTGGGATTGGGATTAAGCTTGGCACCCATTGGAGCCTACTTGGCGGTTGTTGGGAAATTCGACCTTCTGCCTCTACTCTTTTCCTGTGCGGTACTTTTTTGGGTTGGCGGATTCGATATCATCTATGCCTTGCAGGACGAAGAATTCGACCGTGAAAATGGCCTGTTCTCCATTCCGGTCTGGTTGGGCAGATCGAAAGCTCTATCACTTTCGAACGGAATGCATGGCATAACGGCCTCTCTCCTTTTCGTTGCAGGAGCCATGGGTGATTTTCATTGGCTCTATTGGATCGGATATTCCATATTTCTGATCCTACTCATTTATCAGCATTCATTGGTAAAACCCAACGATCTGAGCCGAGTTAACTTGGCGTTCTTCACCACAAACGGAGTTGCCTCCGTGACCTTTGCATCATTCGTTATCGCTGATCTTTACATCCTTTGAAGACTATTATTAAATACCCTGGTGAAACACCTCCGCAGGAATACTTTGATGTGCGGTATGAAGTGCTTCGTAAGCCCTTAGGCTCACCAAAAGGCTCAGAATATCTGGCCAAGGACAACGATGCGATCAACGTTTGGGCTGAGGTTGACGGTAAGGTTGTTGCCGTTGGAAGGGCTCATTTGCTAGAAGATGGCGAGGATGGAACCGTGGTGGATGTGAAGGCCGATAGTGCCTGTCCAGCTTTTCCTCCGCTGAGTGCGAATTACACCGAAATGGAAGATGATTCGGGCATGACCATCGGCCACGACCTCCGACCTGCCATTCAGGTACGCGGAATGGGAACCTTGGATGAGTATCAAGGCCAGGGATTGGCAAGCCGGGTTTTGGACGCCTTGGAAAGTGAAAGCATCAAACTCTGGAATGCCAAAACCGGTTGGCTGCAAGCACGGATCGTTGCCATACCATTCTATGAAGCCAACGGCTGGTGCTGCTTTGGTGAGGAGTACGAGGTTCCGAACGTTGGTCCACACGTTAGCATGTGGAAGAAATTTGAGAACTTGAATCCATGAAAATGAAACTCACCGCAATACTGATGCTGGTTGCTACGCTTGCAGCCTTTTCTCAGCAGGCCACTAAACGGCAGTTCGAAATTGAAAAGATCGGAACGATCAATCTGTCTGACCAAGCTGAAGATTGGGACGTGAGCCTGCAGCATTTGGAGGCTCCAAAACCAGGAATTTCCGGATTGCGTGCAGAATTACATTCCAAGAAGTTGGAATTGATGAGCAGGTATCCGAAAGACAGAAGCCAAGTTCAGAGAACCGTTGGAGGAGCCGTTCCGGTGGTTGGCACCAACTTCGAAGGAAACACGTTTCAAAACACTCCGAACGATAACGATATGGCTATTTCGAAGGGAGGTTTTATCGTGTCGGTAACCAATAGCCGGATTCACATTTACGATGCTGCCACCCAAGAACAGTTATTGGTCCGATCGCTGCATCTGTTCTCCAGTCCAGCAGATGTTCTGGGCAGCAAGTACGACCCGAAGGTGATTTACGACCCGAACAATGACCGTTTTGTAATGATCTTTTTGGCCGGATTCACGTGGGAAACCAGCAAGATCGTGGTAGGATTCTCGCAGACCAACGACCCGACAGCCGATTGGAATGTGTATGCTCTTCCCGGAAATCCTTCAGACAACGAAACGTGGTCAGACTATCCAGTGGTTGGTATTTCCGGTAAGGATCTTTACATCGGCATCAATACCTTTCTGAACGGATCTCAGAATAATTCAGGATTTGTGGAATCGTGCCTGTGGCAGGTCGGATTAAGGCAGGGCTATATCGGATTCGAACTGATAACCAATTACTACAACAATATTTTACCCAATAACAAGCCGATCTTTAACATCTGCCCGATTCCGTATGCAGATGAATCTGAAGCCGAAAACATGTTTCTCCTTTCCAACAGGAATACGGACATGCAGAATGATACCGTTTTCATTTTGGAGGTTACTGGAAGAGTAACCGACCCAAACACTACCTTGAACGTAACAACGATACTAGCAGATCAACCTTACATTCTTCCCGTTCCGGCCGATCAACCCGGTAATCAATGGCTCGATACCAATGATGGCAGAGTGCTGGGCGGATATCTCCTGAACGGGCGCATCTATTACGTTCAGAGTTGCACCCATCCTGGAACCGGGCGCGCTTCCATTTTCCATGGCGTAATAGATGACGTGGCCGGCAGCCCCACCATGGTTTCTCGTATCTACACCCAACCCGACCTTGATTACGGCTACCCGAACATTTCTTGGACGGGACTTTCTACCAGTGACGAGCAATCCATCATCAGTTTTAACCACAGCAGCGAAACAGTTGCAGCAGGTTTCAGCGCCATTCATGTCAATGCCGACCTGGACGCATCTGAACGGGTTACCGTGTTTGAAGGCGATTCTTACGTCAATGTTCTTACAGACTCCTTGGAAAGATGGGGCGATTATTCGGGTAGCCAACGAATGTATAACCAGCCAGGTGTGGTGTGGGCTGCAGGTTCGTACGGAAAAAGCAATCATGGTCATGGCACTCGTATAGCGCAGATCTTTGGTCCGAACGCGGTGGCTTCGGTTTCGCAGGTGAGCAGCGTAGACACAGAGGTATTTCCAAACCCGTTCAACGAAACCCTCTCGGTAACATTCGACCTGTCTGAACCGATACTGCTTCGTTTGGAGTTGTTTGACGCTGAGGGGAAACTGGTGCAGATCCTGTTGGAAGACCGTGTGAAGGCCGGCACCAATAAGCTATCGTTCAATGGGTCGCTCCTTCCCGCAGGGATCTACTTCATAATCGGAACCAACGGTTCTGAAAAACTGTTCAGCAAGCAGCTCATAAAGCAATAAATTGCGCTTGCAGCTACTCATATTGGCACTGGCAATCGGACTTGTCGGTGCGATCGTTCTCTATTTACACAGGAACGAACACGTTGAGGTACAACCGATCATTCTTGGCCATGGAGGAATGGGCGTCAGGTCGACCTACCCGCTGAATTCGAGCGAATCAGTAGACAAAGCACTGTCTTATTCCATTCAAGGAATTGAATTGGATGTGAGAATGACCGCTGATGGGGTTCTAGTTGCATTTCATGATTCAACCTTGGATCGTGCTACTGATTGTAGTGGTGGTATCTCGGCATTGAATGCGCTAGAAGTACTGAACTGCAGAACTGGAACTTGGCTGAAAAGTAGCCCGATCATGTCCGTTGAAGAACTGCTGTCCGATTCCGAACTCAACGCTCTTATCGTTTCTCTCGATATAAAACTTTCCAACAACAGCATTCCGAAGGTTGGTCAAATGGCAGAAGCACTGAAATCTCTCACGACCAAATTTCCGAACATCAATTTCCTTATCGAATCGAAGAATATTGAACTTCTGCATACACTTCAGGACAAGTCGGTAGGGGCAGATTTATTACTTGGATCGGTTGATGCTCAACAGGCGATCGACTCTGCTTTGATCAACAACTTGTCAGGAATCGCTATCAGAATGAACGCAATCTCCGAAGAGGAGATCTCGCGCGCACAGGAACAGAATCTCTATGTTATGCTTTGGGGCTGTGGATCCGTTTTTTCGAACCGCAAAGCAATACAGATGCATCCAGATATGATTCAGACCGATGATATATCATCGATGATGCGAATTCTGAACTGACCGGTCTACTTTTCCAAGGTCAGTTTGTAATTCCAACTTTGATTGGCGTTGATCAGATAGTTGTATGACGCCACTTGCTTGTTGTCTGTGTCAATAATGCGTGTCCACTCCATATCTGCCTCGTTGGTACGGTCAATAATGATGAGGTCGTTAGTGGCCGACCACGTAAAACTGCCGGTTTGTGGATAAGTGGTTCCACCCAAAGAGTAAGAATAGTCCTGTTCTCCAGTGCCATTACTGCGGAACGTGATGGTCCCAGTTGGATCTGCATCGATGATAGGAGGAAATGAGGCGCCTCCAGAAGTAAAAACACCTTCCACCTGAGTCACATTCCACGTACCGACCAAAACCTTGTCTACGCCTTTGTCGCACCCGGACAATAAAAGGAATGAACTCAAAACGAAGAAGGAAGTAACGAACTGTTTCATAATAGAATCTGTTTTTTCAAAAGTGATCAAATAAAAAGACCCTTGAACACGTATTGGTCAAGGGTCTTTTGAGGCAATAGCTTATTTGCTGATCATCATTCGTTCGGTGATGACATTCACACCATTGGAAAGAGAATAGCTGTATAGTCCTGAACTGAGGCTGTTACCATCGAAAATGATGCGGTTTTCGCCTGAATTGGCACTGACCACCATTCTTGAGATCAATTTGCCGGCAGCATCGCGTACAATGAAGTCATAATTGGCAGGCTCTGCTGAAACAAAACTGATGGTCGCATTTCCCGAGTTCGGGTTCGGAACGCTTTGTCCCAAGGAGAATCCATATTGCTCCAATTCATCAACTCCCAGATAAGGACCTGTCAGAGTCCAGGTCTCAGAAACTGTAAAGTTAGTTGCGTCCGTCACGTTGATGGTGTAGGTTCCTGGCAACAGATTGAAGCGGTCTTCCGTGGTAGGACCATCGTTCCATGAAATGGTGTAAGGCTGTGTACCTCCCGATATGGTCACATCGATGTATCCGAAAATGTAGTTACCCTGCTGCACCACCGGATTAGTTGCCAAGCCTGTAACCTGCAAGGTATTCGTCAGCTCTGGATAGCAATCCGCAAATGTTACAAGGATCGGCTCTCCGAAAGCCGCACAATCCTCGCTCACAGTCGGGAAATCGCTAGGCAATGGCGGAATATCAAAGGATTGAGTGACCGTTTCTCCCGGGCCGATGGTCACAGCAATGCCCGCAATCTGGTACGATTCATCTTCGGTGATCAGGTTGCAGCTATCAGCAAAATTGATGACGATGAAATCTGGAATGGCCACATCCAAAGCCGTTGTACCAGTATTGGTAACGCTGATGCTCCATTGTCCGTTCGGATTTCCAGTGAAGAGATCGGTCAGGTTCAAGCAGGGTAGCGTTCCACCAGTTGCAAAATCAAGTAGTTGCTGATCAATAGGCAGACCAAAGGCAATGGCATCATTCACATTCAATTGCGATCCATCAGGGAAAGTGAACACCATTGGGAAAATCTCCCAGTTGTCGTCTGCCGCTTCAAGTGTTGGGCATATTTCAGCATACGGAGCACATCCCTGAAGCGTATCGTACGTAAGTGGCGTTACGTTTGGATCTTCAATAGCGAAAGGAGTCACATAGAAACTTCCGCTGGCAATACTATCGCCCAAGGTTGGGCAGTTACGCGTAAAGCTTACTGTTTCGCCATATTCAACCACAATATCGCCATTGTCGCCAGCAACCGTAGCACTCGCCTGATCGACCACTGGTCCGGCAGATTGAGGTGTGACGGCCCAAGCCACCGTAGAGAACGGATTGGTAAGGAAACCAGGAGCGGTGAAGGTCACTGTTTCTCCGCAGCAGATGGTGTCGTTGGCCAATGCTTGTGCAGCCACAGGTACGCACACCCAATATTCTATCGATTGCGAAGAGGAGCATAATCCACCGTTGACAAAGCTGGCGCTGAACGGGCCGGTCTGTCCACCTGACGCCAAAACATCTCCCGTAACTCCTTGCACCAGAACGCCATCATTGTACCATTCCACTCCATAGCCATTAGGGTTGTTGGTCACTTCCAAATTACCCGTTGCACTATTGTAAGTCAGCACTGGAGGTTGTGGAATGGAAAGAATCTCAATAAGAGCCGAATCAGATTCAACACCACAGAAGTAGGTTGTGTCGATAACCACAATCGAATACCAACCTTGATCGGCCTGATTCACCCAAATGGCAATGGAATCGGAAACGAAGGATCCGGAATTGAGCCATTGATATTGGTAAGGACCAACTGGCGCGTTCAAAAGGATGGAATCGCCTGCGCATACTTGCTGAGCAGGAGAATAGGTCATAGCAGGTACTGCTGGAACGGGAAACACAGAAACCGTGTCGGTGGTTACGATGATCTGATCCACAACGGTTCCGATGGTATAGGTTCCGAACACTTCCGAGTTGGAGAAGTTGAAGGTGCCAGGTCCCGTTACGCTGAAAGCCAATGCGCCAAGGTTATCATTTTGAGAAGCTCCATCAGAATCCCAAAAGGTCATGGAGAACACCAGAGAATTGAGTTCAATACCCAGATTGGTCCATGTGGTGCTCAAGCTATTGCTTCCTTCAGAAGAAGTATAGGTTTCTCCGTTATTGGCATAGTCGAAGAACAGGTCCGGTGCTCCTTGACACACGCCAAAAAGGCTAATTTCTTCAACGTCACCACACCATCCGGCACCACTGGCCGTAACGTTCACATCCGTCAGTACATAATTGTAAACCGTGGTGGTCAGTTCAGGGTAATAATCGCCTGGAGTGTTGTAGTTCTGAACAGCCGGAGTGGCTCCTGTGGCCGTGTTTCCGTTACCGAAGTCCCAGTCGTAAGTTGTAGGTTGTAGCGGTTCGAAATTAAGAAGCCCTTCATACGTTACGTTCAGATCGCCACAGGCAGAAGGTGGATTGAAACTGAAACAGCAGTTTCCACCTGGTGCTGGCTCTATGATCAGCGGTAAGGTGAATCCCGTTGGCTGATTGATGGTTCCAATTGGAGTTGAGACGTTGGCCACTACTTGAATAACGATATTGTAGGTTCCTGGAACGGTTGGTACCCCGCACATTTTCACACAACCACGTTGGGTAACAGGGTCGTTGGTGATGGTGTAGGCGCAACCCGGGCTATTGCATTCATAGGAAAGTCCCTGCGGCATACCCGTAACGCTCGTAACGGTTACCGAATTCAGCGTCACATCCTGACCAGAACCGGAATCGGTAAAATCACGTGGCATGAAGAAGGTGGCGTTCTCATCATAAGGCTGCCCCTGAATTCCGTTAGGTAAACTGGCCGGACAAAGGGTAGGTTCAACCGGGTTCAGACCAACACCACAGGAAGCGTCAATAACGCAACCCGGACATTGTGCAGAAGAATCAGATGGTAGTGCAGCCAACAAGAATGTAGCAGCAAACAATAGGGTAAATAGTTTTTTCATGAGCGGATTTTTAACGCGGGCGTGAAAATAACCAATTAAACAGCCCGAGCCGTTCTATGCTATTGGTTTTTAACCGTTTGGTATAGTTGGGGACACAGATGACCCAAAGGACCTAGCGTTGGCACACGCCATTGAATTCGCAGTATTCGCAGCGTTTGGTGTCAATGGTCTGCGAAAAGGGTTGATCGCGGTCAAAAATGCGCAGCAGTTCCTCTTCGATCAATGATCCCGTGTAGGCTACCAGATCATTCCCTGAAATTGTCCCATTAATATCGGAAACAGTTATCTCGTGCTCAACCTTTTGCGAGCGCAGGTAAAATCCCACCGCTTTGGACTGTGACACATCCTCTTCTTCGGCAACAAGAAACAGGTACATGAGCATTTGAAAGGTGTTGTCGGTTTTTCCGTTCTCAAAATCCTCCAAACCCTTTATGTCAAACTTCTTATCAAAGCTTCCGGTTTTGTAGTCGATAACGCGAACTGTTCCATCTCCCAAGCGGTCCAGCCTATCGGCCTTGCCTTCCAGATTGACCTTTATGTGTTCCCCTGCCAGCTGTAATGAGACCTGCTTTAAGAGCTCTCTTTCCAAACCGATAATGGATATGACCTGCCCATTGTCCAAGGCATTTCGGTCATTGGCCAGCACGCGATCAATGTAGGTTACACCTACCTCAAATGTGAGGAGATTCACACCGGTCAATGCTTCGGTGGTCTTGAGTTCGTGGAGAAAATGCTTGTTCAGAATGGGGCGAAGCTGTGATTCCATAGCATGGAGATCATGCTTGGTGATGGCGCGACCAATGATAGGCTTGTAGAGTTCTTCGAGTGTGTTGTGAATAGCTGTTCCGAGTTTGGCCGAGTCCATATCCTCCTGATATTCGTCCGGTTCTTTGATGCCCGCCACGTACCTGAAATAGTACTTCAGCGAACACTGCCTATGCGTGTTGATGGCCGAAGGAGAAATCCCATTGGCGGCCCGTGCAAGCAATCGCTCGTATTCTGTTATTCCTTTGGTAATGGTTATCTCCGGTGCAAGCCCTGCTTTTGGAAGCGAGAATTCGAGTTGCCTATGCGAGATGCTGATGTTAGTTCCTGATTCGAGCATCAATTGCTTGACGTATCGGCTCAGTTCTCCCCTGCCCATTGAATCCGTATCCTGATCATAGACCAAGTGCACTTTTCGAGCGCGTTGCAACAGGCGGTAAAAGTGGTAGGCGGTAACGGCATCGCGCTCGTTCTGGCATGCCAGTCCGTAGGCGCGCCTTATATCGAAGGTGAAATAGGAATTGGCATGGGAATTTGAAGGCAGATTCCCTTCGTTCACTCCCAACATGATCACTTCGTCAAAGTCGAGATTCCTTGTTTCAAGCATTCCCATTATCTGGAGGCCGGTAAGCGGTTCGCCCACAAAATCGAGCTGCTGATTGCGCAAGAGCTGCCGCCAAAAGGTGTGGAGGGTTCGGATGGAATCGAGTGCAGCGTATTCTGCAATGGTGTCCAACAATCGTTGGGCAAGATTATCAAGCAGGAAAAGGAATTCGCGTTCGATTCCATCCTTATCTTCAGACAGTTGTGCCGCCACCGCAGCTAACAATTGTTTGAGATTGATGAGGAATTGCGGAACGCTGTTCCAATCGTTACCGAACACTTTTGCATACAAGGGTGACACCTGAAGCTGCTCTGCGGAGTAAAAGGTCTGGCTGGGCAATTGTGGCTGTTTGCCCTGCTGTGTGGTTTTTTTGAAGAAGGGGTCGCTGAGCAGGGCAGTTACATACTGATGATGGAAACGTTGACCGTTTTCGGCAAAGCGCGAATAGAGGTTGAAGATGTGTTCTACGAATGTGGCGCTTTGGGAATAGCGCAGTCCGTAGCCCATGGTGATGTTAATGCCCGTGAGCGATGGCGGCAGCGAACTGAGCAGGGGCAGCAGCAGTTGTTCATCGTTGAGCACCACCGCCACGTTGGTCATATCGCTCAGTCCGCTATCCATTCGGTTTTGGAGGATGAAGCCAGCGATCTGTGCCTGAGCCATGTTGCGCTGAGCGGCAATCAGTTCAATCTGCTTAGGTTCGGTGGCAAAACGGTTGGCCTTCCATTGGTAATCGGGTGTGAGTTTGAGTTCGGAAGTACCGCTGGTGAATCTTCGGATGTAATGCCCTGCCTCGTGAATGGGGTCATCTGCATAGAAGGAATCCATATCCCAAAGCAGGGTTGCTTTGCCGGAGGCCTGCCAAGCGGCCATCATGCGTTCTTCGGATATGGTGAGGGCATTGAAACCAGCGAACCAGACCGATTCCCAGTCTGAGGAAGCTATGATGGTCTCAATGTTCTCTGCCACTTGGCGGAAGACCATTCCCTGATAGGCGAGTTTCCTGTTTTCGAGAGCTTGGCGGAGTTGGATGTAGTAGGGATAGAGTCCTTTTACGAATTCGAGGTGTTTTTTCTGGAATTCGGTTTCTACGCCCGTGGATGGGTTCCATTTCCTGATGCGTTCGATGGAATAGAGCTGGGCAAAAATGTCCTCTGCATCAATGAGGTTGAGGTCGAGTTCGTTGATGTCGGACAGGAAGGTGGGTGCCCAATTGGCAAAAAGTTCGATGGACTGGGGGTCTGTTACTGAGTTCCGGTACACTTGATAGAAGGCAAAGAGCAGGGAGGTCTGGTCTGCTTTGACGAGCTTGGAGAGGCTGAAGACGAAATCTTCGATGGACAGGACGGTGGGAGCCCAGATGGCGGTGTTGGTCCTTTGGGCGATGGCCTTCCGAAGAAAAACACCGGCTCTGCGGTTGGGCAGGACGATGCACGTACGCGAGAAATCGTTCGCTGCTCCCGCAAGGAGCTTGTCGGCCAATTCGTGGAGGAAGGTTTTCATTGGGCGATCAAGGTAATTCCACAATCGGCAATTAACAAACACATGTGAGCAACAGAGTTGAATTATCGGCCAATTCGATGTTTTACCCAAATACCTTCACATTATGGAAATCTTCTTGCATTCAGAAACGTGGATAGCTCTGCTGACGCTCACCTTCTTGGAGATCGTATTGGGCATTGACAACATCATTTTCATTTCCATTGTTACCGATAAGCTTGCGAAGGAGCAACAGGCGAAGGGCAGAAACCTTGGGCTTGGACTGGCCTTGTTATTCCGCATTGGGCTGCTGCTGGGTATTACGTGGATCATTGGGTTTACGGAGCCGTTATTCTCCATCATGGACCATCCGTTCAGCGGTAGAGATCTGATCCTGCTTGCCGGTGGACTGTTCCTGTTGGGGAAAAGCACATCAGAGATACATCATAAGTTGGAAGGCGAAAGCGAGGACCGCGAACCAGGGGCGAAAGCGGGTCTGACCTTGGGTTCTGCGCTGGTTCAGATCATTGCCTTGGACATGGTTTTCAGTTTTGATTCGATCCTGACGGCCATCGGTCTGACTCAGCACGTGTTGATCATGATCGTGGCGGTGGTGCTGTCCATGATCGTGATGATGCTGTTCTCGGGCGTTATCAGCCGATTCATTAACGAACGGCCTACATTGCAGATATTGGCATTGGCCTTTTTGATCCTGATCGGTTTCATGCTGATGATAGAAGCGGTGGGATTCCATGTACCGAAAGGCTACATCTATTTTGCAGTGGCCTTCTCCCTGATAGTTGAAATGATAAACATGCGCCTGCGAAAAAGCCGCAAGCCTGTGCAACTGAACAAACACATGACGCCTGATGAAAACGATTAAGCCGGTACTGCTCTTCTTGCTGATGAATGCAACCCTTCTGCCAACATGGGCCAAGAAGGACGATTCTCCCTTGGAAACCGCAAAACTGATGGTGGCCACCAACAAGACCCGCGATGCCATTCCTGTGTTGGAAAAGCTGATAGCCACCGATCCGGAATCTGCTCCACACAATTATTTTCTGGGCATGTGCCTGATAAAGGAGGGAATTCGCATAGAAGAGGCTGTCAGATACATGGAAAAAGCTGCCATAGATTACAGCAAGAACGACCTTGACCCGGGAATGGGCGAACCGGAATTCGTGTGGTATTACATGGTGGTAGGTTACAGCCGCATGAAGGAATGTGAGAAGGCAAAAGAGCGGTACGATAAGTTTGTGGAAGTGTATTCGCAAGGCGACCCTTTCTACACCAACGAAGCCATGAAATGGATTGAGCTTTGCCACGAACCGATGCGTATGGCTCAGGAAATAAAAACCCGCAGCTACATCAACTCCACCACTTACCTGAAAGACCGCTTGGTGACCGCCACACCCAACGAAGCCGAGGTGGTGACAAGGGAAGTGAGTTTCACCACTGAATCCATGTTGTATGGTGTGCAAGTGGGTGCGTCCATCACACCGACCTACACCGTGGAATTTGCCGGACTGAAGAATGTAGAGGTCTATGTTGACGAGAACAAGGTTTACCGATATGTGATCGGTAATCTGGGTTTCCGTTCTCAAGCAGAGGAACTGTTGGAAGAAGTGAAGGCCAAGGGATATCCTGATGCTTTCATTGTAGACATCAATCAGCCGGACCGTTACGGTGAAGAAGTAGTAACGTTGGACGACCTTAGCATTTCTGCCGAACTGAAAGGAAAGATCGAATTTAGGGTGCAGATCGGTGCCTTTGCAGAAACGCTACCAAAGGACCTCCGAAAATTCTACTTTGAAATTGACAAACTGAAGGAAGTCCGTGAGAATGAACTGACCATTATGACGGCCGGCAAGTTTGACACCTACGAAGAGGCACAAGCCTATCGTGACCAGCTTCAGAAAGAAGGTTTGGCAGACAGTTTCGTAACCGCATTCAATAAAAAGAAACGGATCCCAGTGAGTGTTGCGCTGAAATACATTCAGCAAGATGCTCCGAAAGAGGAACTGGTGCCACAGAAGCGAGCTAAGAAATAATCGGAACAGAATCGGAATCCTACAGCATGTTCTGCTTGAAGTACGGTTGCGATGACCGTTACCTGAGTTCCGATCCTTTTAAGTTTTCAGAACTTGACCTAGTAGGTTTTGGTAACCTGCTAGGTCTGTACATTTGAGCGATAGAAAAATGCGCATTTCAGCTTCCATATACGCCAACGGAACGAAGGATATTCTGGAGACCGTAAAGGAATTGGAAGCCCATCATGCTGACATGTTGCATATCGATTGCAAGAACGATCTTTCTGTTTTTGCCGATCTGGCAAGGGTAAAAACCCAGTCCTCTCTCCCGCTCGACCTTCATTTGATCACCAGCAAACCAATGGATTTTGCCTCAGTATTGGAATCGAATGCTGTCGATTATCTCACCATACAATATGAGAACCTGAACGGCAGCCGCGAACTTCCAACCAAAGGGTTCAAGAAATTGGGATTGGCGCTGACTTCCGAAACGCCTTTGGAAGCGTTTTCGGAATTCGCTGAGAGCTGCGATTTCGTGCTGCTGATGGCCACCGAACCAGGCGTCAGTGGCGGCACATTCAATAAGGAAAACTTCAAGCGCATCCGCGAATTCAAACGGAAATTCCCGAACAAACAAGTTCATGTGGACGGTGGTGTAAATGCCGAGGTCTCTTTCATTCTCAGGAATCTGGGCGTGCATTGCGCAGTTTCGGGTTCGTACCTATTCAAGCAGCATTCGGTTGGCGGTGCCATGCTCAATCTGAAGAGTGGGCAGGCCGATTCGCACTATCGCGTAGCTGATTTCATGCTTGGCCTGAACGAAACGCCCACGGTTGGTCTATCAGACCTTACCTTAGAAGGCGTGCTCCTATCCATTGAAGATGCCCGAATGGCCTTCACCGCTGTGGTTGATCAGGTGGGTTTTATGAAAGGCATCATCAGCAATGCAGATGTGCGCAAAGGACTGTTGCGCAACATTGATGACCTCAATTCGCTGCAAGCGGAATCGCTCATTAATCTGAATCCGATCGTGGTGAACGAAGACATGACGGTCACGGAACTGCTTCGCTTCATTCGCCACCAGACAATACCTATCAATTTTTTGCCCGTTACCGATTCCGAAGGAAACCTCGTGGGCTCACTCACATTCAACGACCTCATCAAAGGAGAAGCATGATCATAGAACTGAACGATAACGTTAGCGAAGAACGGGCGCACGAACTGGCAAAAATTGCCAAGGCATTCTGCATTTACGATGGCATGCGCTACGTACTGATCAATAGCTCGTCCGCAAAGGAATTGCCCACAGAACTGGAGAATTCCACCAGCAGATCCGTTGTGTTTGCAGATGATCTACAGCTTGGAAGTCGCAAATACAAAAACGAAACACGTCAGATCCAGCTGGGTAAAGTGGCCATTGGTGGCAATACGAACAACACGGTGGTCATTGGCGGACCTTGTTCAGTCGAAAGCGAAGAGCAGATCCGTTCTTCCGCATCGCTGATGAAAGAACTGGGGATCAGCACGCTGCGGGCTGGAGCTTACAAGCCGCGCACATCGCCCTATTCGTTCCAAGGAATGGGATCGGAGGGCTTGAAACTGTTGGCCAAAATGCGCGATGAGTTCGGGCTGAACATCATAACCGAAGTGCGCGATGCCACCCAGGTTGACGACATCATTGAATATGCCGACATCATTCAGATCGGGGCGAAATCCATGTACGACCACGGTATTCTGAAGAAGTGCGGAAAGGCCAGACAACCCGTGCTGCTGAAGCGCGGTTTCGGGACCACGTTGCAAGAATTCGTTCAGGCTGCCGAATTCATCCTTTCGGGCGGAAACCAGAACGTGATGCTGTGCGAACGCGGCATACGGACCTTCGAGACCAAGACACGCTTTACGCTTGACCTTTGTGGGGTGGCTTATCTGAAAGAATACACCAACCTGCCCTTGATCCTCGACCCATCGCATGCCATGGGTTATGCCTATGGCGTTGCCGACCTGAGCCGCGCTTGTGTGGCCATGGGAGTCGATGGACTTCTGGTGGAAGTTCACCCGAACCCGAAGGTGGCCAAGAGCGATGCTTCCCAACAGTTGAACCACAATGAATTCCGAGATCTACTAAAAACCCTTCATCCGATAGCCAACGCAGTCGGACGTACCATTGTATGATGATGAACACCCAAGAAAATCCGAGTACGCTAAAAAATCCCAACATCAAATTCCTTGTATTGGATGTTGACGGAGTAATGACCGATGGCGGCATGTTCTACACCGAGTCGGGAGATCAGTTCAAGAAGTTCAACACCAAGGACGGAATGGGAATTCAACTGGCCATTAAGGCCGGTCTGCAAGTGGCCTTTCTCAGTTCAGGAAGCCAAGCCATGATCGTGAGAGGCCGGGCCAAAACCCTAGGTGTTGACCATATCTACATTGGGCCGCGCGCCAAAATAGATGTGCTGACGGAATGGTGTAGAGAATTCAACATTCAGATGGTTCAGGTGGCCTACATAGGTGATGATGTGAACGACCTTGAAGTGATCGAAGCAGTGGGATTTTCTGCTTGCCCTGCCGATGCCATGAAAGCCGTGACGCTACGGGTGAATGTGGTGCTGAAAAAGAA
>JBJOHR010000020.1:0-4286 GCA_046047575.1 Bacteroidota bacterium | reverse complement strand
GATTACATCAAACAGCGCGAATCGAAAGCAGTAGCACACAAAGTACGACAAGCGATTGTTGATCGGTGTCGGTCTCTCGGTGAATTTTCAGGTTATTCCAAAGAGAGATACTTGGACGAGTTGGAAGGCGATTACCGTTCGGTAACAATTTGGGATTCCAACATCATTTACCGTGTTTCGGAGGATGAAGTGAGGATTTTAACGATAATCCACACGAGCAGACATCCGGATAGAAGAAGTGATTTTAATCCATGAACGGAGGCATGAGGCGCACATTTTTCCTTTTCTCATTTTTCCTTTTCGCGCATGTGGGCATCGCCCAAACATGGGTCGACAGCGTGGAAACCTTTTCCATGCAGCCGTATCTGCCAGCTTCAAAATACGTGTGGTCGTGGCAACACGCAGCTTTTCTGAACACGATGGTGAAGCGATACGATCAGGTCGATTCGTTGGAAAAGCACATGTATTTCGATTACATCGAAACCGCCATGAACAGGACCAAAGCACGCGCGAACGGCAAAACACCCAACGGTGTGGCTTCAGGTCTCGGAATGGCATTTCTGTACGAGAAAACGGGAGATGAATTCTACAAAGCCAAGTGCGATAGGATTTACGAACAGTATTTGCAGGTCCGAAGAACGCCCGAAGGTGCTGTTTCACATTTACCCACCACTTTAGAACTTTGGGACGACACGGTTTTCATGATCGGGCAGTTCATGTTGGCCATGTATCGCGCCACGGGCGATGAGAAATACCTCAACGAATTTGCCTTGCAATTGCGGCTTCACCGCGAAAAACTGTTGGACACAAAATGGGGTATGTGGTACCACGGTTGGGACGCCAACGACAAAGACGGCCTGCCGTATTTCTGCGGACAAATGGGCTGGCCGGATGATTCAACGCGAGTGAGCGGGGAAATCTGGGGTCGCGGAAACGGCTGGATCCATGTCACGCTTTCGGATGCATTGGAAGTCATTCCCCGCGAAAATCCCATGTGGGAAGAAACGGCAGGTTATCTGAGGGAAATGCTCGAACATCTCCCAGAACTGCAGGATGAGAAAACCGGTCATTGGTATCAGTTGCCGGTCAGAAAAGACGACCCAGAGAATTGGATTGAAAGCTCTTGTACGGCCATGTTCGCCTATGGAATGATCACCGCGCTTAAACTGGGAATAGTGGATGACCGAAAGTTCGTTCGAAGCACCGAATTGGCTTACAACGGACTACGACAACACTCGCTCGAACCGAGAGGTGATGGTCTCATTTGCACCAATGTTTGCACAGGAACCTGTATTGGCGACAAGGATTATTACCTGAAACGGGGTGTTCAGAAAGGTCGATCATTCGGCTTGGCCATGTTCATTCAGTTTGGTATGCGTTATGAGATTGAAAATGGGCTGAGATGAGAGCGGTAGTCACATTTTTCTTTTTCTCCTTTTTCATTTGTACTGCCTCCGCGCAAACACAGATCATCCAACTGAACGATACTATTCAGCTCGAAATGGCCTTCGTAGAAGGCGGCACGTTCATCATGGGAAACGATGAAGGAAAGAAGGACGCGCGCCCAGCGCATGAAGTCAATCTCAACGATTTCTACATCGGCAAATTTGAATTGACGCAGGAACAATGGATTGCCGTGATGGGCTATAATCCGAGCGAAATTCCGTGTATGAAATGCCCACTCAACGATATGAGTTGGGAACAGTTGATGGACTTTCTCGCGAAGCTGAATCAACTCACAAGAAAGACATTCCGTTTACCCACCGAAGCCGAATGGGAATACGCAGCCCAAGGCGGAAAACAGACCAAAGGTTACCTCTACAGCGGCAGCAACAATGTTGAAGAAGTTGCATGGCTCAAAGCCAATGGCAGCGACCAGCAACATGAAGTTGGTCAACTGAAACCGAACGAACTCGGACTGTATGATATGAACGGAAACGCTTGGGAATTGTGCCAAGACTGGTACGACAAGAAGTTCTATCAGCGCAGCCCCAAAGACAATCCTGTGAATTTGGAAGAGGCCAAGTATCGCGTTTCGCGCGGTGCTTCTTGGATGAGCGGAGCGGACTACTGTTTGCGCTGGTATCGCAACATCGATCACTGGCATCACAACCGTGGCAATGGTGGTTTCCGTTTAGTGATGGAACCTTAGGTTATTGCTTCAAAATCCTCACAGAAAACGAACGGCCTTTTTCATCTGTGCCACTCAAAATGTAAGCACCGCTCGGCCAACCCGAAACATCAATACTTTCTTGTTTGTCATTCTGAGCGAAGCGAAGAATCTCTTTCCCAATCACATCAACAACCGTCATTTCGAGCGGAGCTTGCGAAGCCGAGAAATCCAAATTCAATACATCCACACACGGATTCGGCCATGTTCTTATTATTGCGGAATGATTAATGTCCCTAACATCTACCATGTGATTAGGGTTGTAGCCTAAGCTGTCTACATGGATCAGCCAAGCGTTCCCTGGACCTGGGATCTTATTCTGACCGCTAAGTAGAAATCCTCCTCCATCAAATGGTGCTAAGTTGGTAAATTGGTGAGTGTCTGTATATCTCCGTTCCCAGATCAGCTGACCGTTACTATTAGTCTTAATTAACCAACCAAAGGATTCAGAGTCACCTCCAGTTTCAGGATTGCCATCATCACCATCGAAAATTTGACCAACGGAAAGAAACGACCCGTCTGGCAATTCGATCGACTCCCGCAGATAACGGTTATCCCCCAATGCGTACTGCTGGGACCAAACCACATTTCCCGAACTGTCTGTTTTTGCCAAGGTTTCTTCACGAGTAAATAAAAAACCTCCATCGGATAAGGTTGTCATTCTTCCACCAACGTTTGGCTGGGACCATAATTCAATACCCTGCGAGTCATATTTGACCAATGGCCATCCCGACACAAAAAATGAAGCGCTATCGCCACGTTCTAAAAACGAACCCGCTTCAAGTGTTTGACTCCAAACCGTATTTCCTTCGAAGTCTATTTTTCTCAGCACCGTATTCATCGGTCCAGACCCGAAGGAAACGGTTTGGCCATATAATAGCAAGAAACCATCATCGACACTCAGTATATCACGTGGAGACTCCGTGTAGCCACTATCTACAAGTGTTAATTGAGATAGTATGTTTCCGATAGTATCATACTTAGTTAGTACTAAATCTGTTGTCCAATGATTGACAACGTAAGGTTGTATGAAGTAATAAGAGGTGAGGCTAACAATTATGCTATCTCCAGAAATAGTATGAGTGGGTTTTACATATTCCCCTTCAACGGTATCGGAGACGATGGCTTCGAATTGAACAGCTCCTGACTCTCCTAATTTTAGTAGCCCGTAATAATCGTTGTGGTCATTGACTGTCCAACTTTTTCCCCAAGTTCCCCAATAATAGTTGTCGTTGATTCCGATGATTTCACAACCAAATCCGTAATCTGAATTGAAACTGTGTGACAGACTAAAATATGTTTGCTGTGCTAGTACGCCTTTCCAGCAGGAAAGCAGTAGACACCATATGAGCAGATTCCTTGACATGTTTAAAGGTAAGTACTTTTTCAGCTTACTGCTTCACCAATCGCTGGGTAGCGACTTTCTGTTCATCCCGAACGGTGACAGAATAAATCCCATCACTCCAATTGGCAACAGGTAGTGTGAACTGATTTTGAGAAGAAATCTGTTGCGAATAAACCACTTGTCCGAGGTTGTTTGCAACAGAAATAGCAACTGATTTTTCAAATTCACCCAGATCAATCGTAATCGTTTCCGTTGCTGGGTTCGGCCACATTCGGAACGAACCATTTTCATAAGCTTCTTGAATTCCGGTGTGAACCAACGGCCCCCATTCGTAATCGATGGAAATGGTGTCAAATTCAATACTCGCGTAATAGGTCGAGTCGCCATTCACATCTGTGCTCCATGTTTCTTCATATTGTGATTGAGAGATCAAATTCTGGAAATTGCTGAAGCTGCCGTACATCGCATCATTCCCAACCACAAAAACCCACGTTTGGCCACCATCTGTCTCGCAGGCTCTGTGGGTATTGATTTCACCAATGCAGTGGCGTCTTACAGCCACGTAGCCATTGTTTTCACGTCCAATGATCCAGTTACCATCTTCAACTATTTCGTCAAAATCGCTATCAGTCCAATGCAGCGCCACATCTTTTGTGAAAAACGGAAGCACGGGAGAAAGTGGCTCCGGTCGATACATTACCAAAGCCACGTTATGCAATTGTTCAACGTAAGGCAGATGTTCGTTGGCGTTTGTGGGCGGGCGGTCTTGCC
>JBJOHR010000019.1:0-18369 GCA_046047575.1 Bacteroidota bacterium | reverse complement strand
CGAATTTCTGCTCTTCATCAATGATCAGCAGACCAAGGTCTTTGAACTTCACGTCCTTGCCCACAATTCGGTGCGTACCGATGAGAATATCGATCTGACCATCGGCCACTTTCTTCAGCGTTTCGGTCTGTTGCTTTCTGGTTTTGAATCGGTTGATGTAATCTACCGTGCACGGAAATTCCTTCAGTCGAGAGCGGAAAGTCCGAGCGTGTTGAAGCGCCAAAATGGTTGTAGGAACCAGAACAGCAACCTGTTTGCCATCTACAACAGCCTTGAATGCTGCACGGATGGCCACTTCCGTTTTTCCGAACCCGACATCCCCACAAATGAGGCGATCCATCGGGTAATCCTTTTCCATGTCTGCTTTGAAAGCCTCCGTGGCCTTTTCCTGATCGGGCGTGTCTTCGTAAATGAAAGACGCCTCCAACTCAGTTTGCAGGTAATTGTCGGGTGCAAATGCAAAACCCTTCTGTGCTCTGCGCTTGGCGTAAAGCGCTATCAGATCCTTGGCAATGTCCTTAACCTGTTTCTTGGTCTTGGCCTTCAGCGTTTTCCAAGCAGGCGAACCAAGTTTGTTGATCTTCGGTTCTTCGCCATCCTTGCCCGAATATTTGGTAATTCGGTGTAGAGAATGGATACTCACGTACAGAATATCGTTATCGCGGTACACCAAGCGGATGGTTTCCTGTGGTTTTCCGTTCACATCTATCTTTTCCAAACCGGCAAACTTTCCCACACCATGGTCGATGTGCGTAACGTAATCACCAGGGTTCAATCCCGATAGTTCCTTGAGCGTAAGCGCTTCCTTACCGCGCTTGTAACCTTGCCGCATGCGGTAGCGGTGGTAGCGTTCAAATATCTGGTGGTCGGTAAAGCAGGCCAATTTCAGTTCGTGGTTCACAAAGCCTTCATGAACCGAAAGCACCATGGAAGTAAAGAACGGTTTCTCAACGCGGGTTCCTTTAGGCAGCGGCAGGTCATCAAAAATGGCATGCAGGCGTTCTACCTGTCCCGGATTGTCAACCAACAGTACATTCCGATAGCCTTTATCCTTGTTATCGATGAGGATCTGTTGCAACAGTTTGAAGTCCTTGTTCACCGCTGGTTGCGGAGCAATGTCAAAAGCCACCTCTTCTGCTTTAGGATAATAACCCCGCTGTCCGAACTCGATCACCCTTCTCGATTCCAAGGATTGCAATATCTCTTCCGAACTCACGTACTTTTCTACGGGTGCTGCGCGACCAACTGTGTTGCCTAACTGCGCAAAGGCCAACTTGGCATCCTCCATTTCCTTGTCTACCAGCAGCTTCAATTGCTCCACATCTTCTACCCAAACCGTAGTTTTTCCAGAGAAGAAATCAAAGAAAGGTACCTTTTCAGTCAGCAGTAGCTCATCTTGCACGTTGGGTACAATGGTGGCTTTGCGTAGCGATTTTACCGAAAGCTGCTCGGCCGGATCGAAGGCGCGAATGCTATCCACCTCATCTCCAAAAAGCTCAATCCGATATGGTAACTCTTGCGCAAAGGAGAACACATCTATGATGCCGCCACGAATGGCAAACTGACCAGGTTCATATACCTGATCAACCCGTTCAAAGTGGTATTCGTGCAGCATTTCGTTGATGAAGTCGAGATCCAATTGCTCGCCAACACCCACCATGAACGTGCTTTTGCGTAGTGTCTTTTTGGAAATGACCTTCTCTGCCAAAGCCTGCGAATAGGTGACAACGATCTGTTGGGTAGACGATATCTGTAAGGCGTTGAGCACTTCGCCACGCTGAATCACATTGCTGTTATCGGTCTCTTCCAACTCATAGGCACGCCTGTACGACATGGGGTAGAACAGCACCTTCTTCTTACCCGTCAGCAATTCAAGATCGCTTAGGAAATAGGCTGCAGATTCCTTGTCTGACAAAACAATAAGGTGGTGGTCGCTGGTGTTCTTAATGACCTCTGCCGCCAAAAACGCGTAAGCTGAGCCGGAAACGCCACGCAAGCGCAACTTCGCTTCGTCTTGCAGAAGCGATCTGCGTAACTGTTGTAAGCGATCAGAACCTTCGAATAGCCCGACCAGTTCTTCCTTGGTCATAAAGAATGGGCTACGCGGTTTTAGGTGAATGTTCGGCCATGAATTCCATTGCCTTTTCTACCATGTTCTTGGAACCGATGAAAAGTGGGGTCCTTTGGTGCAACGAAGTTGGTTGAATGTCCAGTATTCGATTGAATCCGTCCGTTGCCAAGCCACCTGCCTGTTCGAGCAGGAAGGCAAAAGGATTGGCTTCATACAACAATCTCAGTTTGCCGTTGGGCGATGTGGTAGTGGTAGGATAAATATAGATGCCACCTTTTATGAGATTACGATGAAGGTCGGCCACGGCCGAACCGATATAACGCGATGTGTAAGGGCGGCCGGTGGCCTGATCTTCTACCTGACAATACTTGATGTACTTCTTCACTCCTTCAGGAAAGTGAACGTAGTTCCCTTCGTTGATGCTGTAGATCTTTCCGTTGTGCGGTATCTTCATGTTTGGGTGTGAAAGGAAAAAGGCCCCGATTCCAGGATCGAGCGTAAATCCGTTCACACCGTTTCCGGTAGTGTACACCAGCATGGTGCTTGAACCATAGATGATGTATCCTGCTGCCACCTGTTCGGTTCCCTTCTGCATAAAATCGTCAAACGTTGCTGGACCTGTTTTGGAAGTTCTCCGATATATGGAGAAGATGGTTCCTATAGAAACATTCACATCGATATTTGACGAACCATCCAAAGGGTCGATGGCAACCACATATTGGCCATCAACAGCATATCCGGATTTGAACTCAATTACACCTTCGTTCTCTTCTGATGCCAGTCCACAAACTTCGCCCCGGTCTTTCAATGCTCGTATAAACTCATCGTTGGCATAAACATCCAACTTCTTCTGCGCTTCGCCTTGCACATTGTCGCCACCGGCATCGCCCAGAATGTTTTCCATCAGCCCGGCTTTATTCACCTCGCGATTCACCACTCTGGCCGCCAATCCAATGGCGCTCAACAATCGCGAAAGTTCTCCTTTCGCATACTTGAAATCGTCCTGCTTCTCTACTATGAACTCTCCTAACGACTTTCCCTTATCCATTACCTTGTTACGTATTTCTTAAAATGTAAAGACCTGCTCTAGGCAGGTCTTCGATAGCTATTATCAACACAATTACAACTTCATGATGTACGCCAACTTGAAGAACCTACGCTGCGGAGGCGTTGGCGAACCGTTCTGAATGGAAACGTACTCATTCACAACGGGAGCTGTTCCCGGATTCTCTGCCGAACTGGCCACTGATACGATGAACTTATCGGTTAGATCAGGTGTACCATTGGAACCATCGCAAAGCGACCAACCGGCCGGAATGGAAGCGATCGTTCCGGACCACATGATGATTCCGCCTTGAGGCACATTACTGTTCTGCTGCTGCGAGCCCGATGCTAACATTACCCACTGCCCAAACGGTGCAGTAGCTGGCACAGGATTATCGTACTGGTAGTACCAGAAATTTCCGCCTTGCTCTTCGTAAATAAGTAGGCCATTGGCCAAGGAATCATTGTACTGTCCTTCAAAAAGTTGCAGTTGTACCAAGTTCATTCTTGGAACCAACATACCTTTCAGTTGATTGGGTGGCAACGGTGAAGAAACATCCAAAATGGCCGAAGGCTCAGGGGTTGTGGTTCCGATACCGACATTCTTGTTGTTCTGTGCGGTAAGGGTTGAAATGGTCATCGTGGCTAGAACGGTAAAAAGTACTGTCCGAACGTAGTTTCTGGTCATGTTATACGTGTTGGTTGATGCGAATTCCAAAGGAAGTTTTCCCTTCATTTTGAGGCGGTTAAAGATAGGTTTCTTTTTGAAATCGGCCGTGGGGCGAACAAGGTGCTTCTGCTAAGCAATTTCTACTTTTGGCCAGCTATGGAAAATCACCAGGTAAATGTTCGTATCGGCCTGCGGGAAGATGTGCCTGCCGTGCTGGGTCTTATTCAGGAATTGGCCATCTACGAAAAGGCTCCAGATGAGGTGACCGTCTCATTGGATGAACTCATGCGTGATGGTTTCGGGCCTAACCCGATCTACGGACTTTTTGTTGCTGAAGCTGACCACACGATCGTTGGCATTGCTCTTTACTACGAGAAGTATTCCACTTGGAAAGGCCGATGCCTTTATCTGGAAGACATTATTGTAACCGAAAAAATGCGCGGAAAGGGAATTGGGGCGCAGTTGTTCGAATCTGTGGTTGCTGTTGCTAAGGAGCGCAACTCGGCACGCATGGAATGGCAGGTTCTGGAATGGAACGAACCCGCCATCGGTTTTTACAGAAAGTACAACGCCACATTGGATGGGGAATGGCTGAACGGTAAGCTGACCCGAGAACAGATCCGATCTTACAAGTAAAGTTATGAGAGTATTCAAATTCGGTGGCGCATCGGTTAGAGATGCGGAGAGTGTTCGGAATGTGGCCCGCATCATTGAGCGGTTCAAGAACGATCAGTTGATCGTGGTGGTTTCTGCCATGGGCAAGACCACCAATAAGTTGGAATCGTTGGTGAATGCACACTTTGCCGGTGAACCGACCGAGGCCATTCTGGAAGACCTGAGAACCTGCCATGGCGATATTGCCCGCGATCTCTTCAGTGATGCTTCCAAGGTGGTTGATGACATCAACAATACCTTGGTTGAGGTGGAATGGGCCTTGGATGACCCTGATGGCTTGGACCGGCATTTCCAGTACGACCAGATCGTTTCCATTGGCGAAATGCTTTCTACCAAGATCATCTCGGCATACCTTACATCGGTAGGGTTGGCTAACGAATGGGTTGATGCGCGCGACCTGATCCGGACCGACAACAATTATCAGGACGCCAAAATTGAATGGGAAGAGACCAAAGCGATGGCAGGCCAAAGGATCGGACAGGCCTTTTCAAAAGCAGATATTGTGGTTACCCAAGGATTTATTGGTGGCACCAGCGAGAATTTCACCACCACCTTGGGGCGCGAAGGTTCAGACTTTACCGCGGCCATTCTGGCCTATTGCACCCAAGCCAAGGATGTGACCATCTGGAAGGACGTGCCCGGTGTACTGAATGCTGACCCGAAGTATTACGACAACACGGTACTGATCCCTGAAATGTCCTTTTTCGATGCCATGGAGCTGGCGTATTTCGGTACCAGCGTCATTCACCCGAAAACGATCAAACCGCTGCAGAACGCCAACATTCCGCTTTACGTCCGGTCTTTCTTAAACCCAGATGCGCAAGGCACGGTGGTCTCTAACAAGGAAGGACTGAAGATTCCTCCGTCTTTCATTGTAAAACCCAACCAGGTATTGGTATCGCTAACACCAAAGGATTATTCGTTTGTAACGGAAGCGCATTTTACCGAGATCTATTCCGTGCTCAGCGACATTCGCATGAAAGCCAACTGCGCCCAGAATTCGGCCCTTCATTTCTCTTTCAGCACCAATAACGATGAGCTGAAGTTGAAGGAGTTGCAAAAACGCCTGGAAGCCGAATACTTTATTGAACGGGTGGAAAATGCCGAGTTGGTGACCATGCGGTACTACGATGAAGAGACCATTGCCCGCACCACCAAAGGAAAGAAAGTGCTACTCGACCATAGGACATCTACCTCAGCGCAGTTGGTGGTGAAGTGAGATCAGTGGGTCTTGGAGAACTCCAGTTGGATCTTTTCTGCCAGCACATGCGAGATCTTGGCATTGCTTTCCTGTGTCCAGCCAGCTATGTGCGGAGTTAGGATAACCTTGGGAGAGTCGATGAGGTATTGGAATGCTGGTGGAATTTCCTGATTCTCGATCTGCTCAAAGTTGAACTTCTCGAACTCAAGAACATCCAAACAGGCGCCTAGCACTTTACCGCTTTCCAGGCCCCGGACCAAAGCTTCGGTATCCACCACTTGTCCGCGCGAAGTATTGATGAGGTAAATGGGGTAGTTGAATCGGTTCAAGAATTCATCGTTCACCAGGTGGTGGGTCTGCTTGGTAAGCGGCACGTGGAGCGAAACAACTTCGGCCTCTTGAAAAATGCTTTCCAGATTGGTTTCCACCACCAGATGGTCTGCAAATCCTTTCTTGTACTTATCGTAAGCGTAGGTCAGCACTCCAAAGCCTGACAAGCGCTTGGCAAAGGCATTTCCCGTGTTTCCGTAACCGATAATACCAACCGTTCTTCCGAGTAATTCCACTCCGCGATTAGCTTCTCGTTTCCAAACACCATTACGTACTTCTACATCTGCCGTGTTTATGCGATTGAACAACGTAAGCAGCATGCCCATTGCGTGCTCGGCCACCGCATCTCGGTTGCCTTCGGGCGCGTTGAAGCATTTGATGCCAAGGCTTTTGGCATGTTCCACATCAATATTCTCCATTCCGGCACCCGCCCGGGCAATGAAACGAAGATCGGTGGCGGAATTCAGCAGCTCTTTGTCCAACATTATTCTGCTTCGGATAACCACTCCCTGAAAACCGGAAATCTGCGCTATGATCTCCTCTCTTGACAGCGAAGTTCCATCCACACATTCAAAGTCCATGCGCGTAAGGTGCGAGGCCAAATGTTGGTGAACGGTGTCTATAAAGAGTACGCGCATTGTGGCAAGCAAATTAGTTTAAAGCTGCTTCAGAACGTTAGACCGTACATCATTCTACCGATCATAAAGTAGAAAAACAGTCCTATGATGTCGTTACTGGTGGTGATGAACGGGCCTGTGGCCAAGGCGGGGTCTATCTTCATTCTATTGAGCGTGAGCGGCATGAAGGTGCCGAATGCCGCTGCAAAAAGTATCACTGCCAATAAAGAAGCACCGATGGTAAGACTCAGCGCCAGCGGATAACTGAACAGGAAACTATAGGCCATGAGCACAGCTGTGCAGGCAATGCCGTTGAGCAGGCCCACCATCAGTTCCTTCAGTATCCGTTTTACCATGCCGTCCTTACTCAAGGTATCGTTGGCAAGCCCTTGAACAATGAGTGCTGATGATTGAATGCCCACGTTCCCACCCATGGCAACCACAAGCGGAATAAAAAAGGCCATCTGCGGATTGAGCTGTAATTCCTCCTCGTAATTACCGATCACCATGGCACCGGCAATTCCGCCAAGCATGGCCACAAGCAGCCAGGGTAGGCGGGCGCGGCTCATAACCCACACGTTGTCAGTGGTTTCGATGTTCTCTGAGATACCCGACATCATCTGGTAATCCTTGGATGTTTCCTCCCGCACCACGTCCATCACGTCATCAACCGTAATACGTCCCAACAATCGATTCTCCTCATCCACCACAGGAACTACCACCAGGTCGTATTTCTCCATGAGTTTGGCTACGTCTTCAGCCTTCATGTGGGCATTGACCGAGCGGATCCCTTCCTTGTAAATATCTTTAATCAGCGCCCGGGTTGAGCTGAGAAGCATCTTTTTCAAGGAGACGATTCCCATCAACACGTCATTGTCGTCCACCACGTATACGGTGAAGACCTGATCAACATCTTCGGCCTGCTTGCGCATTTCCCTTACACATTTCACAATGGGCCAATTCACATTCACCTTTATAAGTTCCTTGGCCATGATACCACCGGCCGAATCCTCGTCATAGGCAAGTAGTTGTGCAATATCGCTTGCCTGCTCGTCATCGTCTACCTGCGCAAGTACATCTTCTTGGCGCTCTTCCGGTAGCTCGGCAATAAGGTCGGCAGCGTCATCCGTGTCGAGTTGGTCAACGTATTCAGCAATTTCCTCGTTGGAAAGTGATGCCAAAAAGCGCTCTCGCACATCCTCATCCAACTCCACCAGTACTTCCGATCCAAGTTCATCATCCAGCAACTTGAATATGAATTGCGCCTCAATGAGGTTCACCTCATTCAGGATCTCGGCAATATCAACAGGGTGTAACGCTCCTACTTTGACAGAAACAGTGCTTCTGTCAAGCCTTGAAATGTCCTCTTTGAGTGTTTCGAGGAAGTGGTCCGTGAGTTTGAACTGCATGGATCAAGGGCGTAGGTATTCGTTCAACTTAGCTCGCTATCAGTCGGCCAAACACTTCGTGATGTGAACAAAATCTGCCACGTTAAGCCGTTCGGCTCTCAGTGTCATAAGCTGCTCATCTGGAGCGGTGGCAAAAGTAAGGGTTTTGAGGGCATTCCTCAATGTTTTGCGCCTTTGGTTGAAGGCTGCCTTAACCACCTTTCGGAACAATTGCTCATCGCAGTCCAATTGTTGTGTACCGTTTCTGCGCAATCGTATGACGGCAGAATCGACCTTCGGAGGAGGATGGAAAACATGCGGAGGGACGTTGAACAGGAGTTCAATGTCGTAGAACGCCTGCAGGAGTACGCTTAGGATTCCGTAGGTCTTTGAACCGGGCGGGGCGGCAATCCGATCGGCCACTTCTTTTTGGATCATGCCCACACATTCTGGAATGTGTTCCCTGTTGTCCAACACTTTGAAAAAAATCTGGGAAGAGATGTTGTACGGAAAGTTGCCTATGACGCACAGCGGTCCTTCTGTTATGGTTTTCAGGTCCAAGGCAAGAAAATCACCTTCGATCAGATCATCTGTCAACTGAACAAAGTGGTGTTTGAGATAGACCACAGACTCCGGATCCATCTCTATGGCATGTACCCGATAGTCCTTTGCCAATAGGTATTGCGTCAACACTCCGGTTCCGGGGCCAACCTCCAGCACGGTTCTATAATTGCCATGGCCAGTTAGTGCATCGGCTATGTCTGATGCAATTTTCTGATCTTTCAGAAAATGCTGACCAAGATGTTTCTTCGGTCTGACCACTTAGGAAACTGTTTCTAAAAGAGTACGGAATGCCACGAATTTACCTTCAAAACGCTTAGCGTGATCTGCCTGGAAACGAGCTGCGTGTTGCCGTTGATAATCTTCCAGATCGGCCATGTTCTTACAGAGATACTGTATGGAATACGTGATGCCGCCCTGATCTTCTACCAAGACCTTAGCGAAGCGATTCTCAAGAAAAAAGCCTGTGGACATAACTTCAGGAATGTGTACATCGCGCATCCATGCAAGCCACTCATCATGCACGGAATGGTCAATATTAACGGTTACATTGTATATGATCATCCTGTAAAGAAACGAGAAAGGAGCGAATCAATTCAAGAGGTCGCCACGTAGCGCGCGGTACCTCTTTCTGGCTTCTACCGTGTACAGACTTCCGGGATATTTGAGCAAAAGTTCCTGATAGTACTCCATTGCCTTTGACGCGCTGTTCAACTTCTGCTCATACAGTTGCGCCATGCGATACACGGCATCATCAGCCAACAGGTCTGAAGGATACTCGCTCCATACCCGAGCGTAATATTCCACCGCATTTTCAGGCTTTGCTTCCCGCTCTGCTATCTGTCCGCGCTTATAGAGAATATCGTCCATCAAACTATGCCCTGGGTGAAACTCCTCTATGCTATCCAAAGCAATTTTAGCACTATCCAATTTGTTCTGATAAACAAGAAGGTCGGCTCGGGCAAAGGTTCCTAAGGCTGCATAGGTCGAATCCATATACGAATTATCACCTATGAGCATGGCCAGATAAAGTGCATCGTTGGCTATGAAATCGCTGGTGGCGGCTTTAAGAATGTTCAGTTGTGCCAATGCCCATTCGAACTGCCCCGTGTAATACGCCAGTTTGGCATTCTTCAGTTTGGCCGTTCTGCCTATATCATGGGTTTTAAACATCTTTTCGGCCTGAGAATAGAGCAGTGTGGTTTCCCACACTTCGCCTGTGAACAGCAATGCATCGGCCAATTGGATCTTAGCCAAGGCAAGGTATTCCCTGTCAATACCAGGAAGTTCTACAACCTCATAAAGGAGGTCAATTCCTTTATCGGTCTGATGCATGTGAAAGGTGTACAGTTCGGCCAGGTTCATCATCATTTGGGCAACGTTTCCGTTCCTCCCGAACTCATCCAACGTGCTGAGAAAGGTGCTTTCCAGTTCAACCAACTCCTGACCGGTGTATCGGCCTCCATCAATGGCCTTTTCATAAAGAGTATTGACCAGATCCTTCTTACAACTCAGATAGAAATAACTTTCATCTCCTTTCTTGATCACATATCTGTACGCTTCTATGGCTATGTCGAATGCGTGGTTGGCCCTGCAGATATGAGCCAGTTGCACCACCCGCGCGCCATCTTCTCGGTTTCTTCTGTCCAATGCTTTGGCCTGTGCGAAAGCCTGTGCAAACTTCTTCTGCTGTTCAAAATGCCAGATGAGCAGTTCGGGATAAATATCCTTTTGCGGTTGTTGCTGAATCCTTCCTATAACTGCTTCTTCAAAAAAGGCGCTCTTGGTGCCAGAATCATCGCTTGCAAAGGTTTCCAGCAGGTCGGTTCTCACTTTGGTGATCTGCGATTCATCTTCTGCCAAAGCATCCAGATACTCTTCCACGGCCCGATCGAAATTACCGAGACGCATATGTGTCGCTGCCAATTCGAAGCGATACATGTAGATCCCGTTGAGCAATTTCCTGCCTTTCTCATAGGTTTTTACGGCATATTCAAGATCACCACGTTCGCTGAAAGCACTTGCCAGAGCATCAATCTGGCGCTGATACGGTGGCAACTCCTGCAGCGCCTTCTCGTAGGCCTGCTGAGCTTTCTTTTCTTCGCCAGCAGCCTTGTAAACTTGTCCAAGATTTACGTAAAGCACCGGGTTCCCCTCATTCTTAATACGCTTTTGAACCGTTTTTTCAGCTTCGTTGAAATCCTCCAATTTCAGCAGACAATCGATGTAGTATTGAAAGAAGAATTCGTCATTATATCGCTTGTACAGTTTCTTATAATAGACTTCGGCCTTATCGTACTCGCCATTTTTGAAGAACTGCGCGGCCAATTGTTCGTCCGTATCAGTCTGCGCTACCAACGCAAATGGCAGCAAACAATACAGGAACATGACTACAATTCGTTTCATTCGTTGACAGCGGATGGCAATGAGATCAGTAAACGGTCAATTTCCTCGTTTAGTTCAGCATAGGTGCTGAAACATCCATTCAGTTCAGCTATGATCTGGTCGGTAGATTGATCCAAGCTTTCTACAAACAGGAATTCCTGCTCAATATAGTTGTTCACACTGTCTTTGTGCGCCCGTCCTTCCTCCAGGTCGGACTTAAGGTTGAATAACTGCGTTCTTGTTCTTAGCACTTCAGTATCTATCAGTTCCTTGCGGTGCAAGCAGCTTTGAAGGTGTTGGTCCAATGCGCAGAAATCCACTAATATCTGAGCGTCCTTTAATGTCAGCGTATCGGTTGTCTCCTGTTGAAGTTTGCTACACTTTTCGCCAACGTTATTGATGTACTGTTTTATCAACCGGGCATCAATACCAGCCACATTGCGCTCAATATTGTCGACCACGCTCAGCAAACTATCGGCAGCGTTCTTTTCGGCCGTAAAATCAGGTCGGCATCCCCAGAGGGAAATAATCAGCAAGGCGCCTATCAACCGCCTTTCAATCATCCGAACCGATGGTTTTGAAGCCTGTGTAAGGATGTAGAACTTCCGGAATTTCTATTCCATTTTCAGTCTGGTAATTCTCTAACAATGCCGCCATGATACGAGGAAGCGCCAAGGCACTACCATTTAGCGTGTGGGCCAATTGCGGCTTATCATCGCCTTTCCTGTACCTCAGCTTCAATCGGTTGGCTTGGAATGTCTCAAAATTGGAAACGGAACTCACCTCTAACCAACGGTCCTGTCCACCCGACCAAACTTCCATATCGAACGTGAGCGCTGATGTAAATCCGAGGTCGCCACCACAAAGCCTGAGAACACGGTAATGCAGACCCAATTTTTCAAGAAGCCGGGTAACATGTAAGACCATGGTGTCCAACACTTGGTAGCTGTCTGTAGGATTCACCACCTGAACGATCTCCACTTTGTCAAACTGGTGCAGGCGGTTAAGTCCCTTCACATCTTTTCCGTAAGAGCCCGCCTCGCGTCTGAAACAAGGGCTATATGCTGTCAGCTTCTTCGGCAATTCATCTTCCCGAAGGATAACGTCTCTAAAAATGTTGGTAAGTGGAACTTCTGCCGTTGGAATCATGTACAGGTCATCCAACTGCATGTGGTACATCTGCCCTTCCTTATCGGGCAATTGACCTGTTCCATAGCCGGAAGCCTCATTTACCACAAAAGGAGGGATGTATTCCTTATAACCTGCATCTCTGGCCTCATCCAAAAAGTAGTTGATCAGCGCGCGTTGTAGCCGTGCGCCTTTACCTACATACACAGGAAATCCAGCACCCGTTATCTTCACGCCAAGTTCAAAGTCTACGAGATCATACTTCTTTACCAGTTCCCAATGTGGAAGGGGTGTGAATTTGAAAACCGGCTTGGACCCATTTTCAGAAACCACCTCATTGTCTGCATCGCTCTTTCCTTTGGGAACACTTGCGTGGGGTAGATTGGGGAGTTGATAAAGAAGATTTGCCAGCTCTTTCTGCACCTCAGCCATTTCTTCTCCCAATGTGCCCGATTGGTCCTTCAACTCGGCAGCTTTCGACTTGGCTGCGTTGGCCTCTTCTGATCTTCCTTGTTTGAAAAGTCCGCCTATCTCCTTGGCCAATTGATTGGCTTCTGCCAAGGTTCCATCCAATGCGGTCTGAGTTGCTTTACGCTTGTCGTCTAAAGCAATGATCTTGTCAATGGTTTCGGCTGCGTTCAGTCCACGAACGCTTAGACGCTCTATCACCTCTTCCCTATTCTCCTTTATGTATGCTGTCTGTAACATGATTCTATTGTGGCGCAAATTTATCTACTGAAAACAAAAAATCCCTTGAACCGAGGCGCAAGGGATTTCCGTGTACAGCGTTTCGGTTTCTTAGCTCACCGGAACTACAGAAACAAACGATCGGTTATCTCTTCTTTTTCTGAATTCAACCACACCATCGGTCAAAGCAAAGAGGGTATGGTCTTTACCGATACCAACGTTTTCACCTGGGTGATGTGTTGTGCCGCGTTGACGAACAATGATATTACCGGCAATGGCAGCCTGACCACCGAAGATCTTCACTCCGAGTCGCTTGCTTTCTGATTCTCTTCCGTTTTTGGAACTACCGGCTCCTTTCTTATGTGCCATGGTTGTTTTCTTTTAAACTGAATTATGCGTTTTCCTCTGATTTTTCATCCGCTTTAGGAGCAGCTTCCTTCTTCTCAGCTTTAGCAGCACCTTTAGCAGAAATACCTTCGATAACAAGCTCTGTCAACGATTGTCGGTGACCGTTCTGTTTCTGGTATCCTTTTCTTCTCTTCTTCTTGAACACAAGAACTTTTTCGTCTTTGATGTGCGAAACGATCTTGGCAGATACTGTAGCACCCGATACGGTAGGTGTTCCAACAGATACCTTTCCGTTCTCTTCCAAAAGTAGAACCTTGTCAAAGGTCACTTTAGAACCTTCTTTTCCTTCTAAACGGTGTGCGAACACTTTCGTGTCTTTTTCCACTTTAAACTGTTGGCCAGCTATATCAACAATTGCGTACATCTTTAACAGAATTGTATTTGATTCCCTAAAACGGGGCTGCAAATTTAGAAAAAGAAGTCTTGTTCACAACTTCCTCAAACAATAATTTACTCAACGGTTCAAATGCATTAGTCGGTCTGAATAAACCTTGCCATCAACAATGAGTTGGATCAGGTATAATCCGTTAGGATCTGAACCAGTTGAAGCATCGAATTCAAAGTTTGCCTGGCCTGCCGACATTGAACCATTGTAAATTCGATTCACTTCCTGCCCCAGGCTATTGAACACCGCCAGTTTTACATCTGCTCTTTCCTCCAAACTGAATCGGATGGTCGAACTTCCACTGGTAGGATTCGGGTAGATGGATATAAATGACTGATCAGTCTTCACACGATCATGCACTCCATTGACCAAGTTAACCGGCTCAAGGGTATACTGGATGAAGGCCAACATCATTTCATCATTGGTTGTCAGACCGAAATTGATAAATGGGGCTGTTTCGTTTGCACTTCCAGGTATCTGGTACTTGGCTACCTGAATAAGACCATCCTTCAGAGCAATAGGAACCAACTCTCCGTAAACTTCATCCAAATAAAGATTCCCAGGGTGTTCCCAATCGTAATAGCCTTGGTTGAAATCGTAAGTGGTGTTGTAAAATCCTTCATACAGCTGATCTCCTTGGCTTCCATCCGGATTACGCTTATAGATGTCGTAGTCGATGCCGTACTTGTGTGTATGAGAAGACAGGAACCAAACATACATGCTATCCTCAGGAGCTGCACTTTCGAACACCGGATCTGTGAATGTGTATTCTTGACCATTATTCAAAATGAAGATCTGAAGGTTGATCAACAGCTTGCTATACATCTGGATGAGGTCAGGTGTCTGGTTGTCAACATAAAAATTGATATACGCTTCTGCTGCAAGAATAGAGTCTCCGTTTGATGCATAATTGATCAGGTGATAATTAAGGTCCAAAACTCCGGAACTGTTCAATTTGTAGGCAGTGCCTTCGGGAAGGTCAGTAATATCAGGATCAACCCAACCCACCATATACTGTGCGTCCTGAAAGGCATTCTGTACCGTCACCGGTCTTAATCCTTCACCTACCTGACCATCGGTTCCTGGAATAAACTCGAACAGTAGGAAATGGTGCGATTCATCGTTGAAGATAGCTTCAAATCGAGTAATGTTCTCAACTTCCTGATTATTGGCCTTTTCCTTCTTATAAAACTCAACCTCTTCTCCAGGTTCTAGGAAAAATGGGCCAAGATGCATTTGAAAACCCTCGCCTGGCGCAGGTGCCGCTGGCTTGGCAATTCGCTGCATTCCATTAACGTGGTAATAGTCGTATAGCGTCTGAGGATCAACAGCGGTACCGTTCACTTTCGCTCCTCCCAATATCCATTGACGAATGAGCTCAACCTCCTCTTTTTCTAAGGCTGGTTGGTTTTGAGGCATGGAACTTCCCTCGGCAAGTTCCATAGAAAACTGATCGTCCCAAGATGGGTATGCACACTTATAAAGCAGGAAACTCTTGTGCGGATATCCGGCATCGACCAATTTGTAGCCCTTTGCCTGTGCCGCAGGATTCACTGGGGTTACACCAACCAATGCATCGTAAAGAGCCTGTGGATTTCCACTAAGGTCCAAGTTGGCGCTTGGGCTTCCACCGCTGTGGCAACCTACCGTGCAATTGGCTTGGAAAATACTGCTGATCGATTGTAGTGTAGACTGTGCCGAAGCAATTCCTGGTAAAGAAGCCACCAGTAGAGCCGAGAAAATTTTTTTCATCATTTTTTGTCGAGGGTCACAAAAATAGCATTCGAGTTGACTTATGAACTGTCATTCAGCACGTTTGTTCACCAAATAAACCCCGGCAAGTATGATCAGCACCCCGAATATCGACCAAACGCTGACTTTTTCCCCATCAAGAATGCCCCATAAAATGGCAACAATAGGAACAATGTATGTTACCATTGAAGCAAACAACGCCCCTCCCGACTGAATCAACTTATTGAACATGAGCACAGCCACAGTTGTACCAACCAACGCTAAAATGGCAATTGCACCAAAGGATTGAAGCGCATATACATGATCAAAACGATAAACGAAATCCGTGCTGAAAAGGTAAATGATACATAGAGGTCCGATCCATAGGAACGAACCGGCTGTTATGACCATTGATGGCATTCTGGGCAAGAATTTTCTGACCATGTTAAGGTTAAGAGCATAGCAAGTGCTTGCCACAACTACCAGCAAAGCCTCCGGTTTGAATCCTTCCACACCATCTGGCATGATGATGAGCAGCATGGCACCGACAAAACCAACAAAGAGACCAAGCACCTGCAAAAACCATGTGCGGATCCCGAAAAGGAGAAGACCGAAAACCATGGTCAGGATCGGAACCATGGAATTGAGCATTCCCGCCAATGAACTATCTATCTTGGTCTGAGCCGTTGCGAAAAGAAAGGCAGGAATACCGTTACCAAAGAGTCCTACGCCCAATAGTACCAACCACTCTTTTTTGGAAATCTGTGCAAAGCGAGGAAGTAGAAACGGAAGTGTTACCAACCATGCAAGACCCATTCTCAATGCAGCGATCTGAGTGGCGCTGAAAACGATCAGCCCTTTTTTCATCAGAATGAATGAACTGCCCCATATGGCGCCTATCATCACCAAAAGCAACCAGTTACGCCATGTGTTCTGCATGTGGCAAAGAACGGTCGATCATCAGCAATTGTGACCTAGGTCATGAACAATTTAGCTGCACAGAATGTAATTTTGTTCCGATGAAGGAAATAGCAGAGCTTGAAGTTTCAGGAATGAACTGCGGACATTGTTCCAGTTCTGTGCAAGTTCTTATCGAAGAAGTGGAAGGTGTATACAGCGCATCAGTAGAATTGAGTTCGGCATTGGCCCGAGTTGAATTTGACGGTCACAAGACCTCCATCCAATCAATAATTGAAAACATTAACAGTTCAAACATTTACAAAGCGATAAAAAAATGAAAAACCGACTATTTACACTTGCATTGATCTCATCTGCAGCATTTTTTGCCGGATGTGGACAAACAAGCACAGCCCCTGCTGAAGAAGAATCAGTACAAATGATGAGTGTGGATGAAATGGAACAGCCAACAACCGTTACCGTTAAGATAGAAGGCATGAGTTGCCCATCCGGATGCGCTGCCAAAATTCAAGAAGAGTGCGGGAAACTGGCAGGCATCGGTAAAAGCGAGGTTAGTTTTGAAGAAGGAATAGGTTACTTCACGTTCGATGCTAGCCTCCTTTCTCAGGACGACATCCTTAAATGCATATCAAACACCAATGGTGGTGGCATTTACACTGGTACAATTGTAGAAGATGATACCGAGGTTGAATCGGACGAAGCAACCACCGAAGAAGCATTGGAAGTTGTGAAGAAAGAAGACGAGGCTCACGTTTGAGAACCGAATGGTGAAAATGAAAAAAGAGAAAAGGTCGCTGAGAAGCGGCCTTTTTTAATTTCGGACATCATGAAAGACTACGCACTGCTTATTGGTGGCAAAGAGATCACCACCAAAGAACACTTGAACGTTCTTGACCCATACGACAACAGCATTGTAGGAAAAACCTACTTGGCCGGGAAGGAGGAGCTGGAAACGGCAATCAATGCGGCCCAAGCCGTTCAGAAGGAACTTTGGGCTCTGCCCACCCATGTTCGGGCCAATGCACTGGAACAGATTTCGGATGAACTTCACGAGCGAAGGCTCAAATTGGCAAATCTCCTTGCTGCCGAAAGCGGCAAACCACTGAAATATGCTCAAGGAGAAGTTGACCGTGCCATGCAGACCTTCAAAATTGCAAGCGAGGAGGCCAAGCGGTTGCCTGGCGAAGTAATGCAATTGGACACATCTCCCGCAGGCGAAAATCGCGAAGGAATTGTGAAATACTTCCCAGTTGGATTGGTGGCTGGAATTGCACCTTTCAATTTCCCAATGAATTTGGTAGCACACAAAATTGCGCCTGCCATAGCCGCAGGGTGCCCCATTATTCTGAAGCCTGCCTCTTCTACCCCGCTTTCGTCTTTGGAATTGGCGCGGATCATTGAGAAAACTGCCTTGCCGAAAGGAACAGTTACCGTACTGCCCATGGACCGCGAAACGGGAAATCGATTGGTTACGGATGAACGGTTCAAACTGCTCACGTTCACAGGATCGCCAGCGGTTGGTTGGAAAATGAAGGAAAAAGCTGGCAAAAAACGTGTGGTGCTGGAACTGGGCGGAAACGCTGGTGTCATCATCTCCAAAGGAACCAACCTTGATAAGGCTTTGCCGCGCTTGTTGATTGGCGCATTTGCCTACTCGGGTCAAGTTTGCATCCATGCACAGCGGTTCTATGTGCATCAGTCGCTTTATGAGGAATTCTGCCAGAAAATGAAAGCTGGCGCTGAGCAGTTGAAATGGGGCTCTCCGTTAAATGCAGAAACCGACATCTCGGCTATGATAGATGCAGCCAACACGCAGCGCATGACGGAATGGTTGGAGGAAGCCACCAGCGCTGGCGCAAAGGTGATCTGTGGTGGTTTTGAAAAGGCCGGCATCTTCGCTCCGACCATCCTTACCAACGTGAAAAAGGAAATGCGTGTTTGTTCGGAGGAAGTATTTGGGCCAATAATTACTGTTGAACCCTTTGAAGAATTCCAGCAGTCCATTAAGATGCTGAATGATTCCAAATTCGGGCTCCAGGCAGGAGTTTTCACAGATAGCCTTGCAGAGATGAATCTGGCATTTGAGATGATCGAGTGCGGTGGCGTCATCATCAATGATGTGCCCACCTTCCGTGTGGATCAGATGCCGTACGGTGGCATCAAAGACAGT
>JBJOHR010000018.1:0-3698 GCA_046047575.1 Bacteroidota bacterium | reverse complement strand
AAATCATTCTCAATCTCGAAATAATCGGCCGCAGGCGTACCAACCTTCACCTCTGCCGGAAGCACCATGATGCCATCGTGGCTTTCTCCCAATCCGATCTCATCCTCAGCACAGATCATTCCTTCCGAAACGGCTCCTCGAATCTTCGATTTCTTGATCTCAAACGGCTCACTTTCTGATGGATAAAGCTTCGCTCCGACCGTTGCTACAATCACTTTCTGCCCGGCCGCCACATTAGGTGCCCCGCACACGATATCCAACGGAGTTTCGCCTCCAACATCTACCGTTGTAACGCTCAATCGGTCGGCATCGGGGTGTTTTTCCTTGGTGAGGACTTCCCCAATGACCAGCCCTTCCAAGCCACCTTCCACTGATGAAAACGGAATGACCTTCTCCACTTCAAGTCCACTACCGGTAAGCAGGGCGGCAGCCTCATTAACATCAATATCAAGCTTCAGGTATTGCTTCAACCAGTTGTAAGAAATGTTCATGCGTGTGCGTTTGAGCCGCGAATTTAGTGTTTGTGAACCGCACAGAAACGGTTTCAGCTCATCGATAAATGACGTTACACGTGTTTGAACCGATTACTTTTGCCGTGATGGCCGAGATCGGGACAGATATACAAAAAGCAGCCCGCCTTTTGAGGCAAGGCAAATTGGTGGCCATTCCAACAGAAACCGTTTACGGATTGGCGGGAAATGCTTTCAACGAAGAGGCTGTTCTGAGCATCTTCGAAACGAAGAACCGACCGCAGTTCGACCCGCTGATTGTGCACAGTTCGGGCACAGAATGGATCAAGGAGCATGTTGCAGAGATTCCATCTTTGGCGAGAACGCTGATGGATGAATTCTGGCCTGGCCCGATGACGTTGGTCCTTCCTAAAAAGCCGATCGTGCCAGATGTTGTCACCTCAGGATTGGATAATGTGGCTGTTCGCGTTCCATCTCACCCCATGACGCAGGATCTGCTTCGGATGCTTGACTTTCCGCTGGCAGCACCAAGTGCTAATCCGTTCGGCTATGTGAGTCCGACAACGGCACAGCATGTGAATGATCAGCTTGGGGATAAGATCGACTACATCTTGGATGGCGGCCCGACCACTGTCGGTTTGGAGAGCACCATCATTGGATTTGAAGAAGGAAAACCGATCATTTACCGATTGGGTGGATTGAGTATTGACGTGATCGAAGATCTGATAGGACCAGTGGAAGTAACGCTTAACCAATCTTCAGACCCGAAAGCACCTGGAATGCTGAAAAGTCATTACGCTCCTGGCAAGCCGTTGTACTTCGGGAATCCAGGTGAAATGATAACCGATTTTGAAGGAAAACGAATTGGGTTCTTGGGTTTCATGACACGATTGGAATTCCTTCCTCCTGACCGACAATTGTTGCTTTCACCACATGGCGATCTTCATGAAGCGGCCGTCAATCTGTTCGCATTCATGCGGGAGTTTGAGAAGTTTCCCGTTGATCTCATTCTTGCAGAAAAACTACCGGATATCGGGTTGGGAAGAGCCATCAATGATAGGTTGAGAAGGGCTGCGGTAAACTCCTAAGAAACCCGTGCCCAATTCGGGCGATTCTTCATTTCTTGAATCAAGTGATGTTTGGTGAGGGCGTTTTCGCGTTTCTGGAATTCGGGGTCATCGGCAAGTAGATCAATTGCCGCGTTTCGGGCAGCCGCCAGAATCTGTCCATCTTTGCTCAAATTGGTTATTTGAAAGATCGGTTTGCCACTTTGTTGCGTTCCTTGAATATCGCCTGGGCCGCGCAGACGCATATCCACTTCCGCAATTTCGAACCCATCATTGGTTCTGACCATCGTTTCCATTCTGGTTCGTGCTTCTTGGCCCAAAGCATATCCTGTCATCAAAATGCAGTAACTCTGCTCAGCTCCACGGCCAACTCTACCGCGAAGCTGATGCAACTGCGAAAGACCGAAACGCTCAGCACTTTCGATGACCATCACCGATGCATTCGGTACATCCACACCAACCTCAATTACAGTAGTGGAAACCATGATGTGCGTTTTGCCTTCTTTGAACCGCTGCATCTCATAATCCTTCTGATCGGCCTTCATTTTTCCGTGCAGAATGCTGACCTGATATTGCGGTTGTGGGAAATCGCGAACAATTGATTCGTAGCCATCTTCGAGATGCTTGAAATCGAGCTTTTCGCTTTCGCTGATGAGCGGATAGACCACATAGATCTGGCGGCCTTTGGCAATTTCCTGCTTCATGAAATCGAACACCTTGATCCGTGCAGAGTCGAAACGGTGCAAGGTTTTTATCGGTTTTCTGCCTGGTGGTAATTGGTCGATGACAGACGTGTCCAAATCTCCGTAGACCGTCATGGCCAAGGTGCGCGGAATGGGTGTAGCGGTCATTATTAGCATGTGCGGCACTTCGCCTTCATTGCCTTTGAGCCACAACTTAGCGCGCTGCTGCACCCCAAAACGGTGCTGCTCATCCACAATCACCAATCCGAGTTTGTTGAACTGCACCACATCCTCGATCAACGCATGCGTTCCGATAAGAATGTGGATTTCGCCTGTGCGCAACTGCTCATGCAGCACTTTGCGTTCTGCGGTTTTGGTTGAACCTGTTAGTAGCGCAATGTGCAGGTTCAGCTTCTTGAGAAACGCAGAAATGGTTGCGAAATGCTGCTCTGCCAAAATCTCTGTTGGCGCCATCAGTGCAGCTTGATAGCCATTATCAACAGCTAAAAGCATGGACATGAGCGCCACAATGGTTTTTCCGCTTCCCACATCACCTTGCAGCAAGCGACTCATCTGCTTTCCTGAACCTAGGTCATGGCGGATTTCACGCACCACGCGTTTCTGAGCATCTGTCAGGTCAAACGGCAAACACTCCGAATAAAAGCGATTGACCAACTCTCCCACTTCAGCAAAAACAGCTCCTTGGAATTTGGTTTGGTTGAGCAATTTCAGCTTAAGTAATCGCAGTTGGATGAAGAAAAGTTCATCGAATTTGAGGCGGAAACGAGCCTTCTTCAATGATTCTGTATCGCGTGGAAAATGAACGTTGATGAAGGCTTCTTCACTGCTGATCAGATGATTCTTCTGCCTGAATTCTGGTCCGTATAATTCGGCAACATGACCCTTTCCTGGCAATTGACCCACCAGCGTGTTCATGAGCCGTGCAATACCTTTGCTGTCAAGATGCTTTTCCTTGGCCTTTTCTGTTGACGGATAAACCGCCACCAACGCATTTGAGACACGTTTCTGCTGCGATTCCACGGTTTCGAACTCGGGATGCACCATATTGTAGCTGCCCTTGAAATTGCTTGGCTTGCCGAAAACCACATAATCGATTCCGTGCTGCAACTTGGGTTTGACCCATTTGATGCCTTTGAACCAAACGAGTTCGATAACGCCCGTTCCATCGGTGAAATCGGCCACCAAACGTTGTCCGCGGGCCTGACCGACTGTACGAACGGCTGTTATTCTTCCCCGTAGTTGAATGTCGGCATCGTCACTTTTTATGCTGTTGATCTGATGAAATTGTGTCTTGTCCACATACCTGAACGGGAAATGATGCAACAGATCGTTGTAGGTGCGGATTCCGAATTCTTCGCGCAGGAGTTTGGCGCGTTCTGTACCAACGCCAGCAAGAAACTCGATGGA
Source organism: Bacteroidota bacterium (assembly GCA_046047575.1). Lineage (GTDB taxonomy): Bacteria > Bacteroidota > Bacteroidia > UBA10329 > UBA10329 > UBA10329. The sequence continues at coordinate 50 of JBJOHR010000018.1, read as the reverse complement.
TGTTTCGAGAAACGGTTTCACGGGTTTAAATGTAAGGTGTTCCGTGATTG
>JBJOHR010000017.1:0-13874 GCA_046047575.1 Bacteroidota bacterium | reverse complement strand
GAATGATACTAGCCCGCTTGCCGAAGTACTCAGACCTTCGTCCTTGGAAGATTATGTTGGTCAGGAACATCTGGTAGGCGAAAATTCGGTTTTGCGCACGGCCATAGCATCAGGTCAATTACCATCCATGATCCTTTGGGGTCCACCTGGGACAGGAAAAACCACTCTTGCGCACATCATTTCTCAAACAATGGGCCGTCCATTTTACAATTTGAGTGCCATCAACTCAGGTGTTAAAGACGTGCGTGATGTGATTGAAAAAGCGAGAGATCAGAATCTGTTCTCCAATAAGGGAAAGCCGATTCTTTTTATTGATGAGATCCATCGATTCAGCAAGTCGCAACAAGATTCATTGTTGGGTGCAGTCGAAAAAGGGGTTATCACGTTGATCGGAGCCACAACGGAAAATCCATCGTTCGAAGTCATTTCAGCGCTGTTGTCCAGGTGCCAGGTTTATATTCTGAAGAGTCTGGAACGAATCGAATTGGAAACTCTACTTGATAAGGGTCGTCAGAAATTGAACGAACAGTTAAGTACTGATATAACCATTAAGGAAAACGAAGCTTTGCTTCGTTTTAGCGGAGGCGATGCCCGCAAACTGCTGAACAACTTGGAATTGGTGGTGCGATCTTTAGGTAATGCAGAGGCCGTTATAACCAACGAAATGGTTGAACGTTGCCTGCAAAACTCCCTTTCTACCTACGACAAAGGTGGCGAGAACCATTATGACATCGTTTCTGCATTCATCAAGTCTTTACGCGGCAGCGACCCGAATGCAGCGGTTTACTGGCTGGCAAGAATGATCCAAGGTGGTGAAGATGTCAAATTCATTGCGCGCAGAATGCTCATTCTTGCATCGGAAGATATCGGTGCAGCCAATCCAACTGCATTGGTCATTGCCAACAGTTGTTTTCAGGCAGCGTCTGTAATCGGATTTCCAGAATCGGATATCATTCTGTCGCAAACTGCGATCTATCTGGCCAACTCGCCAAAAAGCAATGCCACGTATCTGGCTATCAAAAAAGCGAAAGCGCTAGTGTCGGAAACCGGAGACCAGCCCGTACCACTACACCTTAGGAATGCTCCAACAAAACTGATGAAACAGATAGGCTATGGCAAAGACTACGATTATGCCCACGATCATCCAGAGCATTTTGTGAACTTAGAATACTTGCCAGAAGCGCTCACAGGAACGGTCCTGTATGAACCACAACAGAACGGTCGCGAATCTGCAGACCGCGACCGTTTAAAGCACCTGTGGAAAGAAAAGTACGGATATTAGAACGCCCTCAGCAAACCCCATTTGTGTATGTCCGAAACACTGATGATGGCCGTCAGTATTCCTCCAGAACTATACTCTATCACTCTGCCGCTCAACGCACTCGCAAGCAAATGGATCGGGTCAGAATTAATATCGTACACTCCCAAGGCAAAAACGCTGACCATGAAGTAAGATAAGCCCAATACTACTCCAATTGTCAATCCCTTAGCCATGGGTGACGAGTTCAGCCCACCATAATAGAATATTCCGTGCAAGACCAAGTTTGCCGCCAGAACAACGACCAGTTGAACAATGGCCATCAGCTCATTAGATAAGGAGCCTGCAATCGGCAGCGATGCATCGCCAAGTATACCCAACATGCTTGTTGTGGCCGATACCAGGAAGATGAGCAAAGAAGTGATCAGATACGAAACGATGACTTTTTTCTGTGAGATTGTTTCCATGTTAGCTTACGTTTTAAGATAGGTTACAAAGGTCATGGTGGTAAATACGTGTTGTTGAATCAGATGTTTCAAATTGTCACAACAACACTATAAAGCACGTTGCACATCGATGTGATCATAGCTCGAGATACCAGGACGGAGTATCAGATCACAACGTTCAATCAGATGCTATTTTCCTACTTTAGCCACACCTTGAAATCTTCGATCCGAATACCATTCATACTGCTAGGTCTGAGCTTTGCGCTTGGGGGATGTAAACAGGATATTGCCAATACCAGTTGGGATGTTGATGTGCTGGCTCCCGTAATTCATACTCGGCTTACCATGGCCGATCTTGTGGCAGATTCGCTCCTAACTTCTTCGGCAGACGGTGCGCTTAGACTTCGTGTTGAAACATCACTTATTGACCTTCCGCTCGATTCAATCCTGAAAATTCCAGATACCACTTTAAGCAAGGATATCATTTCGCCTGTGGTCATCGAAAATGTGGAACCCGGTTTTGAGATTCCCGGCTCTATAGTTGACGAAACGCAATACAACCTTGGCGAACTGGCTCTGAAAAAGGTGATCGTCCGTGGCGGAAAACTTAAACTAAGGATCAAGAATATCATCGAAACTTCGCTTGATTTCACATATAACATACCAGTTGCATCGCTTTACGGAAATCAATTTGTAAGCTCTGGGGTTGTACCACCAGGTAGTGTTACAGATACGGCAGTAGCTGAGTTTGAATTCGACCTGACCAATTACACCTTAGACCTTAGAGGGTTGGATGGAACTGGCTTCAATAAGTTGGTAACAGCTTTCACCATCAGAACGTCTTTGGACGGAGAGACCGTCACCATTCCGAGCGGAACCATTTTAAGGCTGGAATACTCCTTCGTTGATATTGTTCCGAATTATGGAGTCGGTTATTTCGGACAGCAATCAAGTTCGACAGAAGATGAGAATTCCAAAATCGATGTGCTTGACCGAATTACCGAAGGTCAGTTGTTCTTGGATTCTGTGACGATCGGATTGCACATAGTGAACGGAGTTGGCGCTGATGCGCGATTCAAGTTGGATCAGCTGACTTCCATCAACACACGAACAGGCAACACCGTCAATCTGAATCATGAAATTGTTGGAAGCAACGTGCTTCTGACCAGGGCATTGGACATTTCTGGCAATGCAGAGGACGTGATCCCTTCCACCGTGGATTACGAACTGAACAACGCCAATTCCAACATCAAACAGTTTATTGAAAACCTGCCCAACGAATTGGGTTTTACCTTCGGATTCGATCTGAACCCGCTTGGAAATGTTTCGGCTGGCAACGACTTCTTCTATTATGACAGGCCGTTTCAAGCATTGATGAACATTGATATTCCTTTGCGCACCCGAATTGACAATTTGACTCTGGTAGACACCATTGCTTGGAACCTGAGTGAATCGGGTGTGGTGGAATCTGTGAACAGCGGAACATTCACCCTCATAGCCGTAAACGGGCTGCCATTGTCGGGTTCGGTTGACCTCATTATGTTGGATGAGAACATGGTTGAACTGGAAACGTTGGTTGCACCCTCAACAATTCTCGCTCCTGCGCTTGATGCAAATAATCGCGTTATCGCGCCTCTTGAAACGCGATTGAGCATTCCAGTACCCGAAAACGTAACTGCCGTGTTGCCGCAAACCAAGCACGTTCGCATCAGAGCAACCTTCAACACGGCCGGTCAACCAGAACTGATGGAGTTTTACGACACTTACGGCATCGACCTGAAGCTCATTGGTAATTTCAATATCAATTTCGGACCATCTACATTTTGAAACGGATTCTGATCGCCTTTCCTCTTTTGATGGCGCTGTCTGGCTTTGCACAGCTTCGGCATCCGATTTTCAGTGATACGCAGACAGGCTATTCAGTTGGAATTCACGGTCGATACCAATTGGCCAGCAATGCAGTTACGTCCGAACTTATTTGGCAAGCTTTCCAAGGCAAATTTCTGGATCGCGACCTCCGGGTAGCTGCCAGCAACCGATTGGGTAAAACCAATGGATTGGGTGTTGACCTCGACTTTGGAATCTACGCCCGTCATATTCCCGATAGCGCCAAAGGGCTAGGCTGGTACGTGAATGTGGCCGATAGAACACATGCCAATGCCAAGTTCAGCAAAGACCTTTTCGATCTGGTGGTATTTGGAAACGCCATGTTTGCAGGCAAAACAGCCGATCTTTCTGAGCTCGAAGCCAATTTCATTACTTATAAGCAATATGAGATCGGATTACTGAAGTATTTGACCACCGGCAATGGCAATAAATGGCGGATCGGATTTGGGCTTTCACTGCTTACCGGAAACAGAAATATCAGATTGCTGATAGATAAGGCTGAGTTGTACACCGAATCCAACGGAGAATACTTGGATGGCGAAGTACATGGCGAGATCCGTTCAAGTTCAATCAGCTCTTCACAATACTTTGACGCCAACGGATTGGGATTGAGTGGAGCGTTAAGTGTTGCTTTTGAAGCAGAAAAATTCGGGTTGACGTTGGATATGGACGACATGGGATTTATCCGATACACCAAGAACTTGAAGCACACTGATCTAGATTCTGTATTTCGATTTGAAGGTGTTGATGTGAACTTGTTCGGATCAGAAGGAACTTTTTCATCCATCAATCTTGATTCCGTTGTAGATGGATTTGCCACAAAACGTGAAAGAAAGCCTTACAACGTGGTCCTTCCGGGACGCATTAGACTTGAAGGATGTTACAAACTGAACTCAAAAGGATTGAAGCTTTACGCAGGTATTCAATACAGAATTGCCAGTTCTTATTTGCCCTACGGATACGTTGGCACCAGCTCTCCCTTACCAAAAGGCTTCTACATAGACGGCAGAGTGGCGTACGGAGGTTTCGGCAGTTGGCATCTTGGATTGGAACTGAGAAAGAAGTTTACCAACGTGTTCGAGATCAAACTTGGAACCAATAATCTTGAAGGCTACATTCTGCCTATGGTAGGTACTTCGCAGAGCGCTTACGTTGGCTTCGCTGCTTACTTCTAGTTCAGCTTACTGATTCAGTTTGACCAACTTGCCCGTTGCAAGGAGTTCATTGCCAGCAACAAGCTGGTAACTAAGAATGCCTGCAGCAACATCATTCAATTGGAGCATCTCATTCCCCGAATTGATGTTCTGGACATGAACCAATTTGCCCAAAGCATTAAAGACTCTCAATTCAACTTGATAGTTAAACGCCTTGGAGATCAGCTCATAACCATCGATCATCAGCTGTGAATAGCTGCCAACCGGATTTGGCGCGACCCTAACGGCAAATGCCTCATTTCCAATGTTGATCTCGTTGATGGCAACGTTAGCTGAAACCCCGAATCCTTGATTGTTCGTCTTAACCAACCAAACGTCATCAAATCGGTTCAAATAACCCTGAGTTGTGCCTAGAATGGCATATCCACCATCAGAGGTCAGTTTAATATCAATGAAATTATCCGTTTCAGACGTTCCATGATTCTTTGCTACTCCATTCCAGATTCCATCCGCCCCGTACCTTAGGATTCGTCCATCAACTCCACCGAATTCATCACTTTCGGTTAAGTAGCCAACGGTAGTCACATTTTGTGTTCCGGGTTCAACGATTACATCAGTAAGGAAATTATCTCCGGGCTTAGATTCCGTTTTAACCCACTGCTGTATACCATCTTCTTTCCGTAGTATAAAATCGGACTTGCCTGGAGTAAAATTGTATGTGCCACCAGCAAGAATATAACCTCCATCAGCCGCAGCTGCCACTGCATTGCAAATGTCATCTTCCACTCCGCCAAACGCCTTAGTCCAAAGTGTATCACCATTAGAATCAACACGGACCACATACATGTCTTTACCACCGGCTCCAAAACTTTCAGTTGTGCCTGCCAAGAAAAAACCTCCGTCAGCTGCAAGAGCAATTGATTCTCCGCTCTCATCAAGTGCACCACCGTAAGTTTTGGTCCAGAGTGTATCGCCTTCACTATCGATACGGATCAAATAAAAGTCTCCCTCGCCAGCACCATAGCTGTATGTTTGACCAAGGAGTGCAAATCCTCCATCGGGAAGAGCAGCTACCTGACGACAGAAATCCCATGCTGCTCCACCATAATGACGAGTCCAAATGGTATCTCCATCCATGGTAAGTTTCAATGCGTAAAACTGATACGTTGCATTGATGGTTTCTGAAAAACCTGCAACAAGCAAATTGCCATCTGCGGTTTCCACCATGCTCTCTGCTAGATCGGCAAAAACACCACCGAGGTTTTTTCTCCATACAACATTGCCCCATTCATCTGCTTTGAAAACCAAAACCTGAGAACTGACATCGTTTTCAAAACTGCTGGAACTCCCTGCTATCAAATAGCCACCGTCAGAAGTTGGAATTACCTCTGCTCCGAAATCGTAGCTTTCTCCACCGTAGACACGGGTAAGTTGAACCTGACCTTGGACTTTGGCCAAGCAGAAAAACAATAGAACGACTAGTATTGCATTATTTCTCATCAGAACAAAGAACTGAATTTGTTACCATAATACACGTTAAATGGAAATTCAATCCAACCAGAACGAATAAATGATCGTTCCGGTAGTGTGGCCGAAAACATGGCACTGAATGCGGCCGTTGTCCATTAGGTCCAAACGCATGAAACCGTAGTTGACATCGTCCATGAACGATGCGCCATACTTATCTCCTGAGAGCGATGACCGCTTGCTTCCTGCACCACTTACCAAATAGTGATTCTGTTCTTTCTTCAGGTACTGTAGATTATGGTCGTGGCCCGAAACGTAAACGATGCCATTATACTTATTGAGAATGGCAAGGATCCTATTTCGAATTCGTTTGTAGCGAGGTTGTGGTATATCCTGTACCATAGCCCTGTTCAATCCAGCAAGTCCGAACAGTTGAAATGGCGGAACCCAATTAAGGATGAACCGGAATGGTTGCTTTCCTGCGCCATGATGTCCGTTGCTGAACATGGGATGATGGGCTGCCACGATGGTGGTGGCTCCACTACGGGTTGAACGTGCCAAAAGGCTATCTAATCGCTGAAGGAACAGCTGTTCCATTTTCTTTTTGGTAAGACCGTTCTCGGTTGGCACTTTATGAAAGAACTGATCTTGCAGCCACCACTGCACATCAAGTGTTATGAGATTATAATTGTGTTCGTTCACTTGTTGAAGGTTCGGCCCCGGGAATCCATCCTTTGGAAAGAAAACGGCTCCGGAATCATTCTTAATGGTTCCTTGCTGTGCGTAGTAAGTTTCTACAAATTCCGCTTCTTTCTTCACCAACCAATGGCCTTGCCAGCGACCAGCTTTCCAATCATGGTTACCCGGAACCCAGAAAACATATCCTTTGTGACCTGCTGTTCGCTCAAGCTGAGATAGCAGTTTCAACTCAGACATTCGTTGCTTTTTGGCCCCTTCCTTTCCTTCCAGTCCCGCAGGATAAATGTTGTCTCCCAAGAATAGAACCGAACTTTCCGGATGCGTTTTCAGTTCAGCTTCTAACATTATCAATGCGGGCCCTGGAGTCGTGTCTTTCCCAGCATCTCCGATCAGGTAAACGGAATGCTCAACGCGTTGAGCAAACGCTTGTGATACAATCAGAAATAGAGGAAAAAAGCCACAGATTCTATTCACCGCTCAACACTTTGAATTCAGTTCTTCGGTTGTTAGCCCTTCCTTCGGTCGTATCGTTGGTATCAACGGGTTGTTCCTGCCCGTAACCTTTGTATTGCAACCGAGCTGCTGCAATGCCATTCTCTGTCAAATAGCTTAACACAGATTTTGAACGATTTTCAGACAGCAATTGGTTATCCTCTGGTTTTCCCACATTGTCCGTGTGGCCGCCAATTTCTATTCGGATGGTAGGATTGTTGGTCATAAAAGCTACCAGTTTGTTCAATTCGGCCCGCGATTCGTCCAAAAGTTCATACGATGCCGTTTCGAAGAAAATATTCTTTAACACCACTTTTTCCCCATACTTGATGGGCTGTAAGGATACGTCCATCCGATATGGCTTGGAAATATCGTGCTCCTTGGGCAGAGAGAAATGCTCAGAATAGAACAGATACTGATCTTTAGAAACATTGAGCGCGTAGGAATGATCCACAGGGAGCGTTACTAGAAAACTTCCGTTTACGGGGTCTGAACCAGACTCTATCACCACTTCCGAAGTTTCTAGATCGATGAGTTCAAATTTGGCAGCGAGCGGTTTTCCGGTCACCTTATCCACCACTTTTCCTTTCACGTAGGTTACACGCGTTGGACGCACCGCGTCATACAGTTTGAACGAATAAAGGTCGAGTTTACCATATCCGCCTTCTCTGTCGGAACTGAAGTATGCATTCTCGCCACTGGCAGCTACAAACAACCCTTGTTCATCGTTCCAGGTGTTGATCGGATAACCGAGATTCTGAGGGGTAGTCCAATTTCCTACAGAATCCATACGCGAAACATAAATATCCTTCTCTCCCATTCCTACATGACCGTTAGATGTGAAATAGAGCGTTTTGCCATCGGGATGAATGAATGGTGTTTCTTCAGAATGCGGAGTATTTATCGGCTCACCGAGATTCCGTGGGACTGTCCATTCTCCGTTTGGTGCCAATTGGGTGACCCAAATGTCCATTCCACCAATGCCTCCTGCCCTATTGCTTACAAAGTAAAGTGTCTTACCATCGGCAGAAACGCTTGGCTGGCTTTCCCATTTTGATGAATTCACAGGAGCGCCCAAATTCTCTGGCGTTCCCCAATTCTTTCCATTTCGCAAAGACCTGTATATGTCGCAACTTCCAAGACCGGTCTTTCTATTACAACCTATGAAAAAAAGTTGTTTTCCATCGGCTGTAATGGTTTGAGCGCCTTCGTTGTCGTCAGTATTGATAGGCTGCCCTAAGTTCACGGCCTGCGCCCAGTTTCCCTCATCAAAAACGCTGATGTAGAAATCCTCCTGATAATCCATGGCTGCCGAATTACGCTGATTGCGGGTAAAAACGAGCGTCTGTTCATCGGCAGTTAATACGGGAAAGTATTCGTATTGGTCGCTGTTAATTGCAGGGCCAAGGTTTTTCGGGTCAAACGGCACCGGCTTTTCCTTGGTAACCGCCCCGAATTCAGCATTGGCCAGATAGCGTTCAGCGTCTTCTCTGATTTTGGGGTTGACCCGCTTTTTGGTCATGAAGATCCTGTAATTCTCAAGCGCACCTTTATAATCCCCTGTTTTGAACTGAGTGTCGGCCAACTGTTTATAAGAGGTGGCCATAAAATCGGGATTGAGCTCTACCACCTTACTGTAAGATGCAATGGCACCCTCCAAGTCTCCTAGGTCAAAGTAACAGTCGCCTGAAACGGTGTATGCCTCTACAAACTTTTCGTCTGCCTTAATGGCTTTCTTCAACAGTTCCAAGGCCTCTACATTGCGCTTGGCGCTATAAAACTTCAAGGCTTCTTCAAAGAGTTTGATCGCCTTGTTCGAACTCGTAGAATACTGTCGTTGAGCCAGCGTTGGCAATGAGATCAAGAGCGTCAACCCTAAGAATATGTACGCAATTCGTTTCACTACGGAATGTTCATGTATTTATGGCTTTGCAGCGATACGTTCCACATAGGGTTTCTCATTACATGATCGATGATGGCAGGCATCATTTCATCCCGTTTACTCCATTCCGGCTGTAAGAATAACAGACATTCTGAAGATACCATTGATGCGTGCTCTTCAGCCCATTGAAAATCGTGCCGATTGTGAACAATGACTTTCAATTCGTTGGCCTTAGCGTAATATTCTGACTTCGGAGGGGCCGTCTTCTTAGGAGAAAGACAGACCCAGTCGAAAGTTCCGGAAAATGGGTGGGCTCCAGATGTCTCAATGTGCACAGCCAAACCTGCATCCTTCAATGATCGGGTAAGATGATCCAGATTGAAGGTCATTGGTTCTCCGCCAGTGATCACCACGGTCTTGGCAGGTTGCGAAGCCGCGTTTTTGACCACGGATGCCACATTTACCAAGGGATGGATGGCCGCATTCCAGCTTTCCTTCACATCGCACCAATGACATCCAACATCGCAGCCTCCAATTCGGATAAAGTAAGCCGCTTTTCCAGTGTGAAATCCCTCGCCTTGAACCGTGTAGAATTCTTCCATGACCGGCAACACCTGACCTTTCTCCAGCAACTTTGCTGTGGCTTCATCCAGTTCAAGAACTTTCATTTCGCTAAAGTATCCATTAAGGTGGATTGAAAAATTTTGAATCGGGTTATAACTTTTGGAACATTTACCCGTAGAGTTCAACAACCAAATCACGCGAAGTTGAGCCGAGTTGACCAATACATTGATATTGATCGGATGATGTCCGAGCACGAACTGCTGTTAGCTTATCGTGACCACATCAGCGATGAAACTGTTCAACAACTGCTTTCCATTACCGAACTGAAATTGGTACAGAGCGGAGAAGAGAAAAAGCTCCGTAAAAGAGTATTCAACATACTGGTGGAATGCTTGCAGAATGTTGTAAACCACTCAGCAGCAGGTTCTGCTCAAGATTCTGAGGCTGCCAGCATACTATTACTGGGAAGGCATAATAACGATTTCTTTATTGTTACCGGGAACCGGATAGCCAATGAAAACATCCCTCACCTTGAAGCGAAAATTGCAGAGATCAACAGCTGGGATCATGGCAATATGCGCGGTATTTACAGTGATCGGCTAGGCCGATCTGAATATTCTGACAAAGGTGGCGCGGGGCTTGGCCTACTCGATATTTATAAACGCAGTGGCAGAAAGATCAAGCATAAAATAGACCCTATTGACCCGAAGGTCAGTTTTTTGAGTCTTCATGTTACAATTGATAGTGACGCATCATAAAAAAAGCGTCTGACCTATGGGGTCAGACGCTTCTCATTAATTTGCCTCTCACGTTTATACTCTATTCAAACTTCCTGTTTCTCCGAACAGCTCACGTGATTTCTTATTGTAGGCTATTGCAGCTTCCTCTGCGGTATCAAAAAAGCCTAGATTGTGTGCCTTTCGCTCATGATAGATTACCGCTCTAAAACGATTTTTCTCCTTGGTAACACCTCTAAAACCGGTCTTGCTCTTGAAATTCTTCATCTGGCGTCTCAGCGTATTCATAGTGACCCACTCGAGGTTTTCAAGCTGAACGTTCAACACGTCTCCATCAATGAACCGAACAAACAATTTTCGTTCGCTCTTCGGCTTCTTCACAAACTTCTCCGCAACGTGTTTGTGCAGATAGATCGTTTCGTAAACTGGTCCTTTTTTGGTGGTGATGCAACGTTGAAAAACCCCATAACCATTAGAATGGGCACGAAGGTTTTCTAAGAATTTGATGGATGACAGATAGGTGTCATTCTGAAGATCTTCGTACGTCTTGTCGTCTAGCACAACGTACTTGTCCTCTCTGTTTTTGAGTTTGACTTTAACTGACATGATTATGATATTAACTGGGTTTTTAAACTGTTCAATCTTGATTGTAACGTGTTCTGCAATAAAGCTGCAATGGTCATTCTACCAACGCCACCCGGCACTGGCGTAATGAAAGATGCCTTAGCCTGCACTTCCTCAAACGCAACATCTCCCTTCAGCACGTATCCCTTTGAATTACGGTTGTCTTCTACTCTTGTAATTCCAACGTCTATGACAACGGCTCCTTCCTTGATCATGTCGGCCGTTACAAAATCCGCCTTGCCTAAGGCCGCAATAAGTATATCTGCAGACCGGGTAAATTCCGACAAATTCCTTGTCTTGCTGTGACAAAGAGTAACAGTACAGTTTCCAGGATTGCTGTTTCGGCTGAGTAGATTGGCCATTGGAGTGCCAACGATGTTACTTCTTCCCAGAACCACGCAATGCTTGCCACTGGTTTCTATCTTATAACGTTTGAGCAACTCCATAATTCCTTTCGGTGTAGCTGAGACAAACGTTGGAAGACCAAGCACCAGTTTGCCAACGTTTACAGGATGGAATCCATCGACATCCTTTTCTGGCACTACACGTTCAATGACTTTCTGCTCATTAATGTGCTTAGGCAATGGTAATTGTACGATCAAACCATCAATCTCGTCATTGTTGTTGATGGCATCGATCTCTGCAATCAATCTACTCTCCGATACATCGGCTGGTAACCTTACAAGCGTTGAACCAAAACCGATCTGGTCGCATGCTTTGACTTTGCTCGTAACGTAGGTTTCACTTGCCCCATCATGGCCCACCAATATGGCTGCCAAGTGCGGAGCACGCACGTTAACTGCCAGCAGTTTGTTCACTTCTGCGGCTAACTCAATTTTAATTTCGTCCGATATCTTCCTTCCGTCTAATAACATTGATCGAAAACACTATACAAGTATATAACATTCAATTCGCAATTCCTACGTGTTTCACGCACTTTTGTCAATAAAGGTCGCTACCGAGACATAGGAAGAACCTATACCATTGAAAATGAAGTTAAAGGATCCTGAAAGACAGTGAACAGAAAATTATCTTCTGGCCAATGGATTGTTGCGCATCATGTTTTTCATCGCCCCCTTGTCTGAGAACATGCGCATCATCTTGCGGCTTTCTTCGAATTGCTTCAGCAATCGATTCACATCCTGAATGCTGGATCCGCTACCGTCAGCAATTCGCTTTCTACGGCTACCATTGATCAGCGCAGGATTCGACCTTTCCAACGGGGTCATTGACCCAATGATAGCTTCTACTTGTTTGAAGGCGTCATCGTCAATATCAACGTCTTTCAATGCTTTGCCCATACCTGGTATCATTCCCATCAGATCCTTGATGTTTCCCATCTTTTTGATCTGATTGATCTGATCAAGAAAATCGTTGAAATCGAAGGTATTCTTGGCAATTTTTTTCTGAAGTTTTCTTGCCTGTTCCTCGTCAAATTGCTCCTGAGCACGTTCAACAAGCGAAACCACATCGCCCATACCAAGAATACGGTCGGCCATACGGTCTGGGTGAAAGATATCGAGTGCTTCCAGCTTCTCACCGATACCGACAAACTTGATCGGCTTATCGACAACGGAACGGATAGAAAGAGCCGCACCACCGCGTGTATCACCATCCAACTTGGTAAGGACAACACCATCAAAGTTCAATCTGTCGTTGAAGGCCTTTGCTGTGTTCACCGCATCCTGTCCTGTCATGGAGTCGACCACAAAAAGGGTTTCCTGTGGTTTGATGGCCTTGTGAACGCGGTCGATCTCGTTCATCATTTCCTCATCCACGGCCAGACGACCAGCAGTATCTACAATAACCACACTGTGGTTGTTCGCCTTTGCATATTTGATGGCGTTTTCAGCAATGGAAACAGGATTCTTGTTTCCTTCTTCAGTATAAACCGCAACACCAACCTGCTCTCCGAGAACCTTTAACTGGTTAATGGCCGCTGGACGATACACATCGCAAGCCACCAACAATGGGTTCTTCTGTCGTTTGCTTTTGAGAAACAGCGCCAGTTTACCAGAGAAAGTTGTCTTACCAGAACCTTGAAGACCAGCAATAAGGATGACCGATGGTTTACCTTCGAGATTGACATCCACGGACTTTCCACCCATAAGTTTGGCCAGTTCGTCTTTGGTGATCTTCACCATCAACTGACCTGGTTTCACAGCCGTCAATACATCCTGTCCGAGTGCCTTTTGCTTGACGGTGTCGGTGAAATCCTTCGCAATCTTGTAGTTGACGTCAGCATCGAGCAGCGCACGCCTTACTTCCTTCATGGTCTCGGCCACGTTGATCTCGGTGATCTGACCTTCGCCCTTCAGCGTTTTGAACGCCCTGTCAAACTTCTCCGTTAAATTCTCGAACATCTGATTCTGATTTTGAAGCCGCTAAGGTAATTGCACGCGGCATTAATGCCAATTTACATTCTATTGGGAACCATTACGCCCAACAAGCGCATGGAAGCCGAAATCACCTGAGCCGTCAATGCTGAAACTACCAATCGCAGGGCCTTCAAATCTTCATTTTCTTCAATTAGGATCGGACACTCATGGTAGAACGTGTTGTATTCCTTGGCGAGTTCGTACGTGTAATTGGCGATCACCGCTGGACTGTACTCATCTCCCGCTTGAATGATCACCTCAGGATATTGGCTCAACAAACGGATCA
>JBJOHR010000016.1:0-10138 GCA_046047575.1 Bacteroidota bacterium | reverse complement strand
TGCCGGGCAGAACAGGTAGCAACATGACAGCCGCAACCACATTACGGTTGGCGAATGATTTTGAAAATATTGTGGCTATCAAAGAAGCGTCAGGTAGTTTGGATCAGTGCACCGCCATTCTTAAGGATAGACCCAAAGGGTTTTTGGTAATATCGGGCGATGACACCTTGAGCCTGTCGATCATTGCCACTGGAGGAGAAGGGGTGATTTCGGTAGTTGCCAATGCGTTCCCTGCGGAATATTCAGAACTCATCAATGCCAGTTTGAAGGGTGATTTTGCAACCGCCAGAAAGCGACAGTATCAGCTTTTCGATATCATAAATATGCTTTTCGCTGAAGGCAATCCGGCCGGAGTAAAATGCGTTCTGAACATACTAGGCATATGCGAAGAGCACGTGCGTTTACCGCTCGTACCCATTTCAGATCCGTTGCGCAGCAGAATAAACGACCAGGTCAGGTCTCTCTGATCACTTACCGTATTCGTAGGTGGTCTGAACGGACTTATCGTTCGGCCATTTGACCACAACACTTCCCGAAGTTGCGTAGCGGAGAGGTGCCATATTGAATTGAACGGTATCCTTCACTACGCTTCTACAGGCATCATTCTCAGGATTCAAATGTTCAAATTCGATGATGGCCTGTGGTGGCATGCTTTTTAGCCACGACCCAGAGAAATACGCATTGAAATCGTGGTCCTTGCAACCGCCACTGTATCTGAAAACAACGGTAAGTACATCGTTTTTGGCACTGATTTCCAACACCTGAAAATCAGGCTTTGACGGTTTGTACTGAGCATCAATGACAATCTCTTTCAAAGTGGGTTCTGGTTTATCATTGATGGCGGAATTCTTCACAGAAGCCGTATTGCTACCATTATTCTTACATGCCGCCAAGCCAACAAGAATGATGAGCGCTAGATTCAGATTCCTCATTTTACTTGATCGATTGAACTTGCCTCTTCAACGATGGTGCCCGTTTCTATCTGTCTTTCAGTAGAACGACTTTTCTGGTAGCTACTCCGTTTGAAGAGAAAAGGTTGATGTGATAGATGCCATTGGCCAGATCTGTCAATTCTACGCGAGAACGGTTCATGGTAACGGCCCCAACATTCAAGATCGTTCTGCCGGTAAGGTCTGTTACGGTCATGTAGTCCACTTTGTCTACATGTTCAACCTCTACGTAAATGGTTCCTTCTGACGGATTTGGATAAACGGTCAACGTACCTAACTCTGCTTCGGCTACTGAAAGTCCGCCCACCATACCGAATTCTGCTTCTTGCGATTCATCAAACTCATCGCCTTCCGCCATGATGACATTGTTTCCGTCTCTCAAGGTGTAATTGCCATTTCCTGTGAATCCGCAGCAAATACCATCTCCATAATCATCTACGATCAGGAAGGTGTAGCACCCGTCACCGTTCAGTTGAATGGTCTCATTGATGGTGGTGTTGTTTCCATAAGCTCCGGGATCTCCGGGTTGTGCATTCTGCTGACCGCCACCATTGGCGCCAACGGCAGTATTACCACCCGATGCAACCAACTGATTGTTGGGTCCGCGAACTTCCCAATAGGTTTCGTATCCGTAATTGTCAGTTTTCAGGTTGAGATAAAGCGCCTGCTCGCCAACATTCAGGTCAAATGATGTCGTGGAAGTGTTATTGTTGGCATTCTCATCTGTCTGCCCGTTTGGCGATGAAACGCTAACCTGGATCGTATTGGTCCCGATCTGCGCGGTGAATCCTGCAAGAGTGACGTTGGCAGTGGAATTCTGAGCTAGGTTTCCAGTCCAATTGATGGTTTGATTTCCGCCACCGTTGTAGCTGTAAGTGATGGTTGCAGAGGTCAAGGTGGTAGTTCCATTGTTTTTCAGAACAAAAACAGGAACAATGAATTCCACTTCGCAAAGCACCGTGGGCACCGATTGAAAACCATTGCCAGCAGCATCCAGATTGTAAGAAACAGCACCGGTAGGGTAGCCGTCCAATGTGGTAACGCCTGAATTCTGAGGATCAAGCCAATCTCTAAGTCGAGATGAAGAATTGTTACCATTCCAAGATACACCCAAACGGCCATACCAATCTGCTCCACCTTGGTTTTGGCAAGAGGCGGCACCACCGTACAATTGACCGATGATTCTATGGTCTTGGTTGAACAGCGGACTTCCAGACGAACCGCCTTCTGTTGTTCCGTCCTCCCATTCATCAATGTACCACACTGCCGCTCCACCCTGATTGTCGTGATATGGACCGTCCATATCGTGGCTGATCTTCTTAACATCTCCTGAAGGATGATGAATCCCTGTTGCGGCAGTAACCGCACTTTCGCTATCCGAATTGTCCCAACCGGCCCATTCAGCATTGAAATTGGACGGGATCGCATTTCCATTGTTGATCTCTAAAAGACCGAAATCGGAAGCAGCGTTGCTGGCTACAATGCTTGCACCCGATACGCTTTGATTGGTTGGGCCGGTACTACCGTTGCAGCCTGAAGACTCATGATTGAAGTAGAAGACCCAGTTTCCAACACCGCCTAAACAATGGTTAGCGGTCAGGAAGTAAGGGTGGCCGTCATTGGCCGTGTTGTTGATCAGCGCACCAGAGCATATTGCATTTCCGCCACTGGCTATCAGAGCTACAGATTTCTTCTCAACCTGCCAATCGTCTCCTTCGGGGCAGTTCACGTTGATATTGCACGAACCACTGGTTCCAAATGGTCCGCGGCCGTATTTGACCTCCTCAAACTTGGAATCAATTCCTCTGTATGCATGCACGATCTCGCCTACCTTCAGATCGATCCCGGTGATGGACTCATCTTCTGAAACTGAAAGTTCTATGATCACTCTTTCTCCGTAAACCAAGCTGGTTGCCAACATGCCGTTGGCCTGTTTGTTCGTGTAGTTGAATGAACCGATGAAGTGAGTCTGCTCCTGATCATAAATGAACAGCTTGGCAGATTTTGGTAGGTCATATTCTGTGAATACGAAACTGACCGCCTTAGCTTCTGGGGCATGAATGCCCAATCGCCAAACATGTTTACCGTCCTCAAGCGTCCATGTACCGCTATTCTGGATCGAAAGGTTGGCTGAACGTTCTATTCCAAAGCGAAAACCAAACTCCTTATACTGATCGTTCTCTGCATCTTCTACTGCAATGGCTTCCAGATCTAAGGCAGGAAGCCGTTCGAACTCAATTTCTGCCAAGGTAGATTGCCATTGCACCGGCTGACCACCATGCATTACCTGAGCATAAGATGAGAAACTGGTTACAAGAAGGCTTGCAACCAAAAAAAGGATTTGCTTTTTCATTTGGAGCGTTTGGTTTGCCGCGAATATAGACTTCGGAGCAACGTGGATTTGTCTTTTATTGGGCTATTCAGTTCACTTTTGAAGAACCGCTAGTGGCCAGCGATTGTTCAGATGAAGGTCGAACGGCATTACCTCTTCACAATAACCCGCTTTGTTTCGTTGACCTTCTCTCCAAGGATCCGAATGAAATACATGCCTGATTCAGAACGGTCAAGGTCATAACGCTCGTTGTGGAAATCACCGATGTTCAAGGTTCGTTGGTCAACCAGTTGCCCCATTGCGTTTACGATTGAAACCACGTATTCTCCTGCCATTCCTGCCAGTTCCAAGGTAAATGAACCATCGTTCGGGTTCGGATATACATCCACCACCGCTTCATTGTCGTATTCATGCACGTTGGAGATGACCCCTACCGAGAATCCGTGCGTGATCTGTCTTCCAAACTCAGAATCGAAGGATTCGTAGTAGCCACCACCGTTCTCTTTCAGTCGGCAGTAACCGCTGCCTTGGTTGGGCCATGCCCAATAGGACAGACCATCATCTTCCGAGTCGTAGAGATAGAAGGTGTAGCATCCGGTAGGCAGATCCAGGGTGTCCTTATAGACGGTGTTGGCATCTGAATTAGTCCGTTCGGCCACTACGTTACCGTTAATGTCGCGTATCTCCCAGTAATTCTCATCGGGGTAGTTGTTGGTCTTGTATTGAACAATGAGGTTTCCTTCATAGACCTCTGGCATTTCGAAGGTGGACGTGTAAGAATCGTTGCCGGCATACTCATCTGCACCGCCATTCGGGGCGCTGACGGTGGCTATGAACTTCCAGGTTTCGTTGCCTTGCCAGAACGAAGCGTCATCGATAGGTAACACCACCTCTTCCATTTCCATGAATGCCAATTCGCCCGACCACTGATAGGTGAGGGGCGAACCACCTTCGACCATGTAGGTGATGGTGAGGCTGGTCAAGGTGGTTTCTCCCGCATTGCGGATCATGATCTTGGCATCATCGCAGAACGGATTGGTACGCGAACGGTATTCCCAGCTCGTTGGCGATAGCACTTCATAGACTTCAGCATCCAGGGCGTGGTTGGCTGCGCCATATTGCAAAAGGTGCATGGCAACGATGTAGTTTCCGCCAGCCATTCCCGGATTGTTGGAAGGAACCGGTGTGATGTCGTAATCGAGGTTGACCGAATTGCCGCTTACACGATCGGTAATGATGAATTCATTGTCTTTTACCACATCGCCAGGACACCAACCCTCGCGGGCTCCCGGCCATGTTCCGCCTTGCGGATACACAGGATTCAAGGCGCATTCGTGTGTCTGCCAAATGTGCCAGGCCGCATGCTGAGTTCCATTGACGCGCAGGTAATGCGTGTTGTCCTTCCACTCGCAGCAATGTGGGTAGGCACCGCCTGCATTGCTGGTGTTATGGCCGTGGCCCGTAAGACGCGTCTTTACTTTGAAGTGCTCAGCATCTGGATGCACGGCCACATCTACCGCTGCCAGTGCATTGTCATTGTCAAGGTCTCCATACGATCTGGAGCCCGAAGCGCCCCACGGACGTGTCAGTTCTTTCACTTCGGCCATGGGTGTGCCATGAATGAAGGCGAACTTCACATCGATGAGTTCCTGCTGATTGCCGTTCTCAATATCTACCGAATCTTGTAGCAAGCTGGCGTAATCCGTTACATCGTAAACCCATGTAAAGCCGTCTGGCCCAAGTGTGAGGCCAATGCCGTAAGGGGTAATGTAACGCGCTATTTCGTAGCGGTCTATCACTTCATAGGGCTCTTCGTAGTAGGTGAGCGTGGTATTGTACGAAACCTCGTTCACAGCAACGTCTGTAGTGTCAATGCTTCCGTCAGAATGGAAGGTGTAGGTCTCGCCCAAATAGGCCAAGGTGGAACCCACTGCCTGAATTCCGTTTCCGGCCACTGCAAATTCAGTAATGGTGATGGGCGCCACCGCTTCTGAAACGGCCACCAGATTAGAATCGAGGTGCGTATCATAATCGCCTTGAATGAAGGTGAGAAGCGGACGGTCTGAGGTGAGCGTGGCATCGAGCAGGTAGGCTTCGTTGGACTTGGAAACCATGCTCGGAGCACCGATAAGCACAGGTGTGTTACCGTTTCCAGAACGGTCGGTGATGGCGTAGCCCGCTTGATCGAAATCGTAGTAGGCCACCAGATCGGCATAGTTCGGATGCGAATTGTCAACCCTGCGGTCTTTCCAAGCGGCAATGGTGGCGGCATCAAGTTCCACGTTCCAAACACGGAATTCATCCATCATGCCATTATGCGAATTGGAACCACCAAAGGCACGGCCAACCACAAAGCGGTCCACTTGTCCAATGCTGCGGTTCAGTCCTGTGCCCGAATGCCAGAGCGAACCGTTCTTGTAGATCTTCATGCTGCCCGTTGCCGCATTCTTGGTAAAGGCCCAGTGCACCCAGTTGCCTTCTGTTTCGGCCGTGGTGGCGGCCTTGTCTATACGGTCGTAGCCGCTTCCTTCGCCTGCATCCCAATACACACGATTGTTGCTCCATGGCAGGTGCACGTTCAGCACACGCTGGTTGGAAGTGTTCACGGCCTCAAAGGCATACGAATCGGCAGGTTGAATGGCCGCATTGCCGTATGCCCAGAACGAAACGGTTATCTCATCTCCAAAATCGGTTCCACCCAAAGGCAACTCCATGTACTTGCCATTTTCGAACACGGCCGCATGGTCCATACCGGTGGCATAGACGCCCGATGTGTCATCGGTTGTGAAGAAACCCACCTGATTCAGGTTTGCGCTGGCATCCATCTCATAGCTGAATTCAACCAGCAGGTTCGAAGTTCCATTCCATGCAAAGGCGTTCAGCAGGTTGAGGGTGTAGGTATTGGCCCCATTGGGGAAGGTGGTGGTCTGATCGTACACCACCGTTGCACCCGGCTCAAATCCCATTGGGATGGAGGTGGAGGTGTTCTTCATGGAAATGGTCAAACGGCCCAGGTCGGTCTGGTGGTCGGTGAGTTGAATGGCCAATCGGTGAATGGCTCCGGCCGTCAGGCCAGCGTTGCTCAGTTCTGCTGCTGTCCAAACGAATTGTGAGCGGGCACGGGCGTATCCACCAAGGGGCTGACTGCCCGAAGCGCTGAGTGCTCCTACGGTGTAGCCACTCTCGCTGTTCACATTGTCCACCACGGTGAAGTACTCGTAGCCCTCTACGATATTGAACTGCGGGGTGGTGGTGTACCACAGCGAATCGAGGTTCTGGCCGCCATAGCGGTATTGCGGATGGGTGTATTCGCTGCTGTCCATCATACCTGTGTGGTCATAAACGTGCGAATAGGTCAGGTAATCCCATTCGCCACAGTCGTAGCCATCCTGAGTGGTGGCGGCATCGCACTTCAGGGTGTAGTACATCAGCACCTTGCGGTATTCTTCCGAACCATCGGGAAACTGATACCAGTCTCTTCGTTTGGTTATGTCGCTGAAGTTGAGTGTCTGTATCCAGGTAGTGTCCTGTGCAAAGGTGTTGGTGGCAAGCAGGACGGTAAGAGCGAGTATGATTCTATGCATGATGTATGTGGAATGAGCGCTAAAGATAAGGTGCTGGTTCTAGAATGTGGCGTTGCCACGGAGACAGTTTCTAAAACCCCTCTACAGCACAAAGGCGATCTGAATGAATCCGGCCACGGCTCCCAGCACGGCACCAACAATGATGAGGGTGAGTTCGTCCTCCTCAAATATGGGGTGGAGTACATCTTCAAAATCCAATTTCGAGAGCGATCTCAGCTTCGATTCCAACGTTGCGCCTATCTGCAACGAACGGTCGGCATAGGCGAACATACCGGCAATGGAAGCAGGGAGGGCCTCTACCAAACGTTCGGCCGCCAGCTGTTTAATTCGCTCATAACCACTGTTGCCAACGGTCATTTTCAGAAGGGCTTTCTGGGTTGTTCCCGTGGCGCTGTCCACCATTTCCTTTACATGCTTGCGGCATATCTCGGCAATGGGTTCCATGCCCCGCGTTTCCATAATGAAGGCAAAAATGTGTTCGGCCGTAAGCAGTTCCTCTGCCAATATCTTGGCGTATTGTTCCGATACCTCGTTCTGCCGTTTCATAAAGAGCCCTTGCAGCACAAAGGGACCCACTTTCATGGGCTCTACCGGACGGAAGATCAACTTCAGAGCAAGGAAATTGGTGAGGTAACCTACCACCAGTCCGCCTGCGGGCAGCAGCCACCACAGAGGGTAGAAATGCCAGACCACCATCTGCACCAGTCCGAACAGAAAGCCGAACACGAAACCAGAACGTTCTATGAACTTGAATTCCGCTTCGCCACATTGCAGAAAGATGCGGTTCAGCATTTCGGGCTGTTTGGTCAGGCCCTCTATCATCATGCGGTCTATGTCAAGCAGGTGGTGAATGTGTTGCCGAATATCGTCCAGCACCTTGGTTACGGCCGTGGGGAACTGTGCGGCCACTTCGCGCTGTAGCGCCTCCTTCTGCGCCTTGGGCAGCAGGCGCCACAGCAGGGGCATTTCCTTGCTCATTGCCTCTTCCATAATGGAACGGCTGAGTACCTGCAACTGCGGCCGCATCTCCTCCACAATTTCTTCGGCCTTCAGTTTTTCAAATTGTTCTTCTACCGATATGAGTTTGGAGGTGACCAGCTTCACCGCCTTGGTGGCCATCTTGTGCGCCTTGGCCGGTATGATGCCCTGCCAACCGAAGGGCCAGCGGCCTACGTATTCCAGCGGGTAGAAGGTCATGTACACCGCCAGCTTGTTGGTAAGCCAACCTACCAGGGCGGCAATAATGGGTATAGAGAGCAGGAAGATGGAATCGAGACTCAAGACATTAACCGAATTGTTGCTGTCGAAAGTAAAGCAAAGACATCAATCAAAAGAGGCCGTCATCAATACAGCCAAATGCTGGCCAAACCAATGGTTATCATGGAAAGGGAAACGATGAGCGCGTAGGTAAGGGATAGCCCAATGGTTTTGCCAACTGCCTTGCGCATAGAAATATCCATTACACGTTTCAGTCCAACGGTGAGGTACGTGAATACGACCATCAGGAATGCCAGATCGACCCAATCGGATAAGACAAACAGTCCGATCAATAGTTTGGTTATCAGTAAGATGAAATTGAAGCTGTGCAGATGGATGGAGAAGATGAGAGCATCGATGTAATAAGGTTTTGGTCTGGGCCAGAAAAGCCACAGCAACAGCGCAAATACAGGCATCAGCAAGAACATGGACAAGGATAGATTGCGGTAAAACTCTTCCCGAAACTTTTCATGTTCATCTGAATCGGGAGACACAAGTCTGGAAAATTGCCTTACGAGATGGTCTGCCACCTTAGACTCCGCCAAACCCATATCGTTCAGAACCGAATCCACTTGAGCATCATTGTGTGCATCAACCGTCCAAACATTGGAAGCATTCTGTCCATCATCCTGATATGCTACCGAATTGAGTTGAATGGCACTTTCGGATGGGGCTGTACCGAATCGCTCTTCTAAATTGAGGCTCGCCAAAAGGAAATACACGAACGAGATGAAAAGGTAAAGCCGAATGGGAGGGACGTAAGAAGCCCGTTTGCCTAGTGCGAATTCCTGTGCCAGAAAACCCGGTTTGAGCAAAAGATGGCGCAGGGTAACTGCCAACCGCGTATCGAAATTGAAATTGTCGGAAACGAATTCTTTGATGAGCTCCCCAAAACCGACATGCAGGTTGCGCTGCTCCTGGCCGCATTTACCGCAATACTTGTCTCCTTTCGGAACGGAAGCATTACAATTGGAACAGGAGTTTTTTGGTACGGCCATGGTGATGCTTTACAACGGTAAGTATATGCGTAGTTGCGAGGTTACGAGCAATTATCGCATATATATTGTTACCACCTTTATTTTTCAAATTTAATTTTTCGCCAATTCGTATTAGCCTTTTGTATTAATAACAAAGGATTTTCTTTTAACCAACTCTTCAAGGTGTTATTCCCCCAAGAGTTGTAAAAGAGGTATAATTTCCCGTCTCGAATTTCAAAAGTTTCTGGATCAATGCTAACCTTTTGGCCTGTCGTTGCCATTGCGTAGGCACACCATCCACCATATTGAGGTATATATTTTGAAGGATTCGATTCAAATTTGTTTAAATTCTCTTTACTTGAAAATTTATATTTTGCACCATCACGACTCGTAGTATATTCCGCTTTTCCTTTTATAGCTTTATTACTATAATAAGCTACTACATCATAGCCGTCCGCAATAAAACCATTTTCCAAATTGTAGTTTATCTTTTGTCCAAAAGATAGGATTGGAAGTAGAGCTAGAGTTACTAATAAAATATTTGATTTCATTATCTTGAATTTTATAGTTTTTTACCAATAATTGGGATTGATTTCCTTTGTGTAAACAATACAACAAGCGAAGCAATAAGAACAAAAACAGCAGTATAAAATAAAGTGCCACCATCTCCATTTACTTCAATCCCTAAATTTGTTAAGTGCATCAGGACTGCACCACCTATTACTCCGACTGTAATTCCTGCACCTAACCAAACCGTTCGGTTGAAAAGTAGTAAAATACCTGCTATCAGCTCAATAATCCCGATTCCAATCCTACCATAAGGCTCAAGTCCTACTTTTGTGAATATGTAAATACTATCAGGATGTGCTGTAAGCTTAAACCTAAGTGTTTGAATCAAAATTATTGCTATAATGATTCTTAAAACTAAAATACTGTTCTTTTTCATTTTTTAATTATATATTTTTTGTTCTTCTATTGGTGGTAACGGTTTGGCTATGAGCAGTGGCGTCCCGAAGGGCGCTATTGCTTATAGGTTTT
>JBJOHR010000015.1:0-2697 GCA_046047575.1 Bacteroidota bacterium | reverse complement strand
GTAGATTTTTTTCATGTCCGTAGGTTTAGGTTGTTTTATTAGAACAAAGGTAAACGAGAACTTTATAGTGATAATGACACGTATCACATCTATTGAATGATCAAACTGTTAAAAGTCAGTTACTGGAAAAAGAAAAGCCTGAGCAACACGCTCAGGCCTTTCAACATAATAAGTGGTTGGAATCAGAGCCCTTTGGCTGAAAGAATGCTTGCAGCCTTTGTATTTCCTACTGTAATAGCATAGATGGATGGGCTTTGCTTCTTTTTGAAATCGGCACATTTCAATCCGAGCATCGTATTTCCAGACCCTCCGTATTGCTTAATGGTGAAATCTGGGTTGAACTTCCACTCCATTTTCTCTGCGATCTTCTCAACGAGTTCAAGATCGTCCTGCTCTACCGCCCAATAGATCGGAGTCTTGTTCTTGATCTCTGTGAGGCATTGAATAATGACGAATTTGGTTGGGATAATGGAAATTCCGCTTGAACCTATCTGGACATTGGCTCCAGCATCTAGAAGCATGCTGGCCACGTCCGTTTTTCCAGCCATGATGGATATGATCAAAGGAGTATATCCATCGCCACCCCAATTGGTATTGCCTTGGTAATCTGAATTCATGGTGACACCCAACGCCTTGGTCTCAACAGATACGTTAATGTCTGGCTTCTGCGCCAGGATCATCTGCATCAGTTCCACATCGGCAAACTCGGCCGCTGCGCATATGGGATAGCTTTTCACTTTAATCTTTCCAATCTCGGCTACGCATTCCTGTGTTGCATCTGCCCCGTGCTTCAACATGGCCTTGGCCAACTCTAATTTATGCAGGCGAAGTACGGCCATAAATGCAGTAACACCATCGGGTCGTTTGTCGTTGGGACTCAATCCAGCTTCAAGAAGCAGTTCCAGCATTTGGGCTGGTGTTCCGTTGCGGTCGTTAGGCAGATTGCTGTACCACTCTGGCGGATTCAGTCCCCAAGCCTTGAGGTTCGGAGCACCCAGCGCAAAGTTGTTCCTGCGCTCTTCCTGCGTCATACTGAAATTGGCCAAGCGGTGAATGAGGTTCCCTTCCTTTTCCGCGTTCTTTACGTCTGCCCCTGCATCGATCAGCATTTTAAGACAAGGCACGCAGTTGGTGGCCTGAACCGTCAATTGCAATGCATTGACCTCCGATTTTTCAAGCATGTTCATGGCGTTGGTCCAAGCGTCTATCATGGCCTTGTTGGCCTTTTTGCCTTTGGCCTTTTCGGCATCAATAAGCGTACGAAATGTTGCACCTGGATCGGAAATCCCCGGTTTGTTAGGGTCTGCACCGGCATCAAGCAGCATCTTCAGCACATCCACAGCATAGTTGTTGGCGGCATTGATCACAGCAGGGTAATTGCCTCCGTTCACATCGCATCCATTGTCTATAAGGTAGCGCACCACATCAGGACAGAAAAATGCACCAGCTAGGGCACTCTGGTTCGAAGAATTGAGTGCATTGATGTCTGCACCTGCTTCCAAGGCTTTTTTCACACCATCGAGGTCACAACCATTTGCGGCCGCAAAAAAGTCTTCCTGTGCACCAGCATATGACTGGGAAGAGATTCCAAAAAGAATCGGGAGGAATAACGAAAAAAAGTTAAGTGTATAATGTTTCATGGTAGTGGGTATTAGGTTAACGGAATAAAATTAGAATTATCCCAAAACCCACAACTAAGGTGATTATCGTAATTGTAACTAGCCTTTAGAAGTCATTACCTTAATACTCAGACCAGTAGGTCTGAAACCTAGATAATCGGCTGATCCAAAAATAGCATTGGGTGACCGTTCACTTCTGAGCGCTTCTTGAACTGCTGTAGCTTCTGCTCATCGTTGCAGATAATGAAGTACGCATACTGGTCGTCCAACAGACTCTTGTTGATCTCGTAGTACTCATCTCCCTCGCAGGTCGAAATAACGGTGACCCCTACCCCGGCCTCCTTGTGGTATTTGTAGCAGAGACCTTTCAACACCTGCTTGTAATCCTGCGGTTTACCTATGCCCATCATGGGTTTGAAGAAGTGCTTCATGATACCTGACTTCTGTGCCAGAATGAAAACGCCTTTCGGATTTACGATCTGGAACGTGAGGAACTCACCCCAATTCATGGCAGTACTGGCAGCAATGATGTTTTCGCTGGCATCCAAATGAGCATACACGCCACTTGTGGGCGAATAGTCCTTCATGCTCAGCATCAACTTCTGAAAGCTTTCGAACGTGAGATGATTGTAGAACAGGTAGTTCTTCATTTTGGCGTGCATCTGTTTGTAATACTTGCGCAGAAGCGGCTCATTCTCAGTAATATCTACCAGTTTCTCATACGCTTTCTTACTGCCATACAGACGGTTGATCTTGGAATACATGGTGAAAGGCAAACGCTCGTAATATTCGCCATGTAGATGCGTGTTGCGATGCAATGCCTCTTTGATGCTCTGATTCTCCTTACCCATGCAGGCAAAACAGAAGTTCACTCCGTTCTGATAGACCAAATGATGTAGGATAGAGAACATCAACGAGAATATCTTCTTCCTACGATAGATCTTCACTCCACTCTCCGTATGCTCCGTAACCCGAAGCATGTTGTAATAATAGCCGCGCTCAATTTTGGTCTCGTCCTCATAAGGCGCAAAATCGAACTCATTGGCATGTATGTAGCCCACAATCCGGTAATCCTTGG
>JBJOHR010000014.1:0-12033 GCA_046047575.1 Bacteroidota bacterium | reverse complement strand
TCACCAAACCTTCCGATCAATGGATAAATAAGCACGGCCAATAGTCCGAACTCAATGGCATGAATGAATTCAATGTTCATCTCCGTGAGAACGAAGAAATGAATGACCAACGCAATCAATGTGAGGGAAAGAAAGCCAAGCCCAACCTTGTCAATAGCCGTTCGATGCTTCAATCCGAAATAGATCAGAAACACAACCAAAAGCAGTGCTACCGTTGCAATGGCAGCTACCAACCGATTGTAAACTGGCAATGAAAGGCCATTCATTATTTCCACCGAAAGGTTCACGAACCATTCATGTGCGAAAACGATGAAAGCCGCGTACACGATCACCAGCGCAAGGTTCACCGAACGGTGATCCGATAACCATTGAATGAGCTTCCGAATCATTTTCCGACAATATTTTTGATGGCTCCGACCAGCAGATCCAGCTCTTGAAGCGAAGTGTAAATATGCGGGCTGATCCGTACAGCGTCCATTCCATTCCAAACCACATATCCCACATCAAAGTATGCTGTTTTGCGAATGCCTGTCACAATCTGACTGGCAGTCATTCCATCAATGGAAATGGTGGCAATTGCGCCTCCAAATTCGGGTTTTAGCGAAGTATGAACGGTGACCCTCTCCAGATCTCTGATCTGATTCACCCAGTAGTTTTTGATGTAATGCAAACGCTTGTGAACGTTCTCTGCTCCCAGTTTCTGATGGAACTCAATGGCATCCAAAGCAGCCATTTCTGCAGAAATGGAGCGCGTTCCGAGGAACTCGAATTTCTTGATGTCAACGCTCTGCGGTTCGTAGGGCGACATCAAAGGCCACAACGAGGTTTTCTTTTCCTTCTTGATGATCAATGCACCCGTTCCGAACGGAGCGCCCAGCCACTTATGCAACGAGGTAGCCAAATAATCACAGCCAATTTCTTTGAACGATAATGGAACGTGAGCCAATGCGTGAGCCGAATCAACCACAACTTCACAACCTTTTTCCTTGGCCATGGCGGTTATTTCTTTCACGGGCATTACCTGACCCGTCCAATTGATAACGTGCGTGATGTGCACCACTTTGGTCTTTGGTGTAATTGCGTTTCTGTAAAGTTCCACTGCCTGATTCACATCTTCAATCGGCAGCGGGAGTTTTACCTCTTTTAATACAATTCCATCTCGCATTTCGCGCTGACGCCACGCATTGAGCATGAACGGATAATCGAAATCCGAGACAACCACTTCATCTCCAGCTTTCAGGTTCAACCCGAAAATGACCGTACTCAACCCTTCCGTGGTATTTCGATTAATGGCCACTTCTTCGGCTTCAGCGTCCATCAGGTTTGCCAGCTCTTGCCGCAGCGTTTCGCGCTTGTCGTTCAATAGATGCCACATGTAATGAGCTGGCGCCTTATTGCTGAGGCGATACATGCCAATATGTGCTTCCTGAACCGGAATGGACTGCGGACCAACAGAACCGTTGTTGAAATTGATGACCTTTTCATCTAACGAAAACTGTCTGCGAACCTCATTCCAAAATGCTTCTTCGGTCGTCAGGTGCTTGTTCTCAGGTACATTCAGCAATGGATGCCCGGCATTCGCCAATAGTGGAGAAATGGGTAATGCTGCAGAAGCTAGCAACGAATGCTTCAAAAACTGCTTGCGGGAAATGTCGGCCATGGTCTAAAGTTAAGTGACCTGAGGACAATGCTGAACAACGACTTAGGCAGCGGTGCTCCGCAAAAGGTCAATGCCAGTTTTTGACTATTCTCGTCCAATTCGGTAGATGATGATATCCATCGTGAAAAGATCGGAGCACATTCTTGTAAACCACCTCATTTTCTTTGATCACCCACAGAACCCCTGCATTCTGCTGTTCAAGAAAACAAGTGTTCGGTTCATAAAAGTCAATCAGTCCTTCCGTTCGGGAGAATATCCGATGTTGCGTAAAAACATCAGCTTCCAACAGAGAACAACTATCCGTGGCGAAATCATATCGCACTATGCTTGAGTAGATATCGCCAGCGTCTGCAACCTTGGATGGCTCTTGGATGGACGGTTCGGCACTAGAAGCTGACATATGATAGTTATTGTTGAAGAACACTAAGGAACTATCGCCATAAAAGTCTACATCGTGCTGACCGACAAACGGTCCTTCAATGACATTTACTACCTGGTTGGTAGATGGACGGTAATGAATAATGGCCGACATCTGCTTGGTACTGATGAAAAGGTCATGCTGCTGATAGAATTCGGTGGTCTTCAGGGCCGGCTCCACATCGTTTGTATGAATCGGGTCATCGGGTGTTTCAGACTTCAACAGATAACTGGAAAGTCCATTTTCTCTCAAAATGTCAGCAATTGATTTCTGAAACAGGATCTCGCCAGTCGCTGCATCCACCTTGGTCAAAAATTCATCCTTGAAATAAAAACTTCGACCATTTACCCGATACTCTCCAGTGAATTGAAATATGGCCGGATAGGTGCTCAACCAAATATTCCCGTCACTGTCCAACTCTTTGGAATGATGCGGCCAAATGGTATTCTGTTCCCAAACAACGTTAGATGCGGAATCTACCCTTACCAGATTCTTCCCATTCAAAGAGTAAACCAGGCCTTTTCCTGGAAGCAACAATGGATGAACGGTCCGCTCATATTCAAGAATCGGTTCATTGAATGTCCACTTGTGAAGTATGGAATCGTTTTTCAGGTTAATGACCGCCACAGTCCGAGAATTTCCAGTGTCTGAATAGGCGGAGAGTACAAAAAGGTCTTTCTCCAAGTTATTGATAGGGTCAAACTCTTCAGGAGTTCGCATGAACGTTTTAGGCAGGCCCAGTGTCTTGGCCTCCTCTACCGATTCTACAAAAAGATCAGGAAAAGAGTATAGTTTCTTGATCGGTTCGGTGAGAAATCCGAAATCCCTATCCTGTTTGGATATGTGATATGACATCCAACCGAATAGTGAGAGCAGGGCCAGACCAACAATAACAAGCGCTAAGATCTTTGTGATATGCTTCATGATGGATAGGCAATTAATAAAAAAAGGAGCAATCCAAGCTTCGTATGGATTGCCCCTTTAGTGACCCCGGAGAGATTCGAACTCCCAACCCTCAGAGCCGAAATCTGATATTCTATCCAGTTGAACTACGGAGCCTTATGAGCGTGCAAATGTAACGCTCTCTATCAAAATACCTTCATCATTGAGGATGATAGATACGTTTGGCATTCTTATATACTTCGGCCTTGTCCAGGCTCATGGTTTTCATCTGTTCTTTGCCGAAACGCGACATCTGATCCGTGTAGTGTGGTGAATCTGGCATGTTGGACGCACCAAATGGGCTTGCGCTTTCGATTATCGGTCCATCTTTGGTAAACCTCACCAACTGAAAGTAGCCATCACCCGCCACCATCCGATTCCTTCCGTCTGCCATGAACTGACCAAAAACAACCCTAATTGCATCTGGACCACCGGCCATGGCAACCGATTTGCCACCTCGCTCCAATACCTGAAGCTCGCGCAACGCGATGTCAATGGTTCCGAAATGTTGAATCATCCTAGCCTTTGCTTTTGTTATGCAATCAACAAACATAGCGATCCGCTTGGTGGCGTCATCCTTCGCTTCATGGCGTTTTGTGCCATCGTAATCCAATAGTTCGTAAATGGTCATCAGAAGCATCGGAAAATTACGGTCAAGCGTATCTGCCGAATGGTCGAATGCTGATATGCGTTCTATGGCATCAGCTATATCCGGATAACTTGCCCCATCTAACGTGAATAGTTCGTCCATCCAAAATTCTCCTCGATAGGTCATTCGTTCTGGGTAGGTGTGATCAAGTTTCAGAGCCTTGAACTCATCGTAGGTGATCTTCCTGTTGGCATATTCGCCCTCCATTATCTCATAGGTTCTGAGGCTTCGATTATTATAGATATTGCGGTAGCCGATGTGAGGATTGTAATCTTCTAATTTTTTGTTTTCGGCCTTAGAAGTTGCCTCAAAGCCGGAATTGTTGACATTGAATAGCCAACCGCATTGTGGATTTAGAAATTGAGCGAAGCTATCTACCGGTAGGAAGCTATCCCATAATGTGGCCGATGTATCTCCTGGCAATACTTTCTTCCAATCGTATCCATCGGCACGGTATGGAATGTAGCCATTGGAAATGAAAAAGATCGTGTCGTTCTTGTCTGCATAGGTTATGTTCTGCCTTGAAAGACCTTGAATATTCAATGCTTCTCTGAATTCACTGAAGTTGGTGGCCTTGTTCATTCTATACCACTGAACAATGGGATAAATGTTCATCAATGCAGGCATTCTGAGTGAGAAGAAGCCATGGTCGTTCTTCATGGTAGGACCGTATTTGCTTACCCAAAACTTCTTTTTAACTCCGATTTTGAACCATCCGTTTTTACCCAACGCCACATTGAGTTTGGCACGTTTTACCTCCAATTTGTGCCACTGACCATCTATGCTGTACCAAAGTTTCTTCTTCGGGTGCATCTTCAGTTTGTATACATCCAATTCATCCAGATTACCAGTAGTATGTGCCCAACCAAGATTTTCGTTGGTTCCCAAAAAAATGGTGGGAGAGCCATGGAAGAGCCCTCCAACGATGTTCCAACCTTCTTCGGAGCATACGTGTGCCTCATACCACGAAAGAAGCCCTTCTATGGGCTGATGAGCGTTCACAGCCAGATAGGTATTGCCATCACTCGTCTTGTTGGAGTTCAAAGCAAAGGCATTAGACCCTATCCCATCTTCGTTTTTTGGAATCTGGCTTTCGATCCTTCCGCTCACCATGTCCTCCACGGTGCCTTGTACTCCGCCCATCAACGCCATGGCCAGCATATACCCAGTTACAAAATCCTGAGGTTTTACTGGTAGCAACTTCTTATCCCAGGCCAACTCTGGGTGCTTGTAATAGTAAGCATTGGCACCTGCAGCTGCCCCTTCAAGCACTCGTTTAAGGTCTTCAGGAATGCTTTCTTCGTAATGTTCGTTCACATAATCTACCACACCAAGGAATTGCACCGCAAAATCGATCTTGGCTCCATTGATACCCTGTCGTTTGCCCAGCAAACCGCGCATGGCAGCCAGCATGAACTGTGCATTGTCCACATCGTCTTCGGCCGTTGCCCATTCCAAGCCATAGGCAACCTCGGCATCGGTTTTTGCAAAAATGTGGGGTACACCGAATTCATCGCGAACGATATCGATCTTTGACGGATCAATTGTTTGCTGCGCTTGGATTCCGAAGGTGGTAAACAACAATGTAAGTAGGACGGATGATCTCTTCATAAGGAATGCGTGCATTGTATTCTGTGAAAATAAGGTTGTAATCTCATTGGAAACAAAAAAGGCGCAGATGATCTGCGCCTTTTTATGATAGAAGTAGAAACTAGATCAATTCATTACTGTCAACTTCATCACATCGGCTGTCTCATCGTTCACAACCAACTTTACAAAGTACTGACCGTTCTGAAGGTCTTTTACATTCAACTGCGTCTGTTTCTGACCAGAGAAAATGAGCCCTGGAGTCACGGTTTTCACCAAACTGCCAAGCATGTTGTATACTTCCAAGCTAACTTTTGCCCGTTCTACCAAGCGGTAGGAAACAGTTGCGTAATCTGCAGCCGGATTCGGATAAATAGCGTTGAATTCAACTTTGATCACGTCTTCGATTCCGGCAGCTTGCAAACCGCAATCTGTTTCCAAAGATTGCTTGATCTCAGGCGCATCAACTGAAATTGGCCAAATGTCCCATGTCACAGATTGATCGGCACAGATAACAGCATAGGTTGGAAAACCAGTGAAATTGTAGGATGACGCATATGAATTGACCACCGCATTTCCTCCACCTTCAGTACCGCTTACGCACGGGTTGGTAACACCATATTGAGTTTTGTACGCATTGATCTCCGCATTCGAATTACGGTCGTTTATTCCCCATATATCGAAGTTTCCTGAACCTGCACCAAACTGCTGGTAGATATGCTCGATATTATCCACATTGGCAATACAAGGAGGGCAGGTTGTAAAGAAAAAATCCAACATGATGGTTTTTCCGCCAGCCAATGTTGAATACAAGCTAAGAGTGTTGCCATCAGAATCGGTAACCGTAAAATCTGGTGGGGTTTGTGCACTTGCACCAACTGCAAATAGCACCGATAAGGTTAAAGAGTAGATTTTTTTCATGTTTTTGTTTTTGAAGTTTAGTAGGATGAAAGTAGGAGAATATCACATTCACTCGTGTATCCTGAACGACCGGTTCACAAAAAAAGACCGCATTTGCGGTCTTTTGATACGGTTTCTCACGCTTGGGCAGTTGGTCCACCAAAATTCATTGGGAGCGGTGGCGGGCCCTCTGTGTGCTTAATGGGGCCATGTTCTGCTTCATACTTGGCAACGTTGTCCTGCAATGCGCGCATAAAGCGCTTGGCGTGTTCGGGAGTAAGTACGACTCTTGATTTTACCTTGGCCTTAGGCACGCCTGGCATGACCTTTATGAAATCGACCACGAACTCAGCAGGTGAATGGGTGATTATTGCCAAATTGGAATAAACACCATCTGCAATTTCCTCTGTCAATTCTATGCTAAGTTGTCCTTGTTGATGTTGTTTGTCGTCTGCCATGTTAAATCGTTTTGATAGTGTCATCGGACTTTATCAGAGCCCATTCTTAAAAGCAAAGGTGGCAGAAATAGTTCAGAACCATTCGCTGCCACCTTTCGCTGAGTGATCAGTTGTTTTATGCTTCTGCTTCGGCCTCTTCTTTCTTAGCGGCCATCAGCGCTTCGTACTCTTCTTTCGATCCTACCACCAACTTGTCGTATTCTCTAAGTCCTGTACCAGCTGGGATCAAGTGACCTACAATAACGTTCTCTTTCAAACCATGTAGTTCGTCCACTTTACCTCTTACTGCGGCTTCGTTAAGAACCTTTGTAGTTTCTTGGAACGATGCAGCTGAGATGAAGCTGTCGGTTTGTAGAGAAGCTCTTGTAATACCTTGAAGGATCGGCTCTGACGTGGCAGGAATTGCTTCGCGGGCAACAACCGGCTTCAAATCCTTACGCTTCAATACAGAATTCTCATCGCGCAGTTTACGGGCAGTAATGATCTGGCCTGCTTTCATTGTTTCCGAATCGCCTGGATCTTCCACGTACATTTTACCATAGATCCAATCGTTCTCTTCTCGGAACTCATATCGGTTCACCAATTCCTTCTCCAAGAACTTAGTATCGCCTGGATCGAGAATATGCACCTTACGCATCATTTGACGAACGATTACCTCGTAGTGCTTATCGTTGATCTTCACCCCTTGCAGACGGTAAACTTCCTGAATTTCATTCACCAAGTACTCTTGAACAGCAGTTGGCCCTTTGATCATCAGAATGTCAGAAGGTGTGATTGCTCCTTCGGATAATGGCATACCAGCCTTCACAAAGTCATTCTCTTGAACTAGGATATGCTTTGATAATGACACGAGGTATCTCTTAACCTCACCAGTTCGAGTTTCAATGACGATCTCTCTGTTACCACGCTTGATCTTTCCGAAAGAAGCAACACCGTCAACTTCAGAAACTACAGCTGGGTTTGACGGGTTACGCGCTTCAAAAAGCTCAGTAACACGTGGAAGACCACCGGTGATATCGCCAGATTTACCTGATACACGTGGAATCTTGACAAGAGTCTCACCAGCCTTTACCTGCTTGCCTTCGGCCACAGCAATGTGGGCGCCAACAGGCATATTGTAGTTCTTAACCTCTCTGTTCTTTGCAGTACCATACACAACATGAATGGCAGGTATCATCTTTTTGTCTTTGGAATCAATGATGACCATTTCGTTAAAGCCGGTCTGTTCATCAGATTCTACTCGGTATGTGATTCCATCAGAAAGGTTGTCGAACTCTACCTTACCATCGACTTCAGAAACGATAACGGCATTGAACGGATCCCAATCGCAGATCAGTTCATCCTTCTTCACCTTGTCTCCGTGCTTCTTGTAAAGTTTAGAACCGTAAGGTATGTTGTGCGTTGCAACCAGCACTCCAGTTTCCTTGTTAATCAGCCTAAGTTCTGCAGAACGGCCAATAACAACATCAAAATCGCCTTCTGAACTCTTAACCGTTCTCAACTCATCGAATTCGGCTGTAGCTTCTGACTTTGATTTGATCTGTGATTCAGAGGCAATGTGAGACGCAACCCCACCAACGTGGAACGTACGGAGCGTAAGCTGTGTACCAGGCTCACCAATAGACTGTGCTGCAATAACACCCACGGCCAATCCTTTCTTAACCTCGCGGCCTGTAGAAAGGTCGCGTCCGTAGCACTTGGTGCAGCATCCACGCTTGGTTTCGCAAGTAAGTACCGAACGAATTTCAACAGAATCGATGCCAGCTAATTCAATTGCCTTAGCCTCGTCTTCGTTGATCAATTCACCTGAAGCAACGATCACTTCACCGGTTTCTGGGTTAAGAACATCATGTAGCGAAGTTCTTCCTAGAATTCTGTCGTAAAGAGATTCAATGATATCCTCGTTCTTCTTCAACGCAGTGGCGATCAATCCACGCAGTGTACCGCAATCCTCATCATTGATAACCACGTCTTGAGCAACGTCAACAAGTCGTCTTGTCAGGTAACCCGCATCAGCAGTTTTCAAAGCGGTATCCGCAAGACCTTTACGGGCACCGTGTGTAGAAATGAAGTACTCAAGGATTGAAAGACCTTCCTTAAAGTTTGAAAGGATCGGGTTTTCGATGATCTCCTGAGTGGTAGCACCAGATTTCTGCGGCTTGGCCATCAGACCTCGCATACCAGAAAGCTGACGAATCTGCTCCTTAGAACCCCTTGCACCAGAATCAAGCATCATGTAAACAGAGTTGAAGCCCTGCTTATCATTCTTCATCTGATCCATCAAGGTCTGAGTAAGACGTGAGTTGGTATGCGTCCAGATATCAATGATCTGGTTGTAACGCTCATTATTCGTAATGAAACCCATATTGAAGTTGTTCATTACCTCGTCTACCTGAGCTTGAGCTTTCTCGATCATTGGAACTTTCTGCTCGGGGATCAATACATCGCCCAAGTTGAAAGAAAGTCCACCACGGAATGCACTCATGAAACCAAGTCCTTTGATCCTATCCAAGAATCTTGCAGACTCGGCCATACCGACACGATAAATGATGTCACCGATAATGTCTCGAAGTGCCTTTTTGGTCAACAGTTCGTTGATGTAAGCAACTCCTTTAGGAACAACCTGATTGAATAGAACTCGACCTACGGTTGTCTCAATGACCGATGCCTTTTCACTTGGGATATGAGATGGAACGCGCACTTTGATGATAGCGTGCAAGTCGACTTTCTTCTCGTTGTGAGCAATGATCACCTCCTCCGCAGAGTAGAATGTCATTCCCTCTCCTTTCACTTTTTCTTCTGGAGTGCTGCGCTTCTCTTTGGTCATGTAGTACAGACCAAGTACCATGTCCTGAGAAGGAACCGCGATAGGCGCACCGTTGGCAGGGTTCAAAATGTTGTGCGAAGCAAGCATCAACATCTGTGCTTCCAAAATGGCCGCGTTTCCCAATGGCAAGTGTACCGCCATCTGGTCACCATCGAAATCCGCGTTGAAAGCCGTACAAACCAATGGGTGAAGCTGAATAGCTTTTCCTTCGATCAGTTTTGGCTGGAACGCCTGAATACCCAAACGGTGAAGAGTCGGAGCTCGGTTAAGCAGTACTGGGTGGTTTGTAAGAACGTTCTCAAGAATATCCCAAACAACCGCGTCCTTCTTATCGACCAATTTCTTGGCAGATTTTACGGTTTTAACGATACCGCGCTCAATCATCTTACGGATAATGAACGGCTTGTAAAGCTCAGCGGCCATTCCTTTAGGAAGACCACACTGATGCATTTCCAATTCTGGACCTACAACAATTACCGAACGTGCTGAATAGTCAACACGCTTACCAAGAAGGTTCTGACGGAAACGACCTTGCTTACCTTTCAACGAGTCTGAAAGTGATTTCAGCGCTCTGTTTGATTCTGTCTTAACCGCAGAAGATTTTCTTGAGTTGTCGAACAATGAATCAACAGATTCCTGAAGCATACGCTTCTCGTTACGCAAGATCACCTCTGGTGCCTTGATCTCGATAAGACGCTTCAGACGGTTGTTACGGATGATAACCCTTCTGTAAAGGTCATTCAAATCCGATGTTGCGAAACGACCACCATCCAATGGAACCAACGGACGAAGGTCTGGTGGAATGACTGGAATAACCTTCACAACCATCCACTCTGGGCGGTTTTCAATGTTCTCTTGTGCAGCACGGAAAGCTTCTACAACTTGTAGTCGCTTCAAAGCCTCATTCTTACGTTGCTGGCTGGTTTCGTTATTCGCCTTGTGACGAAGGTCGAATGAAAGTTCATCCAACTTCAAGCCCATCAACAAAGATTCTAGCGCCTCAGCACCCATCTTCGCAACGAATTTGTTCGGGTCTTGGTCATCCAAGTACTGGTTTTCCTTTGGAAGTCTTTCCAATGCATCCAAGTACTCATCTTCTGTAAGGAAATCCATGTAATTCAATGGTTCTCCTTCATTGTTTACAGCACCACCTGGATTGATGACCACGTAACGCTCGTAATAGATGATCATGTCCAACTTCTTGGTTGGAAGACCAAGTAGATAACCGATCTTGTTTGGCAACGAACGGAAATACCAGATGTGCGCAACTGGAACAACCAATTGGATGTGTCCCAATCTTTCTCTACGAACCTTCTTCTCAGTTACCTCAACACCACATCTGTCGCAGATAATTCCTTTGTAACGGATTCTCTTGTACTTGCCGCAATGACATTCGTAATCCTTAACCGGTCCGAAGATCCTTTCGCAGAAAAGACCGTCACGCTCAGGCTTATAGGTCCTGTAGTTGATGGTTTCCGGCTTCAAAACCTCACCTCTGGAAGCTTCTAGAATCTTCTCTGGTGATGTAAGGCTTACGATTACCTTCTTGAAATTGCTCTTTATTTTATTCTCTCTTTTGAGGGCCATTTGAGGACTTTTAACTTTTAATATTCTGTTGAGTTAAAATTCCCCTCCCACGCCTAGGCGTGGGAGGAAAACCAATATCAGTCAAGCGTTACGTTAAGACACAGGCCACGAAGCTCGTGCATCAATACATTGAAGGATTCTGGGATACCAGGTGTTGGCATCGGATCTCCCTTCACAATTGCTTCGTAAGCTTTGGCACGTCCTACAACGTCATCAGACTTGATGGTAAGCATTTCTTGAAGAATGTTTGCAGCACCGAAACCTTCGAGTGCCCAAACCTCCATCTCTCCCAAACGCTGACCTCCGAACTGCGCCTTACCACCCAACGGCTGCTGTGTAATAAGTGAGTATGGTCCGATAGAACGTGCGTGCATCTTATCGTCCACCATGTGGCCGAGTTTCAGCATGTAGATGATACCTACAGTTGCAGGTTGGTCGAAACGCTCACCAGTTCCACCATCATACAGGTAAGTTCTACCCAATGAAGGAACGCCTGCTTCTGCAATTTCGGCTTCGATCTCATCCAACGTAGCT
Organism: Bacteroidota bacterium; assembly: GCA_046047575.1. Lineage (GTDB taxonomy): Bacteria > Bacteroidota > Bacteroidia > UBA10329 > UBA10329 > UBA10329. Next base: position 471 of record JBJOHR010000014.1, on the reverse strand, counting down.
CCATCGAAAATCGGTGTTGCATACTTACGGTCAAGCTTCTCACCTGCCCAAGCAAGGATGGTTTCGTAGATCTGTCCAAGGTTCATCCTTGATGGTACACCCAATGGGTTCAATACGATATCCACGGGAGTTCCATCTTCAAGGAATGGCATGTCTTCTTCACGAACGATACGGGCAACTATACCCTTGTTTCCGTGACGACCAGCCATCTTATCACCCACTTTCAGTTTACGCTTTTTGGCGATATACACCTTAGCCAATTGAACGATTCCTGTTGGAAGTTCATCTCCGATAGAGATGGCGAATTTCTTACGCTTGAATGCTCCAAGTAGGTCGTTCACCTTGATGTTGAAGTTGTGAAGCAACTCCTTGATCAATGTGTTCTTATCCTCATCGGTTGTCCAGCCTGCAGGGTTGATATTATCATACTCAATTGAGCTCAATGACTTCTGCGTAAACTTGGTTCCTTTC
>JBJOHR010000013.1:0-2663 GCA_046047575.1 Bacteroidota bacterium | reverse complement strand
ACCTCCGAACACAATTTCCCCCAATTATTTCGAACCCAACACCTATCCATACGAGATCTGGCATTATTACGTACTACAAGACCATAAAAGTGCCGACCAAAGCAACCGTAAGTTCATTTTTGCCAATATGGACCGAGGCAATTCTGAATTTGAACTCATTCATTCTGACGCGAAGAACGAAATCACCAATTCTCGCTGGAATCATGACCTGCATAGCAGAAGCAGCCAATCTGTCAATTTGGATGTGGAAGATTCTGGAGACCAATACGGTGGACGTTCGAAAGACTTTTTCGAAAACCCTTACTGATAGTTCTGAAGGGTTTTGCACCTTCGCCAACAATGCGAGTTGCTGTAGTCATCCTCAATTGGAACGGAAGGTCTTTCCTGGAAAAGTTCCTGCCATCAGTGATTCAATATTCTGAAGGAGCAGCAATCTATGTGGCAGACAATGCCAGTTCAGACGATTCGGTGGCGTTCGTACGGAATCGATTTCCATCCGTTGGCATTATTGAGACAGGTGACAACTTGGGCTTTGCCGGAGGTTACAATGCCGCGCTATCTGATCTGACCGAGGAGTATTTTGTTCTGCTCAATTCCGATGTGGAAGTGTGTGCTAACTGGCTTGAACCCATGCTGGAATTGATGGATTCTGATCCTCATGTTGCGGTCTGTCAGCCTAAGATCCTACAGTACAACAACCGCTCACATTTTGAATACGCAGGAGCTGCGGGTGGATTTATTGACAAGTTCGGATTCCCATTTTGCCGAGGACGGATCTTTGAAACATGCGAAGAAGACAATGGACAATATGACCAACCAACGGAGATCTTTTGGGCTACGGGCGCTTGCATGCTCGTGAGAAGCAACGTTTACCGTGAATTAGGCGGTTTGGACGCAGACTTTTTTGCTCACATGGAAGAGATCGATCTCTGCTGGAGGGCTAAGCGATCGGGTAGAAAAATAATGGCTGTTCCCCGTTCAAAAGTTTACCATGTAGGAGGCGGAACGCTGTCAAAATCGAATCCGAAAAAGACTTTTCTCAACTTTAGGAATGGCTTGGAGTTGCTGTGCAAAAACCTGCCAGCATCCAATTTGATCCAGGTCATGTTGGTACGCATGGTGTTCGATGGAATTGCAGCATTGAAGTTTCTACTTTCCGGACACCCTAAAGACTTTACTGCCGTGTTCAGAGCTCATATGGCCTTTTATGGTCGATTGAATGTAACCTTAAAGAAACGACAAGGCAATTTCAATCCCGTGTCTAAGATCTACCGTAACAGCATTGTAATTGATCATTATCTAATGAGGAATAACAAATTCAGCGACCTTGCTGCAGATAAGTTTTAAGTGCTTGTACCCCCAAGTGATAGGAATTGGCTCCAAAACCTGATATGCTACCGATGCAAACTACGGCTATCAGCGAATTATGTCTGAACTCTTCTCTTGCGGCAATGTTTGACATGTGAACTTCAACCACTGGAATTTTAATGGCTGAAATGGCATCGCGAATGGCCACTGACGTGTGAGTATAACCGCCAGCGTTTATCACAACGCCATCGACCGAACTGACAGCTGCGTGAAGAGCATTTATCAATTCGCCTTCAACATTACTCTGAAACGTGCTCAGCGCAATATCTGGAAATGCCTTTTGTAGCTCGCTGGTCAACATGTTCAGAGTCTTTGAACCATAGGTTTCCGGTTCGCGTGTTCCCAATAAGTTCAAATTCGGTCCGTTGACAACTAAGATCTTCACGAGCGTTGATTTGGAAGACAAGATATAACTTCGGTCATGCACTGGCAACGGACAATTCAGGGTTTTAGATCTTACCTGCAATTAGAACGTTCACTTTCGGCCAACACCATAGAGGCCTACATGCGTGATGTGAATCAGTTAATGCAGTTCTGCGAACATGTGGGCGAAGATTCTCCAGAAAAAGTGTCCACCGAAAATCTAAAGAAGTTTGTTCAGCAGATAGCCGAAATCGGTCTGAGCGCGAATACGCAGAGCAGAATGGTGAGCGGCATTAGAGCCTTTTACAGGTATCTTTTGTTGGAGGACAGAATTGAAACCGATCCCAGTTCCTTGCTTGAAACCCCGAAAATTGGGCGAAAATTACCCGATACATTGTCAAGGGAAGAAATTGTGGCAATGATAGATGGTGTGGATCTGAGTAAGCCGGAAGGCGAACGTAACCGAACGATATTGGAAACCCTTTATGGTTCGGGAATTCGGGTGTCAGAATTGGTGAATCTTAAGATCAGCAACATCTATTTCAATGAAGGTTTTATGCGGATTCTGGGAAAAGGAAGTAAGGAGCGCTTGGTTCCCTTGGGCGGAATCGCATCTAAGAGAATATCGAATTACCTCTGTGAAATCCGAGTTCACTTGGATATCAGAAAAGATGCTGAAGACATCGTTTTTCTCAATCGAAGAGGCGCAGCTTTGTCTAGAGTAATGATCTTCAATATTGTTAGGCGGGCTGCCGCTGACGCTGGCATAAAAAAGTCAATCAGTCCACACACACTGAGGCACAGTTTTGCCACGCACTTGGTAGAAGGTGGTGCCGACCTACGTGCAGTACAGGATATGCTCGGTCATGAATCCATCACCACAACAGAGATCTATACGCATTTGGACCGCGATTATCTACGCTCCAATATTG
>JBJOHR010000012.1:0-5888 GCA_046047575.1 Bacteroidota bacterium | reverse complement strand
ATTCACGTAGACCTTATGTTCTCCACCGATATGTTGTCGGTAATCCACTGCGCATCTGTCGCATGTTTCACCAACCCAACCTTTCAGTTCAAAGTTGAGGATCATCATGGAAGATTTTTTTTCCAGATCAAGACCCACTTCAACTTCTCCCTGTTTTATTGGAGAATATTCGAGTTTTTCAAAGAACGAGTCGTCTACCACAAATTCGAAGTTGTGTATTCCCAGTTTCAATCCAGAGAATTGAACTTTGAATGCGCTAGACTTTCCCATGTTTCAGAACGAGGGCTGCAAAGGTAATTAATTGAATTGAAGGAACAACCCTAAATTTTCAGTCTTCAGAAACAGTTTCTTTTCTGCCTTCAGAAGAAGGTTTACCGCCACCTTTTCTGCCTTCGGAACGTCCTTTTCCGCCTTCAGGACGAGGTTCTTTTTGTGGCTTCAACACGTTCGAAGTGTATTCTGCATATCGCTGACGTTCATTGAAAAGGTCGATTCCCAAGAAGAGAGCATCGCGGAAAGACTGTTCACTGGCAATTCCTTTTCCAGCAATGTCGTAGCCGGTACCGTGGTCGGGAGAGACCCGTACTGCAGGAAGTCCAGCGGTATAATTCACCCCTTGATCGAAGTTCAAGGTTTTGAATGGGATCAATCCCTGATCGTGGTACATGGCCAGAACAACATCGAACTGCTTGTAGCCGCCTGAACCGAAGAACCCATCGGCTGCAAATGGTCCGAAAACGAGAATTCCATCATCCTTGGCTTTTCTTATGGCCGGTGCAATGATCTCTTGTTCTTCGGTGCCGAGAATTCCGCCATCGCCATTATGCGGATTTAGGCCAAGCACCGCAATTTTCGGTTTGCGGATGCCAAAATCCTGGGGTATTGTCCTGTCCAAGAATCGAATCTTTTTTATGATGCTTTCGAACGAAAGTTTCTTGCCTATTTCTGAAAGCGGTAGATGTCCGGTCATGAAAGTGACTTTCAGATTGTCGCTTACCATGAGCATGGCGTATTCATCAACAGCAAATTCACTGGCCAGATACTCTGTGTGGCCGGGAAACTTGAATTCTTCTGACTGAATATTCTTCTTGTCAATGGGCGCGGTCAGTAGCACATCTATCTTTCCTGCTTTCAGGTCTGCTGTTGCCGCTTGAAGCGATTTCAACGCATATGCGCCACTCTCTTTGGTAGGAGTACCAAGTTTCAACTCCACTTCTTCCTCCCACACGTTCAACACGTTGGCTCGTTTCGGATTGGCTTTTTCAACCGTTCGAATCTCTTCAAAGCTGAAGTCTTTAACATCCAACTCCTTTCTGTAGGCCGAGGACGTTTTCTTGGAAGCATAGAGAATGGGCGTGCAAAGCTCGAAAATACGGTTGTCCAGAAAGGTTTTGATAACCACTTCCAGTCCAATACCGTTCAGGTCGCCACACGAAATCCCTACCCTGATCTTATCCTGTTCTCTACTCATCTCAATGCTAATTTCCGAACACCACGCTCAGAGGCCGTAAAGCCCCTTCCAATTCGTAAATTCGTGGCCGCTAAAGTACCAACTTTAACACAGGTATTATCGTCTTGTTCGCTACGAACACATTTGATAAAGCGGTGTTTAATACGTAGCAAAATGGATTGTACCACTCTACTGGATAAAGCGTTGCGGGCCGAGTTTCTATCGGCCGAAGAAGGACAGTTTCTGTTTGAAAATGCTGGATTGACCGACCTCATGTTTGTTGCCAATGAGTTGAGAAAGACCAAGCGAAGTGATGGCAAGGTGACTTGGATCATTGATCGGAACATGAACACCACCAATGTGTGCATTGCCAACTGCAAATTCTGCAACTTCTACCGTATTCCTGGGCATGTCGAGAGTTACATCACCGATATTGAAACATATAAGAGGAAGATAGAAGAGACCTTCCGTTATGGTGGTGAGCAATTGCTATTGCAAGGTGGTCATCATCCAGAACTGGGGTTGAAATTCTATGCGGATCTGTTCCGAGAGTTGAAATCATTGTATCCGAACTTGAAGCTGCATGCGCTTGGTCCGCCAGAGATTGCGCATATCTGCAAGTTAGAGGGAATGACGCATACCGAGGTCCTGACGGAACTTAAAGCGGCAGGATTGGATAGTTTGCCAGGTGCTGGTGCAGAGATTTTGAACGATCGCGTGCGAAGACTGATTTCCAAGGGCAAGTGCACTGGAAAAGAGTGGTTGGAAGTGGCAGCAGCATCGCATCAGTTGGATATTACAGGTTCAGCAACTATGATGTTCGGACATATTGAAACCCTGGAAGAGCGTTTTGAACATTTGGTCTGGCTACGCGAGGTTCAGGCTAAAAAACCTGACCATGCCAAAGGGTTCATTGCCTTCATTCCTTGGCCTTTTCAGGATGATGGAACACTGCTTCGAAGAGTGAAAGGAATCCGCAATAGCTGCACGCCCGATGAGTATGTGCGGATGATAGCCATATCGCGCATCATGCTTCCGAATATTGACAACATTCAAGCATCGTGGTTAACGGTTGGTAAACAAACAGCGCAGATGTGCTTGCATGCTGGAGCCAACGATTTCGGTTCTATCATGATTGAGGAAAACGTGGTTTCGGCTGCCGGAGCACCACACCGCTTTACGGCAGATGCCATTCAGGAAGCCATTCGCGAAGCTGGATTCGAACCGCAATTAAGAACACAACAGTATGAGTATCGGGAGCTGCCAGCAAACATGGAGCAACAATTGATCGATTATTGACAAACTCGACTTACAATAAACCCTAACTTTATTTGGTTTAGGCAATATCAGTCCAACTGTATGAAACATCTTCTCTCCATTGTGTTTTTGCTTTTTGTTGCCTTAGGCGCAAAGGCTACGCACAACCGTGCGGGAGAGATAACCGTTGAGTTTTTGGGTGGGTTGACTGTACGAGCCACAGTTACGACTTACACCGTTCCGGAAAGTCCGGCCGACAGGCCTTTTTTAGAGGTGAACTGGGGAGACGGCAATATTGATACAGTACCGAGGGTAAACGGTGGTGGAGATGGAGTTATCATCCTACCGGGCGTAAAGAAGAACATCTACGTGTATCAGCATACTTATGCCAGCCCTTCTACATATCAGATATCGATGGAAGATCCCAACAGGAATGGTGGTATCGTCAATATTCCGAACTCCATCAATGTTCCGTTCTACATAGAAACGGAGATCATTATTTCGCCATTTGCAGGCCCAAGCAGTACGCCAATTCTTCTCAATGCACCTATTGACGATGCCTGTGTTGGTAGAAGATACGAGCACAATCCAGGAGCTTACGACCCAGATGGGGACAGTTTGAGTTATGAACTGACCGTTTGTGCAGGTGAGTTCGGAGAGCCTATCTCAGGATATTCGTTTCCATCTGGAGTAACGATCAATGCAGTAACGGGCGACCTTGTTTGGGACGCACCCACGCAGCAAGGCGAATACAATTTTGCCATCAAGATCATTGAGTGGAGAAGGGTTTCCAATGGCAATTACGTTCCTGTTGGTTACACCATTCGCGATATGCAGGTAACCGTTTTGCCTTGCAATAACAACCCACCGATCGTAACTGCTATTAATGAGATCTGTGTAGAGGCAGGACAGACCTTGGAATTCCTTGTACGTGCTTGGGACCCTGATGGCGATCCGGTGACACTAACAGGAACGGGTGGTCCGCTAGAGCAGAGCATCAGTCCTGCCACATTCAATCAACCCATATCTTCTCAGGATACGGCCACAAGCTTGTTCAGTTGGCAGACAAACTGCGCGCATGTTCAGATTCAGCCATATACCATGTCATTCCGTGCGGAAGACGATCCTCCTGCAAACGAAATTGAGTTGGTTGACTATCACACCACCTTGATCACCGTTGTAGGCCCGGCTCCCGAGAATCCACAAGCCGATGCTCAAGGGAATTCAATTCAATTATCGTGGGATCAAAGTATCTGCGGAGAAGTTACCGGATATAAGATCTATAGAAGAATTGAAGAATATGGTTTTGAGCCAGACACCTGCGAAGTAGGGGTTCCAAGCTACACTGGTTATCAGTTCATTGGTAGCACCACTGGCCTTGTAGGAACCACTTATTTGGACAATAACGGAGGTGCGGGTCTTACTATGGGAATCGAGTATTGCTACATGGTGGTAGCCTGTTTTCCAGATGGTGCGGTTGGCTATGCCAGCGAGGAATTCTGCGAAGAACTGAATCGTGACCTGCCCATAATTACCAACGTCAGTGTTAGAACTACCGACCTGGTTGATGGTTCGATGTATGTTGCTTGGAGCAAACCGACCGAGCTGGATACGATTGAAATTCCTGGCCCATACGAATATCGGGTGTTGCGCTCTGACGTTACCGACCCAGCAGATTTCCAATTGATGGGAACGCTGTTCGATCTGAATGACACCATCTTCATCGATACCTTGATGAACACACAGGAATTGGAATTCTATTATCAGATTGAACTGTTCAATGACGAACCTGGGAATGCTTTCTCTGTAGGAGAATCCGATCAAGCCTCGTCCATCTTTATTAATGCGATCGGAACCGACAATCAGGTTCAATTGGTTTGGAGCGAGGTCGTTCCGTGGATCAACGATACATTCGAGATCTACCGTCAGGATGCCAGCTTGACATTCGTGCAGATAGGTGAAACCGTGGAACATACATTCGTTGACACCGGATTGGCAAATGGAGTAGAGCAGTGCTACCGTATCAAAAGTATCGGGCACTATTCTGTCGATGGATTGATTCAACCGATAGAGAATTGGTCGCAGGAAAGTTGCGCAACGCCAATCGATTCCATTCCACCTTGCGAACAGGATCTGGTAATTGAATCTGATTGTGACGAATTCTTGAACGATTTATCATGGTCGCAATCGCCAGAATGTCCGAACGACATTATTGAATATCGCGTGTTGTACACGCCCATCTATGGAGGAGACCTTCAGGTAATAGCAACGCATGATTTTCCTTGGGCGGCATTTGCGCATGGTCCGCTTGAAACCACCATGGCCGGTTGTTACGCCATTGCCGCGGTGGATTCATTCCAGAACGTGACCATCTCCGATACGGTTTGCGTAGACAACTGCTCAAACTACAGCTTGCCTAACGTGTTCACGCCTGGTGGCGATACTTACAATGACCTTTTCAGGCCATTCCCTTACACCTTTGTTGAAAGTGTTGATCTGAAGATCTACAACCGCTGGGGATTGAAGATCTTTGAAACCACTGATCCAGATGTGTTGTGGGATGGATCGAATCAATCTACAAAGCTGGAATGTAGCGATGGGGTATACTATTATATCTGTACTGTAAACGAGATCAGATTACAAGGAGTTGTTCCGCGCGATCTGCATGGTTTCATCCATCTGCTTAGAAACTCAGGTTCTGGCCCGAATTAAATGTTTACAGGTATCATAGAAACCCTTGGTACGTTGGTCCGTGCCGAAAAAGAGGGAACCAACATTCACTTCACTTTCAGAAGTCCTATTTCTGCCGAGTTGAAGATTGACCAAAGTGTAGCCCACAATGGGGTTTGCCTCACGGTTGTCAATCAGCATGAAGACCAGCATACGGTAACTGCTATTGACGAAACCCTTCTACGAACAGATCTTGGTCGGTTGGCATTGGGCGATGAGGTCAATTTAGAACGATGCATGCTTGCCAATGGTCGGTTTGACGGCCATATTGTTCAAGGACATGTTGACATGCTTGGTCATATTGTTTCCGTTCAGGAAAGAGATGGAAGCCACATTTTCAGTTTTAAGCATGCCGAAGGAGAAAACTTTGCTGTAAACAAAGGTTCTATAACCGTCAATGGTGTCAGCCTGACGGCATTCAACACCTCAGATACAGGATTCTCGGTAGCGA
>JBJOHR010000011.1:0-42139 GCA_046047575.1 Bacteroidota bacterium | reverse complement strand
CTTGAGCGCGAACGTGGCATTACCATTAAGAGCCATGCCATTCAAATGGATTATCATTTGAACGGTGAGGATTATATTCTGAATCTTATAGATACTCCCGGACACGTTGATTTCTCGTATGAGGTTTCACGTGCAATTGCTGCCTGTGAAGGTGCGCTCCTGATCGTTGATGCCGCTCAGGGAATTCAGGCCCAGACCATTTCTAACCTGTATCTGGCCTTGGAGCACGATCTGGAAATTATTCCCGTACTGAATAAGATCGATCTTGACAGCGCCAACCCAGAAGAGGTAAAGGATCAGATCGTTGACCTCTTGGGTTGCGACCGTAACGACATTCTCGCAGCAAGTGGTAAAACGGGAATTGGCGTTCCAGAGATCCTGGAGGCCATTGTTGCAAGGGTTCCCGCTCCGGTTGGTGATCCTGACGCTCCACTGCAAGCTTTGATATTTGATTCTGTCTTTAATCCATTCCGGGGCATCATTGCCTACTTCCGAGTACTCAACGGCAGAATCAGAAAAGGAGAACTGGTAAAGTTTGTGGCCACTGAGAAACAATATGGCGCGGAAGAGATCGGAATTCTCAAACTGAAGCCACAACCAAGAAACATGGTTGAGGCAGGAAACGTTGGCTACATTATTTCGGGAATCAAAACGGCCAAAGAAGTTAAGGTTGGAGATACGATAACTTCTGTAGAGCGGCCATGTCAAGCGGCCATACAAGGTTTTGAGAATGTGAAACCAATGGTTTTCGCTGGTATTTATCCTGTTGACACGGAGGATTACGAAGAGCTGAGAGCCAGTATGGACAAGCTGCAACTGAATGATGCGTCCTTGACCTACGAACCTGAAAGTTCGGCCGCTCTTGGTTTCGGTTTCCGTTGCGGATTCCTGGGAATGCTGCATATGGAGATTGTTCAGGAACGATTGGAGCGGGAGTTTGACATGACCGTGATCACGACCGTTCCGAACGTTTCATACATCGCACACACGAAAAAGGGTGTTCAGCTGATTGTAAACAACCCCTCTGACCTGCCCGAGCCTAATTATTTGGAGTCTGTTGAAGAGCCCTACATAGCGGCTCAGATCATCACCAAATCCGAATACGTTGGTGTCATCATGACGCTATGTATTGAGAAACGTGGTATTCTGAAAAACCAGATCTACCTGACCAGCGATCGTGTGGAGCTTCAGTTTGAACTGCCGCTCGGAGAAATTGTATTCGATTTCTACGACAAGCTCAAATCTATTTCGAGAGGATACGCATCGTTCGATTACCAGCCTCTCGACTACAAGCCTAGCCGTCTGGTCAAGTTGGACATCCTTCTGAATGGCGACCAGGTAGATGCGCTTTCTGCCCTCATTCACATGGATAACGCACACACCTTGGGCAAGAAGATCTGTGCCAAATTGCGCGAACTGATACCTAGACAGCAGTTCGACATCGCCATTCAGGCCGCCATTGGTGCAAAGATCATTTCTCGCGAAACAGTGAAGGCCATGCGAAAAGATGTTACCGCCAAGTGCTATGGTGGTGATATCTCGCGAAAGCGAAAACTGCTTGAAAAGCAGAAGAAGGGTAAGAAAAGAATGCGGCAGGTAGGGAACGTGGAAGTGCCACAGTCTGCCTTCATGGCCGTTCTAAAGCTGGATTAAGGCTGATCCCTTAAGGTTAGAACCTCATAGCGGATGTCGTCCAAGTACACATCCACCTTGCTTGTATTGTGCGGATAAACAATCCAACTGGCCAGAGAATCAGAAGGAAGATTCATAGGGACCAATGTTTCTACGGTCAGCCATTTGTCAGGCTCGGTGACCAGATGACCCAAGCTGACATAATCGTGTCCATAGTCACCATTGTTACCCCGGTATGAGTAAGCAATGGTAAGGTTCGGATACGCCTGTTCTGACCACACCTTTGCAGTGATATGAAGTTTTCTACTTCCAGTGATTCCGAGTTCGGATACGGGAATGCCAAGCGTTGATCCGTAAGGGCTTTCAGCATTCACCATGGTGCTCCATTTTCCGGAAACGGCCCGTACTTCATTCCGCCCTTGCGGACCCCAGTTCGTTCCGTCTTCGAGATCAGATTCGAATACGACCCGATCCAATATCTGTTCCTCATTCACTTCTGGTGCCTTCTGCTCTTCCCGATAAAATATGCCATCGTACCTCCTGTCGGTTTTCATGAAAATGGTCCAAAAACGGTCTTTATCCATGCCAACCCAATGCAGAATGAACTTCTGGTACTGGTAACTCTGAACCAGATTAACATAACTGAACAGAAGACAGAAAAACAACAGCACCGCCCGAATGGTGCCATTCACCTCATTGAGTAAAAATGCAAGCCCAACGGCAAAAAAAGGCATGAATTCTACCATTGCCCGCATGCCCAAACTGCTACCATAATACCAATTCCACCAAGACGAAAGGACGTAAACGACAATTAATATGAAAATCAACAGCCACACACCTTGACCGGGTTTTTTAACGGCCAACAGAACCATTCCTATCAATCCTAAAAGGGCAAACGGGGTATAAACGAACAGCCCTTTCTTGTAGCTGAACAGAAAATTCAAGATTTCTGGGTCTCTGAAGTTGAAGCCTTCTCCTTGATAAGACCATACGATCGGCTTACCAACTTGAGCCAGATACATGAAGGATTGGATGCTTAGAATGGCCCCAATAACAATTGCGGCAAACACCAATTTCCTGACAAGTGCCCTGTCGGACAGAATCCGAGATTTTAAGGGTGCAAATCCTCCTGAAATGAACAGAGCGCTAAGTATCAGCAAGCCATTTATGGGTCTGATCAAAACCACAAGGCCAAAGACGACAGAGGCCAACAAAAAGACACCTCTGCTGTCTTCTGAATACCATTTGTCGACCAAAAACAGGAACAGCCCGAAGAGCCCGAAACTGTAGGCGTGAGACATGGCAGGTTCTGAAACAGAATAATGGAACAAGGGCGTTGCAAACAGGCACAGAATGGAAGCAAGGAATGCGATCCACGGCCTGATGCCTCTTTTCTCTATGAACAGAGCAAGGAAGTACATACCGATACCGACATAAAAAAGGGCCCCAAACATGGCCCCATAATGGAATGGTATGGAATATCCGTCAACGGGAAAGCCCAGCGCCCACGCAATCAAACATGTGACAAGAAAGAATGGCAACATGAGCACTGCAGTGCCCACATAGTATTTGTTCACTCTTCCTAATTCTGAAGTGACAGTAAAGTCGGCACCTCCACCATCAAAATAAACATCAGCATAGGAATGAATCACCTGTTCCCAATCCAGCGAATGTTCAAGGAAAATGCCCACCAGATAGCCGTAATAGCCTTGCGCGTCAGCATGGATCTTTCCATACATGGCCTCGTTTTCAAAAATGCCGCTGAGCGCAAGTGCCGCGGCAACTAAAACGCTGAATATGACTATGGTCTTTCTCATTCGGCAGTTATGAAACTGATTTCAAGGTCATCCAAATAAATATTTGCACCGTCCGATTTCATCGGGTAGATGACATACGTGTCCGAACTGTCTTTTGGCGCTCCAGTACGGAACAAGGCCGATACCCATGTCCAATTCTCGGTTCCGTTGAACTGTGGTCGTAGCGGGCGTTTGTTCCACACATAGCTGTTGCCAGTAGAATCTTCAATTGCGCACACGAATGCAAGGTCGGTGCTGCGCGAATCTGACCAGACCCAGCCACTTACTCTTACCAAGTTGCCACCGCCTTGGCTGGCAATAATTCGCACAGTCGGTCCATACTGATCTGATTCAGACATGTTCGCAGACCGTGCGCCTTGATGTGATCGCACCTCGGTAAACTGCTGTTCGTTGCCCCAGCCTTTCTCAGATTCCATATCGTGAGTTACCAAAATGCTGTCTTTGCTCCTATAAGAGTCTTGCCCCTCATAACCCGAATAATACCACGCCAGATCATCGCCCGTACGCAGAAACAGATTCCAGTATTTCTGCTCGGTCATGTTATCAAATGGAATGATGTGAAGGTTGTACTGATACGTTTGCACCAACTGCACCAATACGAACAGGACGCCCAACAACCTTACCAACGATGGACCAATGAACCAGATACCTCTTTGAATGGCAGTTGCCATTCCAATGGCAAAAAAGGGATAAAACTCTATGAACGCACGGTGACCATAGCTTCCGCCATAGTACCACATCCACCAAGATGCAATAACCCAAGTAACCAATGCCAGAAAAGTAAGTAGTTCTACCTGTCCCTCCTTCCGTTTCGAAACACCCATAACAATGCCCCCTAAAGCCAAAAGCAAGATCGGGCAATAGACAAAAAGACCTTTTCTGAAGCTGAAGAGTACGTTAACAAGTGCCGGATGGGAAAAATCAAATCCCTCTTGCTGGTACGACCAAACAAACGCTTGACCTGTTTGAATAAGATAGATCAATGGTTGTAGCGCCATGGTCATAGTAGCAAGTAATACAGATGCTGACACCCACTTCCAGTGGTGGCGCATGATAGACCCGATTCCATTGACCGTGTTTAGAAGCCCTCCTCCTACAACGGGTATTGAAAACAACACCAGGCCGTTCACTGGTCGGATCAGCACCGTTAGGGCAAGCGCCAAGGCAGCCAACATGATTGCCTTCCTTTGCTGCTCCACGAACGAAATCCGGACGAAATACAGAAATGCGGCAATGGTCATGAAGGAGTAAACGTGCGACATGCTGGGTTCATAAACTGCGTAATAGAACATGTTGGTTCCAAACGTTATGAAGAGCAGGGTTATTGAGGTGACCATGGTTGAGAAACCAAGGCTGACCAGCAGTTTTCCCAACAGCAAAAGCCCTAACGCCAGCGAAACGATAGATGCCAAGCCCACCATCAACTGAAACGGCCAAGAGTAGCCGTCAACTGGCACACCCAACACTTTCGAAACCGCGCAGGTGATCAGGAAAAAGGGTGCTTGAACCACCGAAGTTCCCACAAAGTATTTGTTCACGTTTCCGTTTGGACCAGGCACTACATAATTGGCCCGTTTGTCGGCAGCGTAATAGTGTTGGTTGATGCTGTCAACGAAATGGAATTGCAGGTCGTGGTAAAGAAAAACCGCTGGCAGATAGGCGTAGTAGCCTTGACCATCGGTCATAATGAGCGGTTCCTCCGATAGGTTCTGCCAACGGGTTGTTGCCGCAAATGCAAGCAGCCCAATAAGAATAACCGAAACGAGGCGCTGAATACTCAAACCAGGTAGTTTCTACCTGCTGAAGATATTATACTTCAGGATACAGTAAATGGCCCGGAAACCATCTTTGGCACCTATCTTCTTACCATCTTCATAGGTTCTGCCGTAGTAAGAAATGCCCACTTCGTAAATCCTGACCTTGGGAATCCGACTTATCTTGGCGGTAACCTCAGGTTCAAATCCGAACCTTTTTTCCTGAAGTTTGAGGCTCTGCACCATTTCGGTGTTGAACAGCTTATAGCATGTTTCCATGTCTGAAAGATTCAGGTTGGTGAACATGTTAGACAGGAACGTAAGAAACTGATTACCGATGGTGTGCCAGAAGAACAGAATCCTGTGAGGATTACCCCCCAGAAAACGAGAGCCATAGACCACATCTGCATTCCCCTCAACCACTGGTTTCAAAAGGTCGTTGTATTCTCTTGGGTCGTATTCAAGGTCTGCGTCTTGAATCAACAGATATTCGCCCGTGGCCAACTCAATTCCTTTGTGCAAGGCAGCTCCTTTACCCATGTTTTTGGGTTGGTTGAATAGCTGAATGTTCATTTCCGGATTGTCGGACTTGTACTTTTCAATGACCTCGATAGAGTTGTCGGAAGAACAATCGTTTACAATGATCAGTTCCTTTTTGATTCCATGAACCAGTTCTACCGCTTTAATTCGATTTAAGATCAGATGAATGGTCTTTGCCTCATTGTAGGCAGGAATGACTATTGAAAGTTTTTGGAAGGTCATTTTGGTGCTGATAAGCGGCAAAAATCGCAAATAGTATCTAATTGCATCGGTAAATCGAAAACTTGCCTTCAGAGACAATTGCTTTGCAACGTTCATTTGAAGCCAACATTGGGTCTCCCGTCAACAAAACCATCGGATCTTGACTTCGTTCATTCCATTCATATTCGTCATAGATGAACTTTACCGAAGGCCCAAGGCCAGTTCTCCACGAATAATAGTCAATCAAGTGTGCGGTTTCGTCCCAGCCTTTCACATATATTATTTGTTGGTCGAATTGTGAAGAAAGCTGCTGTTGAATGTGAAGTGCATTCTTTGTGTCCGTGGACATGGATGTTTGTAGGCGATTGAAGGCTAGGGCACCCGAAATTGCAACCACACCAACCAAAAGGACAACTACTTTCTTTGATTGCAATAGTTGGGAATTAGATAGGGCAGATACAATGAAGATGACAAAGATTGCGGGTAAATAAGCAAACGTTCGGGCAAACGGGAGTGAGTCCATGGTAACCACAAAAATCAATGGCACGAGTAAAAATGGGGTTAGAAACAGGAGGGGACCGTTGCTTTTCGCTCTAATTGTATATGCAAACACGATCAACGAAAGTGCGATAAGAACAATTCCAATGTATGCACCTACATCAAAAAAGGTTGATTGTATCTGATGCTGAGACAGGTTTTCAAGCTTTCTCTCCATAACCCACTGATTGTTCAGAATTGCATCTATTCCTGTGAAATAGAATAATGGCAGGTAGAGCAAAAAGGTAAGTGCCATTGTGCCAATACCCAAGCCTAAATACAGTTTCATGTTCTCGAATCTCAACTGTTTGTTGGTAACGATCAGAGAAAACAGCCAGACCATCAATGAAGAAAATGGAATGAGAAATGTGGGCACCGTAAAGAACCCCAATGCAGATACGATAATGAATAGTAACCCGGGCGTTTGGAAAGTCATCGGCAAGCCCCTTTCAAGTTGAGCTTTCCAGCCAAGGACGCAATGTATCCCAGCTAAAAGCATGGTAAGCTGCAAGCCGTATCCCCGAGCGTGGGTTGCGTAATAAAACCCTCCCAACGAGAATAACCATAGAATCGGAAAAAAAACCGAGACAAACGTGGTCGTATAAATATGGGTGATTCGATAAATAAGCCAACCGTTTGCCAGTGCAGACAGAACTGCGATAAGCCTCATAAGGAACACGGGATCCAAGGGCAACTTTATGGCAAAAGCTGCCAAGAAAGAAAACAGAAAGTGGTTGTTCGGAAATGGGTAGGTGGAAACGGCAACTTTCCAGCCAGCATCTGCAAAATGTCTATGCGTAAGCGCTTCATCTATATGAATTGGCAGAACATACGCAGACCATACCAGCATTACCAAGGAGGCCATGCTTAAGAATAGAGCCGTCAGTAATTCTTTCCTACTGTTCAACAAATTCTTCAGGATTGTTCTTTACTACATACAGGGGCCGAGCCTTTACGTTATTTGCGATCCGCCCAATGTATTCTCCAATAATGCCAATTGAAACCAGCTGTATGCCGCCAATGAACAGAACACTGAGCATCAATGACGTCCAACCGGGTTCGTAAATTTTTAGGATGAAGCGAGAATATAATGCATACAGCATCAGTAGAAAAGAAACGAACGACATGACAAAGCCCGAAACCGTGGCCACTTTGAGCGGGAAGTTGGAAAAGGACGTGATTCCATCGAGTGCGAACCGTATCATTTTTCTCCACGTGTACCCAGAGTCTCCAAACGCCCGTGGGTCTCTATCGTACTCAACATATGTCTGAGAAAATCCCATCCAAGCTATCTGACCTCGAAGGAATTTCTCCCGTTCAGGCATTTGCTTGAGCACTTCTACCACGCGCTTGGTCATTACGCGGAAGTCACCCGTATCCAACGGAATATCAATGTTCGTAATGCTGGCCAGAATTCTGTAGAACATTTTTGCCGTAGCTTTCTTCATCCAAGATTCTCCTTTGCGGGCTTTGCGTCTGGCGTAAACCACATCATATCCTTCGTTCAGTTTCCGAAGCATTTCAGGTATCAGCTCTGGTGGGTCTTGGAGGTCGGCATCAATTATGGCAACGTGGATTCCATTGCAATGGTCAAGTCCGGCTGTTACTGCAACCTGATGCCCGAAATTCCTGCTCAACTCTATGAAATGCACAGCAATTCCTCCCGTGCGGGGTAACTCGCGAATCCGCTTCGCGGTCTGATCCACACTTCCATCATCCACAAAAACCAGTTCAATCTGTTCAAGATTCAGTGTGGCCAAGGACCCTACTATCCGGTCGTACAACGGTTGCACGTTCTTCTCTTCATTGTAAACAGGAATAATTACCGAAAGGGAATATTCAGGCTTTGCCATTCCTTTTTTTAGCTATGACGAACATGATATCGAAGGTATTGATTCCAATGGTCCAACGATCGGGTATGGCTTTGTGAAGTTTGCTGACCCATTCTGGCGATTGCCGGTTTAGCATAAAGAGTCCGAAAAAAATCAGCCGAATACTGCGTTTTATGCTTGGATAACTACAGTGCACCACTTCAAACCCGTTTTTTTCCAAAAGCCGAACAAGCGTTTTCCTAGAGAAATAATGAAGATGCGATGGTGGATGTATCATTCTCCAAGACCTTCGCTGAATTCGTGGTAGCAGTGCGTCTATGTCACCTGTTGTGATGCATAGATACGCTCCGTCTGCCGATTCGCTGGCAATCTTCTGAAGAAACCGGTCCGGGAATTGTAGGTGCTCAATAACATCCCACATAAACACGGCATTTGCCGCTCGTTCTGATTTTGCCGCGAGATAATCTTCCTGTCGGGCGTCTAACTTCAAGTTATTCCTTGCGTGGGTAATTGCTTCTTCCACCACATCGTAGCCCACATAACTGCTCTTCGGCCAGGTTTTCGCGGCAAGGTCTCCGAATAAGCCGTAGGCACAACCTATCTCCAAAATGTGCTCAGGAATGGCGTGTGTTTGCCTCTGAAAAGTACGTATCCGATGCTGAAAATTCTCCTTCTGCACCTCTTGGTCTTCCAGATAGTCGAGGTATTCTTCTCCTTTGAAATAGTTCTCTGTGTAAACCGCGTCTAACACGGCCTGATCAACTTGCATGTTGGCCGTTACGAATTGGCAGGATCCGCACTTTAAGAGCGTTTCATCATAAATGGGCTCCCAATTCATAGAGCCACATACAAGACATTCCGAACCTACGGTCAATCAAACTTCATTTCCGGGATTTCACCATCTACCACTAATCTTCCTTCGGTGGATCGGATAATGTGTTCAACCGAAACGCCCGGGGCGCGTTCAATGAGCTTGAATCCGTTTGGTGTGATGTCCAACACGGCCAGATCGGTGACAACCCGCTTTACGCACTGAACACCAGTTATCGGTAGCGTACACTTTTTCAGAAGTTTCGATTCGCCCGCTTTGTTGGCGTGCATCATGGCAACAATGATGTTGTCGGCAGAGGCCACCAGATCCATAGCGCCACCCATTCCCTTTACCATTCTGCCTGGGATCTTCCAATTGGCGATATCGCCATTGTCGGCCACTTCCATAGCGCCAAGCACGGTGAGTTGCACATGTTGACCGCGGATCATGGCAAAACTGGTGGCAGAGTCAAAGAACGCTGCCCCTGCTCTGGCAGTAATTGTCTGCTTTCCAGCATTGATCAGGTCGGCATCTTCTTCTCCGTCAAATGGAAAGGGTCCCATACCCAAAATTCCGTTCTCAGATTGGAATTCAACCTCAATTCCTTTTGGAATGTAGTTGGCCACCAAGGTGGGTATTCCTATGCCGAGGTTTACGTAATAACCATCGCGCAATTCCTGCGCAATGCGTTGTGCTATCTGTTCTTTGGTAAGCATGTGGCTGTACTTGTTCTTTGCTGAATACAACGGCCATTAGACCCGCTGTCTCACTGTTCTCTGTTCAATCCTTTTCTCGAATTTCTCTCCATGAAATATCCGATTTACGAAGATCCCTGGTGTGTGGATGAAGTTGGGGTCCAATTCGCCCGGTTCCACCAATTCTTCCACTTCGGCCACGGTTATCTTACCTGCCATGGCCATCATTGGGTTAAAATTCCGAGCGGTCCCTTTGTAAATGAGGTTTCCAAAGTGGTCTCCTTTCCATGCCTTCACAATGGCAAAATCGGCCGTGAGAGCCGATTCAAGAATGTGTGGCTTACCATTGAAAATGCGGACTTCTTTGCCTTCGGCCACCTCGGTACCGTAACCGGCCGGGGTAAAGAAGGCGGGTATTCCTGCTCCCCCTGCCCTGCACCGTTCGGCCAATGACCCTTGGGGAATCAGATCTACTTCCAGTTCTCCACTCAGCATCAATCGTTCAAACAGATCGTTTTCTCCTACATAAGAGGAGATCATTTTTCTGATCTGCCTTTTCTGAAGGAGCAGCCCAAGCCCAAAGTCGTCTACACCGGCATTGTTCGATATGCAGGTAAGGTCTGACACTCCTAGTTTGACCAACTGCGCGATGGAATTCTCTGGGATTCCGCAGAGCCCGAAGCCGCCTAGCATCAGCGTCATTCCGTCCGTTATTCCTTTAAGGGCCTCTTCTGGGCCACTGACTACTTTATTCATTTAATCGAATTGATATGGGTCTACACGACCCTCTGGGTTGTTATCCTTCTGTTTTTCGTACTTGTCGCAGTCCAATTCCACTTTTATCTCACCTTCCGGCCGTTCAAATGGGCCAGTGGAAATGTTGAGCTGCTTGTCCTCATACACTTGTTTCATGTAAAGCGCCCAAATAGGAAGCGCCATTGCTGCGCCTTGCCCTTCGAGTATTGTTCTGAAGTGCGCTGCGCGGTCTTCGCAACCCACCCAAACGCCCGTCACCAGATCGGGTGTATGACCAATGAACCAACCATCCGACTGGTTCTGGGTTGTTCCGGTCTTGCCGGCCATGGGTGGTTCCAGTTTGTAGCGGTATTTAAGTCGAACCCCTGAACCATATTTCACCACGCCTTCCATCAAACTGATCATGGTATAGGCGGTCTCTTCGCTCATAACCTCGTGAGTCTGTGGCACAAATTCCTCCAAAACGTTCCCGCTCTTGTCCTCAATTCGAGTTACGATCAGGGGTTGTGTGTAAACGCCCTTGTTGGTAAATGTGCAATGGGCTGCGGTCATCTCATAAACGGACAGGGACGGGGTGCCAAGACAGATGGACGGATATGGGTCGATCGGGGCCGTGATACCCATTTTTCTGACCAGCTCAATAACTGCCTGTGGCCCGAATTTTTTCATCAGGAAGGCAGTGATGGTGTTGACCGAATTGGCAAGCGCCTTCTTGAGCGACATTTCTTCGTTCTGCAATTTGGTGTCCGAGTTTTTCGGTGTCCAATCCTGAGGCAATCCCCATCGTTCCTTCTCGAATGTTACGGGTATGTTCAACACCTTTTCGCACGGGCTCCAACCTTCCTGTATGGCCAATGCGTACACGAACGGCTTAAAGGTGGAGCCAACCTGACGCGTTCCTTGCTTGACGTTGTCATATTTGAAATGCTTGTAATTGATGCCTCCAACCCAAGCTCTGACAAATCCCGTGCTTGGGTCCATGGACATCATTCCGGCCTGCAGAAAATGCTTGTAATAGCGTATGGAGTCCATTGGCGTGAGCAGCGTGTCGATCTCTCCATTCCAAGAAAAAACGGTCATGTCCACAGGAAGTTTGAACTCCTGTTTCAAGGAATCATCAAAGGGTTTCCATATCTCTTGGTAATCGTCCCAGGTCCTGTCAAGGTCGGGCTGCAGTTTTTCCGACTTCTTGCGGAGTTTGAGTATCTTTTTTTCCAGGTCGTCATACTCATCCTGCGAACCCATGCGTTCAGCCCTATCCAATTCGCGGTATAGGCGATCTATCTCCGATTCGTATTCGGTCCGTTCCTTCTTGTAAACGTAATACTCTCTGTAACGCTGGCGAATGTCCTTGCGCCTGTCCAAGCGCGTGTTGTATCTGGCCGACCGTCTCATGGACTGAAGCAGGATGCTCTCTATCTCTTCGTCTGTTACACCTCTGAATGGCGCTTTTGGGTTTTTGGCCTGATCCTTCCAGAATTTGGCCTGATGTTCCTTGATGTGATCCGAAACGGCCTTTTCCGCATAGGCCTGCAGTCGGGAATCGATGGTTGTGTAGATCTTCAGTCCGTCCCGATAAAGGTCGTAGTGCGTTCCATCGGGTTTTAAATGATTGGCACACCACTGACTGAGTTCGCCCCTGAGATGTTCCCTGAAATATGTTGCGGTTCCCTCATTGTGGTCTGCGGTCTGGTAATCCAATGTCAACGGAATCTGCGAAAGAGAGTCTTTCTCCTCTTCGGTGATCTTTCCATTGCGCAGCATTTGGCCGAAAACCGTGTTTCTTCTATCCTGTGTCAGTTCAGGTCTTCTTCTGGGGTTGAAAAGCGCTGGGTTCTTCAGCATTCCCACAAAGGTTGCCGCCTGTTCAATTTTAAGCGAATCGGGGCTTGTGTTGAAGTACACCTTGCTTGCCGATTTGATTCCAACTGCTCCGTTGATGAAATCGACCGTATTCAGATACATGGCCAGAATCTCTTCTTTGGTGTAATTGTTTTCCAATCTGGTGGCAATGATCCACTCAGCAGGCTTCTGTACCAAAGCCCCTCCACGCAGTCGGTTTTCTCCAGAACGCGTTTCGAACAGGTTTTTGGCAAGCTGCTGGGTAACCGTACTACCTCCACCACGCTTGCCCATAAGGATAATGGCCCGTGCAAGCCCCACCAGATCAACTCCGCTGTGCCAATAAAAGCGTTCGTCTTCGGTAGATATGAGCGCATTTACCAGGTACGGAGATAGGTCTTCGTACTTCACATTCGACCGATTTTGAACGAAGTATGTTCCCAGTATCTTCTGGTCGGCCGAGTAGATCTCGGTGGCCAGGTTGCTTTTGGGGTTTTCCAGTTCGTCAAACGTGGGCAGCGGACCCCACAGTCCGAGCGAGATGGAAAGCAGATGCAGGGCAATGAAGGCCGGACCTCCCAACACCATTAACCAGAAGTACAACACGTACTTCCGCTTTACAACCGGTGCATTCTTTTTGGCCATTATTGCTACTTGTGTTTTTCGATCGCTATTCCCACATCCAACACCCCTTGTAAATTCTCCGTTCTCATTCCTTGTTCAAACTCGAAACGATACGTTCCCGAGTTCGGAAAGCGAACATTCTGTTTAAAAAGAATGTGGTTGTCCATTATGTCGCCCAATCCTGTGCCGAGCCATCTGCCGGTCTTATCGGCCAAGATGCATTCTACCGTGTCTCGAGCTGTTTTACCCGATGGAAAGGTGGTGTTCACAAACATGAATATGTTGGCGTATGGGTAATCGGATCCGTTGCGAAGATCTATGTAAAAATCATAGCTGATCATGGTATCAACAACTTCTACATCGAACGAAAAAGTATTTCCAACCTCCCAAATTTTGTTAGGCACCTTCTGCGTCTCTTGAAACATTACCTCTGCGCAACCAACTAGTGTAAGCAGCAGGCCGATCAGCAGAACGTAGGCAGTACTACTGTGCATTATTGGGTCTGTTGCCTTTATTGCGGTTCCTATTACGATTGTTCCTTTTCTTCTTTCCCTGATTGCCCTTGTTTCCTCCTTTTGGCCTATCGAATCGCGTCAGGTCGTCTTGTCCGACCACGTTCTCATAATCGTGTTTTACAACCGGCTCTACATAAACGTTTTCCACCAACACTGCGGGCTTTTTGCCCTCTTTGTTCATTTTAATGATCTCGTTCACCCGTTCAACCGGTACCTCAATGAACTTGTTGGGATCTGCCTTCTGGGTAAACCACATCACCCCTCGGAAAATGTCCACTTTCTGTGGATAGGCCGTTCCAGATTCCGTTTCCAATTTGGTTTTGGCGTTGGGAAATTCCTTCAATGCATCCAAGTAACTGTCCAGCTCGTAGTTGAGGCAACACTTCAGTTTGCCACACTGCCCGGCCAATTTCTGTGGGTTGAGTGAAAGTTGCTGGTAACGGGCCGCGCTGGTGCTAACGGTCCTGAAGTC
This sequence comes from Bacteroidota bacterium, assembly GCA_046047575.1. Lineage (GTDB taxonomy): Bacteria > Bacteroidota > Bacteroidia > UBA10329 > UBA10329 > UBA10329. The sequence goes on along the minus strand of JBJOHR010000011.1, from coordinate 28,111 downwards.
TGTCAACCATGTGGAACAGCAGAGCTCTCTTCCACATGGGCCAATACCGCCCAATCGTGCTGCCTCTTGCCTTGACCCGATCTGTTTCATTTCCACTCGCACCTTGAATTCTTCCGCGTACCTTCTTATCAGCTCTCGAAAATCAACCCGGTCTTCCGATGTGTAATAGAAGGTTGCCTTTGACCGGTCGCCTTGATATTCCACATCACTCACCTTCATGTTCAAGCCCAGTTCGCGCGCAATGATCCTTGCGCGTTTTTGCGTTTCGCGTTCCAGTTGTACAGCTTCCTGCCATGTTGCAATATCGGCCTGAGTGGCTTTTCGGTAAACCTTCTTGAATTCAGAAGTTGCCGAATCGACTTTCCGCTTGCGCATTTGCAACAGAACCAGGTCGCCAGATAAAGAAACCGTTCCAATATCATGTCCTGGAGAAGCTTCAACCGCTACAACGTCTCCTTCTGAAAGACGAAGACTTTCCTGCTTGAAGAATTGTTTGCGTGTGTTCTTGAATCTTACCTCAACATATTCGGAATTGGTGTATCCCACCGTGTCTTCCATGTTAGACAGATAGTTGAACACACTCAGTTTATCACAGCTGCCTGTTTGGCACGCTCCATTATTATTACAGCCACGCGGAAGTCCGTTCTCGGTCTTTCCATTACTGCATCCGCTACATCCCATCTTTCTTCTAATTAGTGGTCGAGCAAATTTAGTGGATTCAACGCCAGTGGCGGCATTTACTTCGTGGCCTCACTAAGTAACTGGTCTGAAAGCTTGAAGGATAGGTCGGTGAATAGGATCCGTGGGTTCGCGTTCCGCTCAATATGGTAGTGAGCTTGATCCAGAAGTTCAAGCATGCCTGCCGTATTGTCCATGGTTATGAACCTGGAGAATTTTTGAACGAATTCCATCTCTTCCTGCAACAACTTTTCTCGAGTGTCGGGCAGGGTGCGATACATCAGAACTTTTCTCAGAATGGCGCCAGACTGCACAAGCACGGCCTTCTGTTGTTCCCGACCCATGGTTTGAAACTCTTCGGTAAGGTCTTGGATCGATTCCAGGTTCATTGTGAAACACGCGCGCATCCATTGAATGAAAAACTGAATTGATTCCGTAATGGCCGATTGATCTTCAAGTAACTGTCTGGCCAGATTAAGGTCGCCATCTGCCATGTGTGCCAGCTGTCTCGCTCTATTGGGGTCGTCACCAGGCAACGCTGTGGCAATCTCGTCCTCGTTCAGTCGTGCAAGTCGATGGATCTGCACGCGGGATAGGATGGTCGGTAGCATGTTCTCGGTTCCTTCCGCTACCAAAAGGAACACGGTCCTTTCTGGTGGTTCTTCCAAGATCTTCAGGATCTTGTTTGCCGAAGAGGCGTTCATGTGTTCGGCCAACCAGATCAGTACCACGCGATACTCCGAATCGTATGCTTTGTAGCTCAGGTTTTGCAGCACCTCGCGGCTGTCCTCTACATTTATCAGGCCCTGTTTGTTCTCAATGCCCAGCTCCTTCAGCCATCCGTTCAAGTCAATGTAGGGGTTTCTGAGTACGGCCGCTCGCCACTCTGTCAGAAAATCCTTGCTTGAAATACTCTTGCCATCAACCTTCTGGGTTTTATTCTTTGGGAAGACCAGCTGCAGGTCGGGATGTTCCAGCTTGGCATATTGCAAGCACGAACTGCATTTGGCACAGCTTTCCGTTTCGCTTCGGTTTTTACAGGCCAAGAATTGGGCAAAGGCCAAAGCCAAGGGCAAAGGCCCGGAACCAGATGGACCGACCAACATCTGCGCATGCGCCACACGAGAATCATGTACCGATGCTCGAAGCTTGTTTTTAAGCAGTTCCTGTCCTACGATTTCCTTGAAAAGCATGGCTCAAAAGTACACTACCAAACCAATCCGGTCGTGTTATTCCGGATGATAGACAAGCTTGGCTGTCCTGAGAACCTCCGCCTTGTCCAAGGTCATTTGTTTGGTCTGATGCCCCGCCAGCATGTCCATCTGATCGTTAAAATGTGCGCTGTCTGTCCTGTCAGAATTTCCCCCGGCCATCAGCGATTCGATATACGGATACCCTTCGCGCGCAAAACGGACCAGCTGAACATAGGTGTCGCCACCATTTGCCTCCATTTTACCGGTGTTCGCGTCCCATTCACTTGCACAGGCAGCAAGCACATCCGGAATTCCCCCCATCTTCACTTCCTTCTCTCCTCGTCTGAACGTTTGAACATCGCCATAAGGAACTTCCAGTTTGCCAAAATGGCGCAAGAACTCTTCTCTTGTTCTGGTTATCGCCTCCACCCACATCGCATCCGACACGTACAGTCCGTCCGCCACGGCTTCCGACCTTCTGCCCACGCGCTTCATCACCTTCTGTGTGGTTGCATAGCAGAATGCAGCTTGCAAATTCGTGGCCGTCATGTCAAAGTCCCACTTGTTCAGCACCGCAATGGCATCGGCAATTTCCGGATACTTAGAGCCGTCCAGCTGGTAGGCATTCTTCATGGACTGGATGAAAACATGGTTTGTGGGCAATTGTTGGTCCCATTTGATGGACTTGAACTTTTCCCAATCCACCTGACTCACCTCCGACACCAGATTTTGAAACCGGATGCTTCGGTTGTTGTCATGGGTCCAGAATCCCATGTGAGGATGAACCATGTCATCCGGGCAATTATTCTCCTCGCAGGTGGCGTTGAACGCAGTATTGTTGGCGTTGAACACGTAGCCGCAGTCAGGATTCGTTACCTGCGGATGTTTAGATAGCGGAACCAACTTGTCCCAAAGCGTCAGGCTCGTGTTTCCTGGAACCACATTCTCCCAATCAAAGCTGATGTCACGCTCTGGGATCATTCCATAATCAATGTAGTGGATGGTGTCATAACGGTCGGCAAAGACAATATTGAACCGGGCCAGAGCGTGCATGTCCAGGGCTGTTTTGAATTCGGTGAAGTTGCTGGCCTTGTTCATCCTGAACCACTGTTCCGCCACACGGATGTCTTGAAAGGCCGCGCTTCTAACAGAATAGTATACCTTGTCCTTAGACCGTAGCGTGGGTCCGTAAACACTCCACCATGCTTTCTGTTTCACCGGAATAACAATACCACCCACCTTCACCTTGAGCCACACATTGCGCTTTTCCAATTTCAGCCATTCACCATCAAACTTATAGGTGTCTTTCTTCTTCTTGTGCATCTGAAGCCGATACGTATCAACCAGGTCCAACCCGTTCCACGTGTGCGACCATCCAAGGTTTTCGTTTGAACCAAGGAAAATGCACACCCCACCCGGAAAAAGTCCACCTAGAATGTTCAGCCCTTCCTCCGAATTGAGGTGCGCTTCGTAGAACGAGAATGGCCCGTCAAAGGGCATGTGCGGATTCACCGCCAAGTAGGTGTTGCCGTCAGCCGTTAGTTTTGAATTCATGGCAAACGCATTGGAACCCATTGGCACCTTCTGAGCGTCAAGCTTGTTTCCCCTGATCTGCTCGATCGGTTTATGAACATTGGATATGACACTGAGCGAAAAGACATAGCTGGCCACCACGTCCTGTGGCGTAAGGGGAAACGCCTTCTTGATGAACTTCTCTGTTTTCCAGTGGGATTTGAGATAGGCATTGACACCCGCGCAGTAACCTTCCAAATAGCGTTTGAAGTCCTCTGAAATATCCTGCTCATAACGCTCTTCTACCAATTCTCGGATGCCCAAAAGGTGCGTCAGGTAGTCGCGGCCTGCTCCGTCCTTCCCTTGATATCTTCCGGCAAAGCCATTGCCCGCATAGAGCATTTCCTGCATGGTAGGTAGCAGGTCTTCGCAGCTCGCCCAGCCCAGTCCGTAGGCCACTTCGGCATCTGTGGCAGCGAATATGTGTGGCACACCGTACTCATCTCTGGCGATCGTGATTTTTGTTGGGTCAATTTGTGCCGATGCACAATTCACCACTACAACAAGGCAAAGCAATAATTGGAATGTTCGTTTCATCGGGTCTAACTTAACGGTTATTCCCTTTCGCCAAGACACAGAATCTGGCCGCGACCATCTTGGGCAACCGACTCAGCTTTTCAATATTCGGATCGTTTTTACTTTTCAACTTTGCCGGTCTCTTTAACATTCATGCTTGTTATCGCCCTCGGTATTTTATTTTCCTTTGGTTTTGATTTGTCCATTTCATTCGGCCAACGGCCTGTATTAGCGTTTCAATTCTTTGATTAGACCCTACCTTTGCGCCTCTTAAAGGGTTAGTGTTTAATTTTTCCCCATCTACATGAATATTCTCCGATACATTTTACTCTCCTCAATATTGACTGTGGGCAGTATCAGCGCCTTTGCCCAAACGGGCGTTTCCATCAACAGTACTGGCACAGCAGCCGATGCCAATGCCATCTTGGATGTTTCAAGCACAGACAAAGGTGTTCTGTTGCCGCGTGTAGCTGACCATACAACTGTTGCTACGGATGCCAATGGAGATTATGGTCTCGTGGTGTTCGATACCACCACCAAATCATATTGGTTTTGGGACGGCACCTCTTGGCAGGAGATTCCGAGTGTAGCAAATACTGGTAACACTTTGGACGAGGCCTACGATGAAGGCGGCCCAGGTGCTGGACGTGTGATCAATGCTACCAACGGAAATGTAGAGATCACCGGCTCAGGGTTCCTTACCGTTGCATCCAATGTGGGGATAGGGACCACTGCTCCCGATAGGCGCATGAAGATATCTGGCACCGGATGGACCGCTTTGGAAGTTGAGAACACCGACAATCAGGATGCGGCCCTTGAGCTGACCTCGCAAGGTGTTTCAAGCTACGTTTTCACAGACAATACCGGATTCTTAGGAATTGAGAGTGGTACCGGTCAACAGATCTCGCTGCGTACAGATGGTGCCAATGAACGGGTGGTGGTTCAGTCTGACGGAAGACTACGGGTCAACAACCTGGCCGACCCCAATAGTGCCGTTGTGCTCTCAAACCCTGCGGGAGTTCTGGGAAAATCGAGCTTGACGGGCAACGCCACAGATGTGTTCCTCGGTACGGGGGTTTTCGGTCCCGCCTCAGCTTTTGCCGATGACGATTGGTATCAGACGCTGAGCACCAACACCCCAACCAGCATCAACGATTGGATCTACACCAACGGCCATGTGGGCATTGGTGTGGGCGCCAGTTCCGATCCATCCGCGCCCTTGCACGTGGCCGCATCGGGTGCTGGAAACCCTGCTGGCAATTCCATTCTTGCGTCCAACCCTGCAAATTCTGCCGGACAGGATGCGATCATAACCGCGCGTGTTGCTGGATCTTCTGCTGGCGACCCATTCTTCTCCATGGACATCAGTGGTGAGGCGGGGTGGTCAATGGGTGTTGATAACGACCACGCCAACCGTTTCAAGATCGCGACAAGTTGGAGCAACCTTTCAGCCGGTACCGCGGTCACCATTCAGACAGATGGAAATGTGGGCCTTGGAACTACTGCGCCAAGCGAGAAATTGACCGTTGCAGGCACTAACGCAGACATCTATCCTGCGCTCGGTCTTCGTAGTGGAAATGACAACAACGGCTTCAATAATGGGGCTCAAATTGCCTTTGGCTACAATGGAACTGACGATTATCAACACTTTATCCAAACCAGACATAATTCTTCCAACAGTCAAAACGCCATCGATTTCTATGTCAGTAACGGCACTCAGCACAATACTCTGACCAGTGGATCGACCCACACAATGAGCCTCGTGAGCGGGAATGTGGGTATAGGAACTACCGGACCTGCTCAGAAACTTGAAGTTGCTGGTAACGCCCGAATTACAGGCCTTGCAGGTGGTGGTGACCGCATCGTTTACACAAACAACAATGGAGACCTCTACCCGTCAACTGGAATTCCTGCTGGTGATAACGACTACATCCAGAATCAGAATGCTTCCGACCAAGGGGCGAATTTCAGAATAAGTGGATCGGGATCTGCTAATGTGTATTACGTAAACCATGGAAGTGGCAACGTCTTGGAAGTGGGAGATGACGCTTGGATCGGAGATATCAATGGTGGAAATTTCATTGGGGTTTATGGCCAGCAGAATAGCAACCATGGCGGTGTTCGATTGGGCAGCAACAGCAGCGCTACGCTCTACAGCGATGGTTCTGCCAATATCGGTGTGGGTACAACAACTCCGGCAGAAAAACTTCATGTTAATGGCAGCATACGGGTTGAAGACGGCCAACTGAACACCGGGGTTGATAATTTACGATTGATGGAAGGTGTTCGGTCAGATGATAACTCATACGAGTGGGTGGGATTTTATTCAGGAACCACCCGGCAAGGAATCATTCTTTATGATGGACAATGGGGTGGTGCGAACAATTTGACCAATGAGTTTAGCATTACGGCCGAAAACAGCAATTTACTTACTCTCAATACGAACGGTAATCACATCGCTATGATGCCCGATGGAAGTGGGAACGTTGGTGTTGGAACCACCGCTCCATCTGGCAAGTTGCATGTTGCCGCAGGAGAAGGAGACGGCATCGTGCTTGGAAGCCCAAATGATCCCATGGGATATAATGGCGGTTCAACGTCAATCAAATTCTATGGATACCGCGATGTTGTTTCCAATGCCATCGGGGCCAAGATCTCTGCAGAAAGAACAGACCGCTGTTGTGGTTACCTGAGCCAAGGTACGGAATTGGCCTTCCACACCAACGATGGTCTCACAACTTCCAATGCCGACAATTCTGTTGAGAGGGTCAGAATAACCGATTCTGGTACACTTCAAGCTAAGTACGGTATCCAAACCGAAAAGAATTATTACTACTTCCAACGATATAAGTATTGCAACTGCTACGGAGCCGGAAGTGGTCTTTGGGACATTGGAAACTATGATTTCTGTGCTGTCGCTCAGGTTGGATTCAAAAACAACCAAAGTAACGCAGATGAAGATGATGATGTGCAGTGCGCTGTTTACCCGACAAATCATGGTGGTTATGGAGAACAGACCAATTACAACATATCTTTTTCTTACAACTATGCAAACCGGCCGCATTGGAGGATGTATGCAGAAGCATATGAGGATTCGAACGGTGTTACCTGTGCAGCAAGTTGCATCAACTTGGACTAAACCTCATAATGCGGATTAGATTGGTGCGACCATTCGGTTTGCTTGCCGTTGCTTTGATTTTAACGGTACGAACCATGGCTCAAACAACGGGGGGGGCTGTATCTGTAACAATAACCGACCAAAGCGTCCCTGCCCCAAGGGTCATTTGCCTCAACTGTTTTTCAAACGGACACTTTCAGTTCACTGATTCTGCCACCGTTTCGCAATCCACCAGAACAATCGAACTTCAATTCGGAAATTTCATTGGGAGCTGCGAACTCAATTTGCTGGGTAGAAAAGACCCTGGATCTGAGTTTATTGCAAACCCAGAGGAATTGATTGAAATTGAAACTGATTTTCGCGGAATTACCAATGGATCAATTGCTATAAGTGGGTCTACAGAAAACCTCCTTTATGGCGAATTACAGAAGACTCGAGAACAATCAAACTCCGCACTGAACAAGCTTCTCAAACTTCGAGACCAGCTTTCTCCATATCAGCCGAACTATCTTGCCGAGATCCAGCGTCTTGACCGGTCCATAGAACAGTTAAAGGATTCAATTAACGCCTCCTGTGATGCTATTGTTAAAGGACACGATAATCTGTTCGTGAGCCGTGTAACGCGAAACCTTGTAAAGCTGCCGACTCGGTCAGCATCCAAAAATGGAACTCAGTATGACACCCATACTGCGTTTTTGCATGAGCATTATTTCGATTTTATCGATTTCAATGACCCGCAGACGTTTCATCATTACGCATTGACCTTTCTTTTGGAACAATACTTTGCCAAATATTCATCTACCGTTGATCGCGTCCTATACAATTCGTGCGACATGTTGATGAGAAAGGCAGAATCCAATCCATCAGCGCGCGATTACATGTACAATTTCCTTGTTGATTACGGGGTTTCTCGCAACATGGAATATCTTACCAGTTACATGCAAGAAAATTACGGTAGCGATTGTGAATTGAACCTGAAATCCTCACAATCCGCCTCTCTTAAGGCAATGAACAATGTTCAGATCGGTAAGGTGGCTCCAGACATGTTGCTGTATGATAATGAAGGTAACCCTCGGTCATTGAATCAGTTTGTACAGAAGCATGACCACACCGTGCTTTTGTTTTGGATAAGCTGGTGCGCCAGGTGCCATAAAGAACTTCCAAAATTTGCCTTGATGAAACGACTTATGGAAGAACGGAACATTGGTCTTTTTACGGTTGGGCTGGATGAAAACCCTGACATTTGGAAGTCTGAAATACGGAAATACAATCTTCCTGGGGTTCATGTTTCTGAGCAGGTTGCTCTCGAACAGTCCAAGGTTCTTCGAGAATATGGTATTCGAACCACACCTGCACTCTTTATTCTTGATTCGAAAGGGGAAATCGTTTATAAGAACATATTCGGTGATGAGTTGGAGGCGGTTCTAAGGAAATTGAGCAAATGAGGTCATCCGTATTAATTTTTGTACTGCTTTGCGTTAGTGCGTTTTCTTTCGCTCAGACAGGGTCACTTGTTTTAAAGAATGTGACGAGTGCTGAAATGGCCGACCTTAAACCAACAACCGGGTTAATGGTATACAACACCACAGAAGACGCCATATACTATTACGGCAATGATGGATGGTATGCCTTCTCTGGCGAATGCAAGCCGAAGCCTGTTTCTCCTGTGGTTGTGTCCGCGGTCTATTCAGACCAGCAACTGCACGTTACCTTTTCTCCTGCCGACCCTCTTCTTGATTATATCATTGAAGATGATCGGTCCAACCAGATCGGTGTAGTGAACGAGTCTCCAGCAGTATTGAATGTTAGTAGCACACCGGTTAGCATTTCAGTGAGGGCCAAAAGCCGTTGTGGGAGCTCTGGCCCCTTGGGTCTGACGCCCGTTGTGACCAACGAGGCTGAGTAGTTACCATTTTGGTGTATTAAGCTGACAAGTAGCTAAGGCACAATTCAACCGTAGCCTCTACTCCTTTCCTATGTGTGCGCTCCATTCCATGTGATGCGGCCACACCAGGCCCGATCAGCGCCACGCGGAAGTCATTGCCCGCTCGTAGAGCTGCCGACCCATCTGAACCGTAATAAGGGTAAATATCTACTTCAAATGGGAGGTTTTCTTTCTTAGCAAGGTCTACCAGTTTCTTGCGCATTTCATAATCGTATGGACCGCTGCTGTCTTTGGCGCAAATAGAGCAAGCGGTTTCTTTTCCTTCGCAAGCATCTCCTACAACACCCATGTCTATAACCAGTAGTTCCCTGATTGTGGGTGCGTAGCCACATGTTCCGCCATGTCCTACCTCTTCGTAATTGCTGAAGAACAATTCCACAGGGGCAGACCCACCTTCTTCTTTGAGTCTTCTGGCCACCTCCATGAGTACAAAACACCCCGCTTTATTATCCATGAAGCGGCTTTTGATGTAGCCACTTTCCAACTCCTGGTATTTGGTATCAAACGCAATGATGTCTCCGTTGGCTATTCCGAGTTTTTTGGTGTCGTCTGCAGAGGAAACCTCCTCATCTAAACGGATGAACATGTTGTCTAAAGAGCGCTGCTTTGTGTTGGTGTCCTTATTGGCGTGTACCGATGGGTCTTTCAGCAAAAGTGTACCCGAATAGGTTTTTCCAGAATGTGTGTGGATACGGCAATACTCGCCTTCAAACCCATTAAGGGAAAGTCCGCCAAGCGGAGAAAACTTCAAGTGTCCGTCTTTTTGAATACCGCTTACAATAGCCCCGAGCGTATCCACGTGAGCGGCCATGGCCAAGGTTGGATTTTCTCCTAATGTGCACTTAACCGCTCCTTTATTGGTGTATTCGGGCTGGTAGCCAAGCGATTCAAAATAGTTGTAGATGTACCTACAGGCATCTGCTGTAAAGCCGGTTGGCGAATCGATTTCCACTAATTCGCGAAGCTTGTCGTAATGGTTCATTTCTAGTCTTTGGCTCAAAGAAAGAAAATACTGACACACCTGACATCATTGCGCAAAAACCGGTGTCAGTCAAACGGCATGTCAGGTGTGTCAGTAATACGCGAGTTTGGCATAGAGCCGTGCCAAAAAACGTTGAATAACGCTGTATCCCTTTGCTGACAAGGGTTTCAGAAGATTGATGCCATTGCAAATCGCTTTTGGCACGTACATCTGCATGGTAATTGCCTACTGCCACACGTCAAACATTAAATCATTAACAACTAAAAACATAAAACAATGGAAGACGCATTCAAAAAATTCCTTTACGCTGGTGTTGATCTAGCTGCTGAAGTTTCTACAAAATTCGAGCAATCTGTTAAAGAGCTTATCGAAAAAGGTAAGATCTCTGATGTAGAGGGCAAGAAAATGGTAGATGAGCTTTTCGAAAAGACTGAAGCTCGCAAAGAAGAGTTCGAGGCCAAGTACCACGAGATCAAAGAAAAAGTTGGCATCGTTAAGAAGACTGAAGAAGAAATTCTTGCTGACCTTAAAGCCAAAGTTGCTGACCTAGAAAGCAAAATTGGTAAGCCAGCTGCTAAGAAAGCAAAGGCAGAGGCTTAATCAAACGTCCACTTTGCAAGGCAGCGATGCTTTGCTCCCAACGAAGCGTCCCGACAATTGTCGGGACGTTTTTGTTTCTACCCGTGACTACCTTATTTAGTACTTTCGATTTTTAGCGCTCGCTAGTAATGATCTTCAACGGCCAGACCTTTCAAAACATCAAACGAATCCGCGAGATCATTGCGGTTTTGGTCAAATATGGATTTGAGGATGTTGTTACCAACTCAACTCTTCGAAATTTCGTTTCGGAAAAAGGCCGTATTTCCTGGACCAGACAGGGTCAGCCTGTTTTTCAGTATACCCGATGGGAACGCATCCGCATGGTGTGTGAAGAATTGGGTCCGACTTTCATCAAACTTGCCCAGGTTCTTAGCAATCGGCCTGATATGTTACCAGCTCCGCTTATTGCCGAGCTGGAAAAACTTCAGGATAACGTTCCCGCATTCCCATTCTCAGAAGTAAAAGCCACCATTGAGGCCGAAACGGGTAAGAAACTTGAAGAGATCTTTCAGGTTTTCAACGAAAAGCCACTTGCCACCGCCTCTATCGGTCAGGTACACAAAGCGCGATTGATCAGTGGTAAGGAGGTCGTTGTCAAGATTCAGCGGCCAGGGGTCAAAGAAATGGTTTACCGTGACCTCGCCATTCTGGCCGATGGTGTGTCGCGAGCAGACCGTTATTTAAAGAAGCAAGGCGTACTGAATGCTATGGACATGGTTCGTTCGTTTGAGCGTAGCATGCACAAAGAGTTGGATTATAGGACCGAGGCCAGAAATCTGGAGCGCTTCCGAAACCTGTATAAAGACTACAAGAACTTTTACATCCCTAAATCTTTCCGTGAATACAGCACGGAAAAAGTGATGGTTATGGAATTTGTCAGTGGTTGCAAGATCTCTGATGTCGCGCAGATACGTGCTTGGGGCTTGGACCCCCGCAAAGTGGCCGAAAACGGAATGGACATCTACCTTACCCAAATATTTGAGTTCGGTATTTTTCATGCTGACCCACACCCGGGAAATGTGCTGGTTCGAAAGGATGGCGTTATCTGCCTGCTGGATTTTGGCATGGTTGGCACGCTGATGAAGAAAGACAAGTTTTCTTTTGCTGGAATCTTTGTGGGTATGGCTGAAGGCGATCCGGGAAAGATGGCCAGTAACATGAGGTCCTTAGCAATCGATGAGGGTATTCAGGATATGCGCCAGTTAGAGTATGACCTGAATGAATTGATTGAAGATTTTGCTTCGCTGGATGTGGATGAGGCCAGTATTGCAGATACAGTTGAGCGCCTACAGAAGATCATGTTCGACCACCAGATCCGTGTTCCAGGTGATATTTTCTTGATCTTCCGCGCTTTCGCCATTCTGGAAGGAATTGGCAAGACCATTCATCCACACTTCAACACCTACGATTTCATCCGGCCTTACGGATTGAAATTGATGAAGGAGCGATTCTCTCCAACCAACGTTTGGCAGGACGTGAGCCAACGGGTCACTCAGATCAATTCCTTCCTTACCTCTTTCCCTAAGGATGTAAAAGAGATACTGGGCAAAACCAAGAAGGGGAAGATCCATTTCGAGGTTGAATTGCAGGGTTATGGTTATCTGCTCAAGAAAATGGACAGCATTGCCAACCGAATGGCAATCACCTTCCTGATCGTAGCATTCATTATTGGGTCTGCCATTACCATGACCGTTGATTGGGGAGACAGGATGCGTTACCATTATGGGCTTCCAGAGATCAGCGTGTATGGCCTTTGGTGTGCTGCCGGGCTGATGGTACTTCTCTTCTACTCCATCATACGAAGAAGAAAATACAAGTAGCCCTAATCGAACACGGCTATTGTTACTCCTTCTGATTGCGAAGGCCAACTGGGCACATGCAGTTCGCGTTGATTGAAAACAAGGTCTATCGTTTCCTGCTGGTCTGTCGGGAAAAACACATCAACTCCCGTCAGAAACGGAGTGAAGCCAAATAGCCCTACCGCTGATTCTTCTGTTTGTCCATCTCCATCATCGTACAGAAAATAGGCAATGGTCGTGTTTTCTTCCGAAGCAAATTCCTGTGTGCTAAGGTCGTATCCCTCAACCGTCATTTGATCACGATTATAGATCACTGCTTGGCTAGCGGTAAAGGAAATAACTACTGCCTGTCCTTCATCTTCCGGCAAACTTGCCAATAATGTTCCCGCCAAAGAACTTGCTGGGGGGAAAGCTCTTAAATACACTAATATGTCTGAGGTAATGAACGGTTCGCGGTAATAGTGCAGTTTTCGGTCATCAGGATTGGCAGACACAACCTCAAATTCATAATGCATATTCTCTTCGGCATTGAAACATCCCCATTGACCGTATGAATTAGTGATATACGTGACTTCGGGTTCGTTGCTAAGGCGTTCGCCTGTTGCACCATTAAGTTCGTACACTTTCACTGTGGCGCCCACTAAAGGTTGATTTTCTCCAAGTGTGAGTACAACCCCTCCTATGGCCCGTACGCCATCTGGTTGTATTGTGGTGGTTGTCGGACCGGTACCTCGGAAGAACTCGAACATTTGGGCAAACGTTTCTTCTGAAGTGGCCACTTCGTAATGGTCTTTCAGTGGTAGGGCAACGTTCTGGGCTCCAGGTATATCGGCCCCATCAACGATTGCATCGTAAGGCGAATAGACATTTAAGGTTGGTATTTCTTGATTCGGACCGGCTGGACCATTCTGCACATTGCTTCCCAAATGAACATAATGGGCAACTTTGGCAGCCCTTGCTGGATCGCTGAGATAATCATAGCCCAGACCACCTCCCGCGCTATGCCCGACCAGCTCCACTTGTGTTGCTCCTGTGGCCTGTAAAATGCCATCGATATACTCGTCCAATTGACTTACGGCCGAACCGCCTCCCAGGCTATTCCAGTCTAGAACGCGCAAATGACTTTGACAATACCCGTTCTGAATGAAGCGTTTGACCTGTGGAGAATAGGTGTCTCCTGAGGCTAAAAATCCGTGACACATGACCACGGGCAGAAAGGTTGTGTCGCAGTCAGGTGGATTCGGTGGGGCGGTGATGTCCGTGTTCAGCTCGGTTTCTTCATCGTTCTGTTTACTGCACGATTGGAACACTAGGGCTATTACGGCAAGTACAAGTAATTTTTTCATTTGAAATGTGTTAGGCAACTATACTTACAGAACAACCATGAGAACCTGAATCCAGCCGATGAAAAAGCCTATGACCGCTCCTATGTATTCAATGAACTTGAACTCCCGTTTTAGCAGCATCATTATCAGGTCTTCCAAGCGCTCTGGCGGCAATTGATTGACTTTCTCCTTGATAATGTGCTCCACATTGAATTTCTCCTCAATATTGGCCATGTAGCTATCTATCATTGCCGGAACTGACTCATGCACCTCGTCCATGATCGTGTCTTTCAACCTGGTCCGCCTCTTATCTCCCACCAATGCAGCCGTTATAGGATAGTTCTTTGGAAACGTAACGTTCAGATAGAAATCAATCTTCGCTTCTACCAATTCCTTTATAGACAGGATGTTCTCCGGATTGTTGAGTTTCTCTTTCAGATCATCACTAGAAAGCAGTTCCTCGGCAACCATCTTGCCGATTTTCTCTGCCACCTGCTGTTGGTTTTTCGGAAAAATGCCTTGCAGAGTGTATATGCCAAACAGGTTCACGGGCTTTTTGGGGTGAAAAAGCATTTTCACCGCAATGTAATTGGTGAACCAGCCTACCAGCGCAGCTATGAACGGAAGGGTGTAGATCATTCCTTCGGTTTTACATCTACCAATAATCTACCTTCTCTGTTGGCAATCTCCCATGCCGTATGAAAAACCAATCGCGCGATCTTCTCTGTTTTCTGAAACATGATCTTATCTACCGTGTCCGTTGGTTGGTGGTAATCTTCGTGAACTCCTGTGAAATAAAAAATGACCGGAATCTGGTTTTTGGCGAAATTGTAGTGGTCTGACCTATAATAGAATCTGTTCGGGTCATTCTCGTCATTATAGGTATAGTCGAATTCAATGTTGGTGTATGTGGAATTGACCTCTTCACTTAAAGAGTGTAATTCTGTACTCAACTTATCTGAGCCTATGATGTAGACGTAATTTGTGTCTGGTGCATGATTCTTGTCGATTCTGCCAACCATGTCAATATTGAGGTTTGCTACCGTATTCACCAACGGGAAAACGGGATTGTCTGTGTAAAACTCCGAGCCTAGCAATCCTTTCTCTTCTCCTGAAACCGTCATGAACAGGATACTTCTCTTCGGCCCGTTTCCTTCTTTAGCAGCCAAGGCAAAGGCCTCCGCCAATTCCAACAAGCTCGTTGTTCCTGAACCATCATCATCTGCCCCATTGAAAATTTCTTCCCCTTTCTTACCTAGATGGTCGTAGTGTGCTGTAATGACCAGTACCTCTTCTGGCTTTTCAGTTCCTGGCAAAAAGCCTAGCACGTTTTCTGACGTCAACTCTTCCTTGTTCTTTTTTACATCAAGAACAATGGGGAGTTCTGCCATCTCTTGCCCAAGTGGTTTCTTTCTCTTTGATATTCCTTTGATGAGTTCCTTGCGAAGATTCTTCATTCCGGCACCAGCGCATATCCTGTCCGCCATTTTGGTGCTGATGTAGATCAATGGAATTCCGTTCGGTTCGTCCGGTTCATCTCCTAACTGCAGGTCAGGTCTTTTTATATACCGCCCGAACTGTGATACAGAGGACGCAAAATTATCGTCTATGATGAGTAGCGCCTTCAGCCCCTTCTGCTGTGCCAGTTCAATTTTCTTGGTCCAATCCGTTGTCCACTCACTTTTTTCCTTGGTACCGGTTATCAATGAGTTACCGTTCTTATCGGTTGGTTCTCCGCCCAAAATCATCACTACTCTATCCGTTGGTGTTACCTTCTCATAGTCATTGTAGTTCTCTGATTCGATACCATATCCTTGAAACAGCAGCATATCCGTTTCAATCCGAATATTCCCAAAGCCTGGGAAATAGTACATGTCTTTGAGGAATTGGAGAGAGTCTGTTCCAACAATCAATTTCACTGTATCCGGATAAGTCAACTGCAGTTTGAAGGGTTGCATGTAACCCTGTAACTTGTCAATGGGTTGATACCCGAATTCCTGAAACCGTTCCTGTATGTACTTGGCTGCTTTCTTCTGCCCTGGTTGCCCGGTTTCTCTTCCTTCAAACTCATCTGAAGCAATGATCGCCAATCTCTCCCTCAGGTCTTCGGCTGTTATCGTTCTCGCATATTTCACCCTTGAACTATCCGCTTGACCATAAACCATTGCACTACAGTGTAGCGCTAGAACAACTGACAGTGCTTTTAACATGAAATCGCGATTTTTTTCACACGCTCTTCATGACGTCCACCTTCAAAGGGTGTATCCAGAAACTTCGACACACATTCCAACGCCACTTGCTCAGTAATGAATCTGGCCGGTAAAGACAACACGTTGGCATCATTGTGCTGCCTGGTCAGTTCTGCCAACTCCGGTGTCCATGCAATTCCTGCCCTGACATTCGGATATTTGTTGGCTGTCATTGCCACCCCATTGCCACTGCCGCACATGATCAGTCCTAATGGAATTGCTCCGTCATTGATTGCCTTGGCCAAAGGATGAATCGCATCTGGATAATCCATCCTGTCTGCTGTTCTTGGTCCGTAGTCTTCAATTTGGTGTCCTTGTTCAATCAAAACCTCCTTGATTTTCTCTTTCAACTCAAATCCCGCATGATCACATGATATGGCAATGTGCATTGACCTGTTTATTTATGTTAGTATCTAGACACGTTAAACTTCCGCGTTATTAACGTTACTCATTAGCAAAACTAATTTGGTTGTTAACATCTTTTCATAGTAATGTTTGCTTCCCGTTGCTGTTTTGTGCAGTTGATCAAAAACTTTGTTTTTCCTAATGAAAACATTCGGATTTTATCCACGTTTCTCCAATCCGAAGAGCCAGTGTTTTTGGCATTGAAATACCAACATTAACTGGTATTGACATTGCGTGAATATCCTTATAACCTGTTCAAACCAAACTCAATTAGCTTCATTTTACTTGTTGATTAGCTGTTATTTAAATCTAATAAGTGTAAAAATCTATTTTTCGCGTTACTTGTTTTACACGAATCAACAGTCATATAATAATAACATAGGTTTAAACACAATCTATTTAAATAGATGTTCACGCGGTGAAGAGTTCGCTCTGTCTGTTCATTGCCACGTATCTTTAGCAAATCGATATGAAAGTTTTTGCACCGTTACTTTTTAGTTTCAGTTTGTTCTGCACGCAGCCAATGGCTCAAGTTAGAGAATATACTAAACTGACGTATGAGAATGGAGCTGTTTCGAGCGAAGGTTATATGCTGAATGGAAAACCGGAAGGATATTGGAAAACCTACTATCCAAATGGCGTTCTGAAAGCAGAAGGAAACCGTGCCGAGCATGCCTTGGACAGTTTATGGAAGTTCTATTCTGAAGACGGGGTGTTGAGGCAAAGTTTATGGTACCAGAAAGGATTGAAAAACGGTTTGAGAACAACCTTTGACGTAACAGGAACCAAGACTAAGGAAGAGACTTTTGCTGCGGATGTTCTGGTAGGAACAGTGAAGAAGTATTATTCATCCGGAAAACTGGCTGAGACCATTCCGATCGATACCCTAGGAAAGGGAAAAGAGCATGGAATAGGCTACGAATACGATGAAGAAGATGAGCGAATAGTTGCTTTGATTGAGTATAGGAATGGCTTTGTGGCGAACAGGGAGAGGATCAATAGGAAAGATAAGTTCAATCAGAAGCAAGGGTTGTGGCGCTATTTCCATGAGAATTTAACACCAATGGAAGAGGGCCGGTATAAGAATGATAAGAAGGATGGATACTGGAAAACGTACGATATAGAAGGCAATCTCTTGGAAACTCTGAAATATGATAATGGGATTTTGATTCCTGAACCAGAGGAATTAGCCAAGTTGGATATCAAGAGAGAATATCACCCCAACGCCCAAGTCAAGTCTGTTGGTAGTTACAATAAAGGGGTGAAAGAGGGTGTGCACCGGGAATATTCAGCGGAAGGAGAGGTACTTGCGTCAAAGATCTACAGTAAGGGAAAAATCACCGGAGAAGGAATTGTAGACGCAGAAGGAAAGCGTCAGGGACCGTGGAAAGAGTATTACGAGACGGGAGAACTGCGAAGCGAAGGTAGGTATAAGAACGGCCTGCGTGAGGCAGATTGGGTATTCTACTATAAGGATGGGAAAGAAGAGCAGCGCGGCAGTTACGTGAAAGGAAGGCCTGATGGTGATTGGAAATGGACGCACAACAACGGGCAAGTATGGCGTGAAGAAGTGTTTTTTGATGGTTTGGAAGAGGGAATGGCAATTGAATACAATGACACGGGAAAAGTAGTTGCGCAGGGAAACTACTTATCAGGAGAACGAGAAGGAAAATGGATTCTCGATATTGGTGATCAACGAGAAGAGGGAACTTATGTTGCTGGTCAACGTAGTGGAACGTGGAAACATTACTATCCGAATGGAAAATTGTCATACGAAGGCAAGTATGAACAAGGAATGGAGAATGGCAAACACACCGAATATTATGAGAGTGGTCAGATAAAGGAAGTGGGATTGTTCAAGTTCGGCATGAAGGAAGGAGATTGGTACAGTTACGCGGAAGACGGAACGCAGTTGCAGGTGATTACTTATAAGCAAGGGTTGGTTGTGAGAATTGATGGAGAGAAAGTAGTAGAGGTCGACAAAGAAAATGAGCAGTAGGCCAAAGGTTCATATAGATACAGCAAGTCGGTACCGATCACTGGTAGAAAACCTGCCTGTAGGGGTTCTTATCATCCAGAATGGAGTTATTGATTATGCCAACCCGTATGCTGTTAGAATGCTGGGGGCTGATAGTACAGCAATTGCAGAAATTCAGCCAATCCAGTTTTTGCACCCATCATACAATAATGAGTTCAATATGCTTCTCAGTAAGATTAAGACAGGGATAAATCCTGGATTCATCGAGTTGAAGATGCAGAGGTTGGATAAACCTATAGTTATTGAAGTAGAAGCGAATGGAGGTTTGTTGGATGATGGATCCATTCAGTTATTGATTCATGATGTTTCAACCCGCAAGCAACTAGCACGAGAACAATTACGTGCACAAATCGCTGAAGAAACCAATCTGCAGTTGCAAAGGGAAATCATCGAACGAGCAAAAGCAGAGAAGGAACTTCTACAAGCGCAGAAGTATGCAAGGAGCATTATTGATAGTTCGTTGGACATGATTGTCGCAACAGATATTGATTATAAAATAAATGAGTTCAACGCAGCTGCTGAGTCAACCTTTGGTTATTCGCGAGAGGAAGTGTTGGGTAAGCATTTGTCCGTATTGTTCTCTGACGAACAAGAAATGGGTAAAGTGTTGAGTAGGATTACAAATCAGGGGTCTCTAGCAAATGAAATAATCAATAAAAAAAAGGATGGGACATTTTTCATCTCCTTTCTTTCCGCTTCAGTGCTTAAGAACGAGCGAGGAGAAATTGTTGGAGCTATGGGAGTGTCTCGCGATATTACAGCAATAAAAAAGGCGGAGGAAGAATTAAGGTTAAGCGAAGAAAGACATCGTGCTATCTACGATCAAGCGTACATAGGTATCGCAAGAATTGCAAAAATGGGTCGTTTCCTTCTTGTCAACGAGCGTTTGTGCGACATGTTGGATTATTCTGCTGAAGAATTGTACAAGAAGACATTTTATGAATTGGGCTTAGCGGAAGAAGTTGAAGAAGGCTTGGTGGACTGGGATCAACTATTAAGCGGAAAAATCAAGAACTTTTCGAGAGAACAAACCTATGTTCGAAAGGATGGAGAATTGTTGAGCGCAAATGTTACTGTGTCATTGGTACGAGATTCAAATGACAATCCGAATTACTTCGTGGCTGTTTTTGAGGATATAACTGAAAGAAAGGAATACGAACGACAACTAGAAGAATCCATCAAGGAAAAGGAAGTACTGCTGAAGGAAGTTCACCATCGAGTGAAAAACAATATGCAGGTTATCTCGAGCATACTTAATCTTCAATCGTCATATATCACGGATGAAAACGCACTTGGAATTCTAAGAGAAAGTCAAGATCGAATAAAGTCGATGTCTTTTGTTCACGAAAGTCTGTATCAGAGTAAGACCCTATCAGAAGTCAATTTTGCCGAGTATATTCAGAATATTACACGTAACCTATATCATTCATATGGGAGGCCAGAAGGAGGAATTGACTTGCAGTTTGACCTTGAAAACATTTACCTTAATCTAGATACTTCAATACCTTGTGGTTTGATAATCAACGAGATAGTATCAAATTCGTTGAAGTACGCTTTCCAAGGAAGAGAGAAAGGTAAGATTTGCTTAGAATTCTCTAAGCTATCTGATGGGAGAATGAAACTAATTGTGAGCGATGACGGTATAGGTTTACCCAAGGACTTTGATATAGAGAATGCAGAATCCTTAGGACTACAACTCGTTACAACACTAATTACGCAAGTAAGTGGTGAGTTGGAAATCGATGTCAGTAGGGGAACAAAGTTTAATATTGTGTTCAAAGAACAATAGTTATGGCAAAGACAAGCGTTTTAGTAGTTGAAGACGAAAGTATTGTAGCAAAGGATATTCAGAACAGCCTGAAGAAGCTAGGTTATGCAGTACCAAGTGTAGAAAATTCCGGAGAGGATGCCATAACTGCAGCTGGACTACACCGACCGGACCTGATTCTTATGGACATTATGTTGAAGGGCGATATTTCGGGTATCGAAGCCGCGGAACAGATTAAGAATCGATATCAAATCCCAGTGATTTTTCTAACCGCTTATGCTGATGAGAGTACTTTAAGTAAGGCAAAGGTTACGGAACCATACGGATACATCATCAAGCCGTTCAAGGAGATTGACCTTCACACCTCTATTGAGATGGCGCTTTATAAGCATGGTAAGGAACAAGAGATTAGGAAAGAACGAGATCTCTACTCCTCCATTGTGTTAGATAAGTCTGCAGAGGATTGCATCTTCGTGAAGTCGAATAGTAGGTTGGTCAAGGTAAAAACGAAAGAAATATACTTTGTGGAGGCCCTGAAGGATTATGTCATTATTCATTCGAAAGACGCTAAGTACACGGTTCATTCAACAATGAAAGACATGCTGGCCAAGTTGTCAGAAAGTGAGTTCTTAAGAGTACACAGATCGTTCATTGTCCGTGTAGATAAGATTTTAGCTATTGAACAGAACAATCTTGTTATGGAAGACGAAAAGAAGATTATTCCTGTTGGGGGGTCTTATAGAGATGAACTGAACAGTCGTCTTAAGTTCGTCTGAAAGCGGCCCTCAGAAATTCGCACAGAGCGAGTTTCTTTTGTTTTCCACAATGCAATAAGGATGGCACAGAGAAAGTTACCAGGAAGCCACTAAATGCGTTTTTTAAAAACGTACGTCAAGCTGGAGCATTTCTGAGCGCGAAAAACAGTATTGAGGTTAGAAAGCATTCCAATAGTTCCTGCCCTTAACCAAGCGAACAAACCATTGTGACCACGATTCTTCTCGCTTAGAAGCGAAACATAAATCGAATCGAACCACATTGGTTTAATGTTGGTTAGAGAAAAACCTGCTTGGTTTAATAACGGCTCTATGGTCTTGGGGTTGAAATGATAGAGGTGTCTGGGCACGTCATATGCAGCCCAGTCCTCTCCATAGACTTGAGCATCATAGGACGTGTGATTGGGGACGGCAATGATCAAGTTCCCATTGTTCTTTAGTATTCTATGAAAGTCCATTAGTGTTTCTTCAAGTTTATGCACGTGTTCCAGAACATGCCATAGAGTAACTATTGAAAGTGATTCATCAGAAATGTCACTAAGATTGTTGACCAAATTGATGGAGGAGTTCTTTTTTCCAATTTGACAACGGGCATTCGCGTCTGGTTCGAAAGCAGAAACATTCCAGCCCTTTCGTTGTAAATGATTAGTAAAATCACCGCTTCCAGCGCCATAATCTAAGACCATTTTTTCGTTGGTCAATGATACAAGAAGTTGTTCTTTTCCCCCAAGAGTGTAGTTCTTTACAAAGGCATATATTTTAAAAAGAAGCCCTTCTTGCGTGTCCGTATGGGAGACATATTCGGGGTTGTCGTAGTACTTGCCAATGGCAGTTTCTGTCGGTCTAGGGTTGGTGAAATGAAGACCGCAATTGGCGCATTCTACAATTGTGAATGTGGATTTTGAATATGTTGAATCCACACAACGAAGAGTTTCTCGGAAGCTGTTCGTCTTGCAAGAGGGACAGCGTTCAAGTGTTTCTAAAGAATGTTCCACGTGAAACTATTTACCTAAATGAACGAGTAAAACAGATATATCAGAAGGTGAAACACCACTGATTCTTGATGCCTGTCCAATGGACTGAGGACGGATTTTAGTTAGCTTTTGTCGAGCCTCTGCTGATAATGATTGAAGCTTAGTATAGTCGAAATCATCTTTCAACCGAATTCCTTCAAAGCGTAAAAGCTTATCAGCAGTGTCCTGTTCCTTTCTGATGTAGCCAGAATATTTGGCGCGTATTTCCACTTGCTCAATAATTTCAGATTCAGCGGAGATAGTATGAACGGCATCACGTACCGATTCAATGGAATCAAGCATTGAGGTCAGGTCGGTTTCGGGACGAGAGATTAACGTAAAGGCGCGCAACTTTTGGCTCACCTCGCTGCTATCACGACTTGATAAATATGCGTTGCTTTCTTCGGTTTCCAAGCTCAATTTTGAGAGAACCTTCTCTATTTCCTGAGCCTTTTCTTGTTTGAATTCTACCCGCTTCAAACGCTCTTCAGAAGCCAAACCAATATGATGTCCAAGAGGCGTCAACCGTTCATCCGCGTTGTCTTGGCGAAGAAGAATTCGATGCTCTGCGCGGGAAGTAAACATACGGTAAGGCTCTTCGGTTCCCTTGGTTATAAGGTCATCGATTAAAACCCCGATATAGGCTTCTGAACGCCCAAGAATGAAGGGTTCTTTATTCTCAATAATATGATGTGCGTTTATTCCAGCGATTAGCCCTTGGCAAGCAGCTTCCTCATAACCGGTTGTTCCATTAATTTGGCCGGCAAAGAAGAGGTTCCTCACCAACTTCGTTTCAAGTGTGTGGGAAAGCTGCGTTGGCGGGAAATAATCGTATTCAATTGCGTAACCAGGGCGGAACATTTTTGCATTCTCAAAACCTGGAATGCGTCTCAAAGCTTTGTATTGTACTTCTTCAGGAAGGGAAGTAGAAAAACCGTTGAGATAAACTTCAACTGTGTCCCAACCTTCAGGCTCAACAAATAGTTGATGACGGTTCTTATCCGAGAAGCGTTCGATCTTGTCTTCAATCGAGGGACAATACCTCGGGCCAAGTCCCTGAATTCGGCCTGTAAACATCGGAGATCGATCAAAACCCTCTCGGAGGATGTCATGTACCGCATCGTTGGTGTAAGCCAAATAGCAGCTACGCTGTGAGGTCAGTTTTGAAGTGTCTGAAAAGGAAAATTTGCTTGGATGTTCATCACCGGGCTGTTCTTCCATTACCGAGTAATCGATAGATCTACCATCAATTCTCGGTGGAGTTCCAGTTTTCATTCGCCCAGATTCGAAACCAAATGTTTCCAAGTTTTCGGTCAGACCAACCGATGCTTTTTCAGCGGTTCGACCGCCACCAAAATTCTTCTCACCGATGTGAATCAATCCATTCAAGAATGTTCCGTTAGTAAGCACAACCGCCTTGCTTCTGAACTCGTGCCCAAGAGCGGTTTTGACACCGGTAACGGTCTCTCCTTCAACAATAACTTCATTTACGGTATCCTGCCAGAAGTCCAGATTCTGGGTTTGCTCAAGCATCATTCGCCATTCGTAAGCGAATTTGAAACGGTCGTTCTGCGTACGTGGGCTCCACATGGCTGGCCCTTTGGAGCGGTTCAGCATGCGGAACTGAATGGCAGAACGGTCGGAAACAATCCCTGAATATCCACCCAACGCATCAATTTCGCGAATGATCTGGCCTTTGGCAATACCGCCCATTGCTGGGTTACACGACATCTGCCCGATCGTATTCATGTTCATGGTAATGAGCAGCGTCTTGGAACCCAAGTTCGCAGCAGCAGCAGCAGCCTCGCAACCTGCGTGTCCGCCACCAACAACAATTACGTCATAATGAGCGTGCATTGCTTCAAGTTTCACGTGGAACAATCATAAGTAATTGAAAACCAAATGATTGTATCCTTTAAAAGGAGCGCAAAGATAGATAAAAATCCTCTTTGGATGTCATTTGGGTTTTGGCGGTCTTTCCCTTGTCAGAATAACCAATGAGATGAAGCACACCGTGAACAATAACACGATGAAGTTCATCAAGCAACGCAATGTTTAAATTGGAAGCGTTTTCTGCGACGCGGTCAATGCTAATGAATAAGTCCCCAGAAACGAAAGAATCCTCACAATAATCGAAAGTGATGATGTCTGTGAAATAGTCGTGGTCGAGATGTTTTCGGTTCATCTCCAAGAGGCAATCATCCGAACAGAAAATGATTCCCAGTTCGGTCAATTCCTTGCCTTCAGAGTGGCAAGTTTCCTCAAGCCAAGCGGCAATTTGTTCAGGATTTGAAACGGTAAAATCAGTTTGCTCCGAATGGAACGAAACATCAGCCATTTAGCCGACTTTGAAAATCATTTCGACCTTGGTTCCGTTCTCTGAGAACTCCACTTCATCGGCCAAATGTTTCATGAGAAACACACCACGGCCGCTGATTTTTTCCAAGTTTTCTGGGTCGGTCGGATCAGGAAGCGCATCATGGTCAAACCCTTCACCTTCGTCTTTCACACTGAACGAAAGTCTGTCACCACGGTCGGTGAAATCAAGATGAACCTTTTTGTCAGGATTTTGGCGATTGCCATGGTTGATAGCGTTGTTGACGGCCTCGGTCACAGCAATCAGAATGTTTCCGTAGTAATCCTCGTCCACCGAGTACTTTTTGCAAACGTCATCAACAAGCTTTTCGGCAATGACAATGTTGTCGGCCTTTGAGTCAAAGTTCAGGCTCTGTTTTTCCATTAGTGCAGCTATTCCACCTGCTTTTTGAAGTACTCATCAACTTTGTCTCGGTAGAACGGACTTAAGTTCGGAGGCACAGTTCGCAGCAGTTCGGTCTCATTTTTTTTCTGCCTTATATACTCGAAAAAAATCTCAGGGTTACCATAATCTTCATTTTTTGCCTCCTTCGATTCTCTGCGCTGTTCCAGCTCGCGTTCGCGTTCTGCATTTTCCGCTTCCAAGAGCCTTGTTAGGATTTCCTGTTGGCGCATCAATGTTTCCTGCGTAATCATCTTGTTTACGAGATCCGTTTCAGTCTGCTCCATCATCTCTTGGATCTTCTTCATTTCGCCCGAACCACCTTTTCCAGTTTCGCCTTCTTTCTGAAGTTGTTTTTCGTATTCACGGGCCATGTTGCGAAGCGCCTCTTGCTGTGCCGCCATTTGTGCCAATTGCTTGCTCATGCCACGGTTTCCGGGAGACATGCCCGGTTTTTGACCCTGCTGTTTGCCGCCCGGCTGCATTCCTTTGCGCATTTCTTCCAGTTGCTTGTTCATCTGCTCTTGAAGCTTGCGCATGGCACCGGCCGAAGGCTTGCCGCTTCCACCGGGTTTGGAACATGAACCAGAACCAGCCGCCTGAGCGGCAGCGGCCTGCATTTGCTGAACGGTTTCACTCAAAAGCAATGCAAGATTATTCAATGAAGTGAGCGCAAATTGCTGTCGCGAAAGAGCCTCAGGTGTTTTGCGGTCGGCCATCTTTTCGATGGATTTCTTCATGTTGGAATTGACCGAACGAATCTCGCGGTTAACGATTGTTTCAATCTGCGGAACGCGTTTGCTCAGCGCATACAGCGAATCCTCGATGAGCTTGCTGTCGTCTTTCAGTTTCAGCTGTTCGCGGGCGAGATCCGTGTATTTCGGGTCGTTGATGTTGGTCTGTTTCAGGTTGCCGATGAGTTTTTCCTGATCGAACGAAAGCGTAAGCAGATTCTCCACGATCTGGCGCAGCGCTTCCATGTCTTCTTGTTGGCCTTGCGCCTGCATTTGCATCATCATGTTGCCCATTTTCTGAGCCATGTTCTTCATTTGGTCCGCGGCCTTTTTCTGCGAATCGGAAGCCTTCTTGTTCTGATTCTGGTCCAGCTGCTCCTTGCTTTCCTTCTGACTGTCCGAAACGGATTCTTCCTCGTTGCTGAAATCCTCCATTTTGTTCGGAGTTTCCAACTCTTCGTTCTTCTTTTCGAGGTCGTCAATGTCTTTTTTGATGTCTTCGAACTCCTCGTTCAGTTTCTCCTGTTTATCACTCAGTTCCTGATTGTCGGCCTCCTTGTTCTTGGTCTCTTCGGAGAGTTTTTCCTGATCCTTTGCCAGCTCTTCCAAGCGCTCCATGGTCTGCTCCAACTTCTGCTCAAACTCCAGTTGTTTGAAGAGTTCCAAACTGCGGTCGAGTTCCTTTTCAAGGTCTTCATTGCTGAGTTCAATGTCCTCCAAAAGTTCCTGCGCCTTTTCCTTGGTCATTTCCTCCATCAGCTTTTCCATCTCATCGAACAGCTTTTTCATCTCGTCCGACATCACTTCCTCAAACAGCTTTTCCAGTTGCTGTTGTTTCTCCACCAGCTTCGGATCAAACTCCATCATCTCGTTCATTTTGGAGTTCTTCTGTTCCGATTTCTGCTGGATTTCATCCATTTTCTTCTGAAGCGCCTTCTGCGTTTGCAGCATCTGCTTCATCTTCTCCTTGTCTTCCCAATCGAGATTTTTCTTGTTGAGAAGGTCTTTCTGAAGGTCATCGAGGTCTTTCTTCATCTCGTTGGCCATCTTCAACGTTTCCGAAAGTTCCTGTTTCAACTGCTCGCTCTTGGCATCATTTTCAGCCGCCAATTCATTCAAGGTTGCTACGCGATAGGTGATGGTCTCCGAACGGGATGATTTACTACCGTTCACGCCATCGTTATCCCAAACCTCGAAGTAATATTCAACCGCATCGCCAGGTTCCAAACCGAGTTCGGTCAGGTCCCAGTAATGGAAAAACGTCTCCGATTTTTGATTCTTGGAAACGGCAATCGCCATGTCTTTTTCCTCGGCCGAAGAACCATCTTCATTCAAGCGTTTGAATTTGAAAACAAGCGAAGAGAAACCATAGTCGTCCTTCACCTGACCGTTGAAATACATGCGTTTCGGGTTCAGCGAATCTTCCACACCGATCACCGAAATGGAAGGATACAGATCAGGAACAACCGTAACCGTGTAACGCAACGAATCACCAGCCTTCAGGAACTCGTTGGAACCGACAATCGTGTACTCCGCACTCTTTCGGAATTGCTCCGAAAAGCTGAAGTTGTCCTTTCCGTTTCGGTTAAGTTCAACAGTTTCATCGCCCAAAACCATGCTCAGGTTGTCGGTCTTGTTAGTGTTGAAATTCCAGTTGACGCGCGTTCCCTCAGGAATCAGCAAGTCACCGCTGTTCTGGCGGTTTTCATTCGGGCGATTGATGTATTTCGGGAATTCCAGCGCCACATCAAACCCAACTACTGATGGCTTCGGAAGCACTTTCAATTGGTGGCCAGAAGAATTGTAACCGTTTCCGCTCAAACGGAAATCCACATTCTCGCGCGGCTGATGAAAAACGTACGAGAATTTGGCCGCGCTCAACTTGTTCATCAGCGTGCGCTTGCCATCAATTTCCACATAAAGGTCGTTCGGAACCTCTTTTCCATCCAACGAAACCACCAGTTCAAAATCCTGCAATTCGATGGTTGAGAGTTCCTCATTCTGAATGTTGAAAAGGAACGGAGCGAGATTTTCGAAAGCCGTTCGGTGATTCACAATTCTGCGCGTTCCTTCTGTGACGAGCGAAGGCGCAATCGCCAAGATCAAAAGCAACAGCAACAAAGGCGGCAGCGCGTAGCGCAGAAACTGTTTGTTTTCCTTCAGGTCGATGGCCGTGGAAAACGGAACGGGCTTCAGCTCTGTGATGCGCTGGTCAATGCTCGCCAACAACAACTCCGAGCTCGAACCAGCGGCCGAACGCTGCAACTGAAGCGTGTTCAGCAGACGGTCTTCAATATTGCTGAAGTGCTTTCCGACAATGGTTGCGGCCTCATCGTAAGAAATTCCAGGGCGGATGTTGTAAAGGTGTACGAGCGGACCGAAGACCCATCGCGCCAGCGCAACACCCGAAACCAACAGCAGCGCATAGAAGAAAATGGTGCGGCCCGTAATGCCGAAACGACCGTAATATTCCAGAATCGCGAAAGCCAAAAAGGAAGCCACCAACAGCCCCGTGGTGAGCAATGCCCCACGAATGAGCTGATTCAGATAGTATTTCCGAATGAACTCATCAAGCTTCTGAAGTAACTGGTTGCCGTCCCCGCTCATGTTCGTCTCAACGCCTTCGTAATTCCTTTGTTGTCGCG
>JBJOHR010000010.1:0-5628 GCA_046047575.1 Bacteroidota bacterium | reverse complement strand
GAACCATGGTTATCAGGTCTCTCAATGAACCTACAGAATTCATGAAAATGAATGGAACCCCAATCTCATAAAGCGGATAATTGAAACCACCTGGTGCTTTGCCTAGGCGAGATCCAAGATCGAGGTGCCCCATGCTGTTCATGATGTCCAAGCATTCTCCGTAGTACGGACGAATCCTTCCAAACGCAACAATTGATTTTTCAATCAATTCTTTTTCTGAACCGAACGGTTTAAGTCCGCTTTTCCCTGAAGGGTCAACATCTGAGTCATATGGTTTCAGACTGTCCAAGCCAAGTTTTTCCTTACGTTCTCTATCTATTCTGTTCACCAATGGAACGCATTCGGCCTGAATGGCTTTGTGAAAAGTGAAACAATCTTGAGCCGAATAATCGAATCTTCCCAACGCATCGAGCTTATAATCGCGATAGTTGGCATAATCAGCCTGTTGGGCAACTTTATTCCTAAGTTTTACGAGTTCAGTGAACAGCGTGTCTAAATCTTTGGCCTTGGAAAGACGGGCCGCGTTCACCTTTTCAAAAATGGTCTTTCTAAGACCTCTGTCGGTTTCTTTCAGCAAGCTGTTGGCCATTTGAAGGGTCAACGTTTTCCCCTCGTGTTCTATGCTTATCGAACCTGTAATAGCACCATATTTCTGTTGCAGCTGCTGCAAAGTGGTGAACAGAGGAATGCTCTCTTCGCGAAAGAGTTTTATCTGCATGCGCAAACTCCGAAGGAAGATCTGATATTTATCGCTATCCAGTTCCTTGCAGAATGGTGAGTCAAGCAACTTCTTATTGAACTTGTCTGAATAAGGCGCTGCACTAGGGTCAATTTCTGTTACCATGAAATTGAAAGCATCCTCGTACTCCTTGTTCGTTGTATCAATGTTCATGCGGATGTAGCGCCATGCAGTTTCCTCGCTCAGCACTGCTTCCACTTCACTCAGATCATGGATCCATTTCTGTAATTCAACCACACTGCCAAGTTTACGCTCGAGCAGCTCATCGAACAAGGGCTTTAACGATTCCCAACTATCAACGATGAAATCTTCTGCTAGATAGGTTCTTGTTGGTCGTTGCGGAATGGCGATTTCTTTCAGCATGAATTTACTTTTTGACCTTCTTGGTAGAACCTTTTTTCCCTTTGGGTTCTGATTTTGGTTTTGGCGCTTCCGTTTTTTCCTGCTTTGCAGACTTTGGTGCTGCCGGTTTCTTGCTGCTGGATTTCTCTTCTGGTTTCTCTTCTTCCTTGATCAAAAGACCACTTTCCACTAACAGATTGAACCATTGGAAAAGCTTTTTCAGATCGGAATTGTAAACACGTTCGCGGTCGTAATTAGGAAGTACCGATGCCAAATGATCGCTCAATTCACTGATGGAGGCGTTCTTTGGGTCCAAAGCCGATTTTCCGTTGGACTTATCAAACATCAGAGCAAATACCTCAGAAAGAGGCACATCATTTTCATCTGTGTAGATACTGATATCCTCCAAGGCCAAGATCTTGTGGGTTGTGTAGGCAGGCATTCTCTTCCCATCCAAAAGCGA
Source organism: Bacteroidota bacterium (assembly GCA_046047575.1). Lineage (GTDB taxonomy): Bacteria > Bacteroidota > Bacteroidia > UBA10329 > UBA10329 > UBA10329. The sequence continues at coordinate 4,084 of JBJOHR010000010.1, read as the reverse complement.
CTCAACCACAACACCGCCTTTCATTTGGCTGATGAGTTTAAACAATCCCGGGTATCCGGATATGGACAAAATTCCTTTTAGGTTCATATGCAATAATTTTGGTCAAAAGTAAGTATTACGCGTAGGACCATATTTGAACCTTATCGTAATTATCAACACCACTGTACCACAATAGACCTTGCAATGCGTAGTTTAGATGCGATGCGTACCGTGATCATCGTATTGTGCATGTATTTGCAGTTGACCACAATGGTGGTTGGTCAGGAGTTGGAGTATGACCGAATGATTCCGGGAAGCTTTGATATGATCTCCACCGATCACATTGGCAAAGTCTATGTGACCAAGCACCATGAGTTGTTTCTTTATTCGGAGAAAGGTGACCTTCTCTACCAGTTCAGCGATCTGAGTAGGGGCGAGATTGAACACCTCGACACGCGTAATCCACTGAAGATCCTGCTTTTTTATCCAGACTACAGCCAAATTGTTTTTCTGGATAATACGCTCAGTAGAACGCGCGAGAATGTGAATCTGATGAATTTGGGCCTGGAATTGGCTCGATTGGCATGTACATCGTTCGACAATGGATTTTGGGTCTACGACCCGGTCAGTTTCCGTTTGGTCCGATTCGATCAAGGTTTGAATCTGACAAATGAAGTGGCCAACATCAATCAGTTGTTAGGAGTGGAAATCAACCCCGCACAAATGGTTGAGGACGACAGTTGGCTATATCTGCATGATCCTGAGTATGGTGTCTTTGTGTTTGATTCATTCGGAACCTACACCAAGTTGATACCGATAAAAGGAGCTCAGCAGGTCATAGTGCGTAGCAATGGTATCTTCTTTCTTATGAAGACCGGACTGATCAAGTACGATCCATTGAGTTTTGATCAGTTGGAAATAATACTGCCAACGGACGATTTCAGCCAGATAAGCATTGAAAAGAAGCAGTTGTTTATGCTAAATGACCAAGGCGTGCTGGTGTATCGGATCGATTGAGTGAAAACGTTGGAAACTTCTGCCGGTATGATGGCCTAAAGGGTTTGGGTGCGAACATCGAATTACTATTTTTGGTCGCCTATGTCAGAGCCAAAACATATAGCTGTAGCAGGAAATATTGGAGCGGGTAAAACCACGCTCACCAGATTGCTTTCCAAACATTATAAGTGGGAGGCGCATTACGAGGCTGCTGATGACAATCCGTATCTGAATGACTTCTACGAAGAGATGCAGCGTTGGTCATTCAACCTACAGGTTTACTTCCTTAACTCCAGATTCCGTCAAGTAATGGAGATCAAGAACGGCAATAAGACCGTTATTCAGGATCGCACCATTTTTGAGGACGCGCACATATTTGCGCCCAACCTTCATTCAATGGGCCTGATGACCACGCGTGATTTCGAGAATTACGAATCGTTGTTCGAATTGATGAACGAATTCGTAGGGCCACCCGACCTGCTCATTTACCTAAGAGCTTCTATTCCAACGTTGGTCAATCAGATCCAGAAGCGCGGACGGGCTTACGAAGAGACCATCCGTTTAGATTACCTGAAGCGACTGAACGAGCGTTACGAGGCTTGGATCAGCACCTACGACAAAGGCAAACTGCTTGTAGTGGAAGTTGACGACAATAACTTCTCTGAAGATGCAGAAGGTCTGGGAAGGATCATTACCCAGATCGATGCGCAGATTCACGGTCTGTTCTAAGGAACCATTAATTTATACGTATCGTAGTTGTCTCCGCTCAGAACCCTGAGAGCGTATATACCTGTGGACAAGCTTTCATGATCGATTTGCAGAGAACCTACAGCCGTTCCGTTCGAAATCACTCTTCCATTCATGTCCAATAGTTGCCATTCTTTGGCGGAGCTTTCATCGAACCGAAGAATGGATCTGCCTGTGTGAGTTTCCATGACGGCATTCAGTTGGCCATCAGGATCGCTGACAGCAGAGGCACCGTAGGTAACTGCCTGATAAGCATTCACCCGTCCATATCCAAGTTCGTAACTCCATTTTCCAGCCTCTTTCCACATAGAATAATCGTAGTCTCCGACCTTTTCGGCAGTGAGCGCCAGAGATTTTCTGGCCAGCCATTCCGGAAGTGAAGGCGTATGTGAAAGCATAAGTGCAACCACCCCAGCGGCATTAGGACATGCGGCAGACGTGCCATTGAAGCTGTTGTAGTATTCCGACAGGTGGAATCCGTTTGATCCCAGCATATCGGTTGTAGGAATCCGAACACCAGGCGCACTCACATCAAGTCCAGTGCCCCAATTGCCTGCCCACCATTCTTCACCATCGCACGATGTTTGCGATTTGTGCTCATCACACATACTTGTTGCGCCAACTGCGATGGTCTTAGCATAACGTGCCGGCCAAATAGGAATGGTATCGGTTATACCATCGTTACCGCTAGAAAATAACATGGGAACACCTAAGCCACCACGGCCAGTCTCCACAACCTCGTCAATTACTGCGTTGATAAGTGTGTCCGATCCTGGAAAAAGCCCGAGCAAATAGTCAGGGATGCCCCATGAGTTGGACGAAACATCAATATTGTTCTCATTTTGCCAGCCCATGCAGTTCAGGAAAAACGCGGTTTCTGACCAAGGCTGCACAGTACCTAAGATGTCCTCGTAGTTGAACACACGGATAGGTATCACCTTGCATTCTTGGCAGATTCCTGCAACGCCCAGATTATTATTGGTATTGGCTGCAGCAATACCGGCACAAGATGTACCGTGACCATCACTATCGTAGTTGGGGGTTGGATAACCGTTGGTACCGTCCCCCATGGCATCATAACCAGGTAGCAGTTTGCCTTCCAGATCCGGATGAAGGGTATCTATCCCACTGTCCACAATTACAATATTGATGTCGGAACTTCCGGTGGTAACGGCCCAAGCTGCTTCAATGTCTATATCGGCACCTGGCGTACCGTTGCCCTGAGTTGGCGTTCCGTCATTCTTCAGATTCCATTGTCTATTGAACCGTGGGTCATTTACGCTACAGTCACTGATGGTGTGCATCAGGTTTGGGCTTACCGTTTTGAATAGCTTCGATGCTTTCAACGTCTGAATGGCATCGATTACATCTGTTCCGAATTTGGTGGTTTTCAGTTCGAGGATTTGGTTAAAATACTGGTGGGGGCCAACCACTTCAAGCTGAAGTTTATTTGCTTCGCGAACCAGCAATTCGAAATCGACCGCATTACTCAATTGCACAAAGAAATTCGGCTTATAGGTTACAAATTCGTGTTTCTCATTTGTATGAACTGGGCTGATGAATTCAACCGCTGGTTCATTCAGCAACTCTTCTGTATTTACCCAACCAAATGGTACAAACACCACTGGTTTATAGGTCAAAGAACTCGCTGCATCAGGATCAGGCAAACCGTACTTGGCAAGTAACGCAAGTTGTTCTTGCTTGGAAGTTTCAGCGTTAAAAAAGATCGCTTGATGTGTTACTGACAAATCGCTTTGAGCGAACAGGCTGAATGGAAATAGTAGAACCAGTATGAATCGTTTCATGGTAAGTCTTTGGTGAACCGAATTTAAGCAAACAAAAAGCCCCGCCAATTGGCGGGGCTTCCCTTTGTTCACCAAAAAACTAATTCAATCAGTGCGCCACCTCAAACTGGTTTGAAGTGTTCTTAGCGCCACCAGCCTTTAGAGCTTTGTCACCAGCGAAGAACTCTTTGTGGTCATCGCCAAGGTCAGAACCTGCCATACGCTGATGCTTCACACAGGCAACTCCTTTGCGGATCTCCTGACGCTGAACACCACCAACGTAAGCCAACATGCCTTCTTCTCCGAAGTAACCGGCAGACAGGTCGTTCATGTGCAGGGCCGTTGTGTGGTAAGTCGGCAGCGTGATCAAGTGGTGGAAAACACCTGATACCCTTGAAGAGTCTGCTTGGAATGTTCTGATCTTCTGATCGGCCTCCAAAGCCAGTTCCGTATCATCGTACTTGGCGTTCATCAGGTCGTTCTTGTCATAAGCTGAAAGGTCTTTTCCGGCAGCTTCCCAACGCTTGTAAGCCTGCTTACGGAAGTTCAGCGTCCAGTTGAATGACGGAGAGTTATTG
>JBJOHR010000009.1:0-6056 GCA_046047575.1 Bacteroidota bacterium | reverse complement strand
CTCAAGCCCTTGCTGATGCAATTGACGATCAGAATGGCCTTATTGCTTCCTACGTTTACGATGGTGAACATTCGGTAGAGATCATGACGGATGGGCTCGGTTATGCAGATGATGTGCTGTTGGCAGGCCTATGGCATATTACTGCCAATATTGACCAACAGGGGTCGTATATTCCGGCAGACAGCAAAATAGAATTCAGGTTGGCCACCAAGGATCCACTTGGCAACTGTACTGACGGAGTGGTGAGAGTATTTACCTCCAAGACCAACGATGCTAACAATGGAACTGGATTCAAAGGTGTAAGTTATTGGAATGCCTATAGTTATCTGAATGTATGGGTGATCAACAATATCGATATGGAAATTGAAGGTGGCGGAACCGTTCTGGGTTATGCTCAGTTCCCTGCATCAGGCCTATTGTCAACAGATGGAATTGCGGTAAGAGCCGACAATATTGATGACCGCGACCGAGGAGGAAGAACTGCAACTCACGAAGTTGGTCACTGGTTGAGCTTGATTCATATTTGGGGAGACCAACAGTGTGGTTCAGACAACGTGTTGGATACGCCAACCCATTTCGGTCCCAATTTTGGAGTATGCGGTAACCACCCAACCTTGGATCCAAATTTTGGTGGCGGTTCTCAGTTTCACAGCACACCATACAACGTAACTTCCTGTTCGCCTGACCAACCAGATGGAGAGATGTTCATGAATTACATGGATTATTCAAGTGACGCTTGTATGAACACGTTCACATTGGGTCAAAAGGCCAGAATGGACTTCACGCTACATGGCGATGGAAATGAACCTGGAATCCGTTCATACCTTATCTCGCAGGAAAACCTTGAAGCCACTGGGGTTGCGGATCCGTATACGCAACCAGATTGTGCACCGATTTCAGGCTTCTACTTTGAGCAGTCTGGAGATTTTGCCACTCAGAAAATGATATGTGCTGGAGAGTCTGTTGATTTTGAAGAAAGCTCTTACAATGGTGATGTGGACGATTACGCATGGACCTTTGAAGGAGGTGACCCATCAACTTCCACAAGTGCCAATCCTAGTAATATTGAGTACAATACACCAGGTGTTTATGATGTGACCTTGGCGGTAAGCAACGCTATCGGAAGTGATTCCAAAACGGCTGAGGATATGATCTTAGTAAGTTCGAATACTGCTCAGTATCAAAGTTCTTGGGGATATGTCGACAGCTATTGGAGTGAACAAGCTTTCCAAGACGATTATGTTGTCTTCAATCAGGATGGCAGTGCCAACAAATGGGAATGGTTCTATGGCGAAAATGGAGGCAGCACTGGTTGGGAGTCTATACGAATGTTCAATTATGAAAATGGATTCTCTGAGATTGATGAGGTGGTTTCTCCCTCGTATGACCTCAGTACCCTGAACAATCCAACCTTGCAGTTCAGATATTCTGGGGCTGCGGTTGATAATACGCCTGATGATCAGCTTCGGATCATGGCGTCTGATGACTGTGGTGCTACTTGGTCTACACGCGAAACGATTTCTGGTTTTGACCTGACCAATGCTGGTTCCGTTCCGCAAAGCTACAGACCTACTGCCAACAGTACTTGGACTGACGTAAGTGTTGGACTTGGAAGCTTTGCCAGCAAGCCAAATGTCAGGATCAAATTCCGATGGGTGTCTGGAACAAGAAGCAACAACTTCTACATTGATGACGTAACGATTGCGTCAAGTCCGCTAGGAATGGAGGACTTGGAACGACAATTGGATCTTAGCGTTGCACCAAACCCAACCACCTCTAGCACCACGTTAACCATGAGTCTTCCTGAAACTTCAAAAGTTCGAATGGAGGTAATGGACGTGCTAGGTAAGAACGTTACTTCGCTTTTGAGCAGAGATATGAGCAACGGAACACACAAGTTTGATATCGATCTGTCATCATTCAATGTTGGAGTTTACTACTTAAGGATTTTCGTTGACAATGACATGGTTGTCAAGAAGGTAGTTCGAAATTGACAACTTCCCATCAAGAAGAAAAAGCCTCGCAGTTGCGGGGCTTTTTTGTTTTTCTTTACCAAATATCAGAATTGAATCATGTCAATTATTGTAGCTCCTTCTTTGCTTGCAGCAGACTTCACCAAATTGGGTGATGAGATAGAAATGATTAATCGAAGCGAGGCCGACTGGCTGCATATCGATGTAATGGATGGCGTTTTTGTTCCTAATATTTCGTTCGGTGAGCCAGTGATGAAGCCGCTCAAGAAAATCTGTGAAAAGCCATTTGATGTTCACCTCATGATTATTGACCCAGACCGGTATCTGCAATATTTCAAAGATCTTGGCGCTGACGTTCTTACCGTACATTATGAGGCATGTATTCATCTTCATCGGACCATCGAAGCCATAAAGGCTCTAGGAATGAAGGCATCGGTATCGTTGAATCCACATACCTCTGTATCGTTATTGGAAGATGTCCTTCCTGACTTAGATATGGTACTCATCATGTCTGTAAATCCAGGTTTCGGAGGTCAGAAATTCATTCTGCGCACCTACGAAAAAGTTAAGGCACTTCGTTCAATGGCCAATCGTCTGAACCCCGAGCTCATCATCGAAGTTGATGGTGGTGTTAATCTATTGAATGCTCCCTTGCTAGTTGCCGCTGGCGCCAATGCGTTAGTTGCCGGAAGCTCTGTTTTTAACGCTCAAAACCCGGAAAACGTCATTTCAGGACTGAAGAACAGTTAACTCACAGCTACAAAATCGTGTAGATAATTGAACCTTTCGGTCAATTTCCCATTTTCCGCAATAGTGGCCCTTGTAAGCACGTCATCTGGGTCTTCTTCCATCAACAATGGCATGACTAGATCGATCAAGTTCTGGCCAAAACCTCGCGAAGCATCCTTTGGAACTTCGCATGGAAGGTTATCGACAGCCATCACAGTTATACTGTTCTCAGCAAATGGCGCTGTTTCTTGCCCGCTGAACCGGTCGTATCCATATAGTGGATTTTCGATTGTTGAAGAGCGAATGGTTGTTGGAACTGAACCGTTGATATCGCAGGTTATGTCTGCGATTACCTTTAGTTTGAAATAGTCCTGAGCAACATCATTTTTTGTGAAGAAATGGGCGCTCTTATTATCCCAGAAATGTGAGGAAATGAAAATGTCGGCCACCTTGGCAAATCTGATAAAGTTGTTTTCCCAAACGCTACTGTTCTTTACGAATTCTGAGAAATTTGCTGGAGCGTTCCCGGTTAATTCATGATAATCCAATACATCAGGGTTGCAGAAAACAGGTTCATCGAAATTCTGGTGTAGGAATTCGTTAATGCTCACTTGTCGGATTCCTGCTTTTGCCATTGTTTCTTTGGCACCATTCGCAACTTTCCCTCCTCCACTGATTACAATTTTTACACCTGGCAGATTCGCTTTCTTCAATTCCGACCCCATCTCATTCATGTCACTGCACATGAACGGGGGCTTCAAATCAAATTTCTTGTATCGCATACCGTATGCATTGATTGCATGATACGCACCTACTATTCCGGCATATCTGCCGAACCCCAATACTCGAACACCATTCGGATACGTTAACGTTTCGTAATCGATTAATCGCACTTTTTGTCTTAAGACCTCTCTCAATAGTTCCCTGTTATAAGGTTGCTGCTTGATGGTGTGAGAAAAGAAGAACATAGTTTTACCTGGGGCGAGCATGTGATAAGGTACTTCTTTGACACCGAAAATCACATCGCAGTTATTCACATCGTCAGTCAGTTCTGCTCCGTGCTGTTGGTATGCAATATCATCAAAACACCTTGTTGAGCTTCGTTGAACTTGAATGTGCAATTCAGGATATTTGACCAATAGCTCGGAGCAATGCTCCGGTGTGAATGGTGTACGTTTGTCTGCTGGAAGTTTTCCTTCTCGGATAATACCTATTCTCATGTTGCGAAATTAGAATTTCAAACAGCTCAAGAGGAACTGGCTCTTTGGTGTTATCCGTTCACTCTTAGTTTGTTCGTTTCCTCTTTTCCACTTGCTATCTTTGCCGCCCAATTTCAACACACATGTCAGACGATAAGAAGGTCATTTTTTCAATGGTCGGATTGAGCAAGACGTTTCAATCCAATAATAAGAAGGTACTCAACAACATTTATCTCTCGTTCTTCTACGGGGCCAAGATCGGTATCATCGGTCTCAATGGTTCTGGAAAGTCAACGCTTCTGCGCATCATAGCCGGAGTAGAGAAAAGCTTTCAGGGCGATGTCGTTTTCTCTCCAGGTTATACGGTTGGTTATCTGGAGCAGGAACCGAATCTAGACCCCAACAAAACAGTGAAAGAAGTGGTGATGGAAGCCGTTGCTGAATTGGCGGGCATCATGAAAGAATATGATGAGGTGAACCTGAAATTCGGTGAGCCGATGAGTGATGATGAGATGAATAAACTCATCGAACGTCAGGGAGTTCTAGCAGAGAAGATTGAGACGATGGGCGGTTGGGAACTCGACCACAAACTGGAAAGAGCCATGGACGCGCTGCGTTGTCCGCCCGATGACCAGAAGGTGAGTACACTTTCTGGTGGTGAAAAGCGTAGAGTGGCGCTTTGCCGTCTATTGCTTCAAGAACCGGACATTTTGCTTCTGGATGAGCCCACCAACCACTTGGATGCCGAAAGTATCGATTGGTTGGAGCAGCACTTGCAGCAATACAAAGGAACCGTCATTGCCATTACCCACGATAGATATTTCTTGGATAACGTTGCTGGATGGATTCTTGAACTGGACCGTGGAGAAGGCATTCCGTGGGAGGGCAACTACAGCTCTTGGCTGGATCAGAAGAGCAAGCGTCTGAAGCAGGAAGAAAAATCGGAAAGCAAGCGTAGAAAGACCTTGGAACGAGAGTTGGAATGGGTGCGCATGAGCCCGAAAGCACGACAGGCAAAGAGCAAGGCACGTCTGAGCGCGTACGACAAGCTCCTTAACGAAGACACGAAGCAGAAGGAAGAAAAACTGGAGATCTTCATACCCAACGGACCGCGTTTAGGAACGAATGTGATCGAAGCCGTGGATGTTTCCAAGGGGTATGGCGACCGTTTGCTCTATGAACACCTCAATTTCAAACTTCCACCGAACGGAATTGTGGGCATCATTGGGCCGAACGGTGCAGGTAAGACCACGCTTTTCCGTATGATCATGGGCTTGGAGAAACCTGATTCCGGGGAATTCAAAGTAGGTGAAACGGTGAAAGTGGCTTATGTCGATCAGCAGCATGCGAGCATCGACCCGAACAAGACCGTTTGGGAAACGATTTCTGATGGATTGGAAGAGATGGAATTGGGCGGAAGAAGATTGAATTCACGCGCTTACGTTTCGCGCTTCAATTTTGGAGGTGGCGACCAAGGAAAGAAAGTGGAAATGCTTTCTGGCGGGGAGCGAAACCGTTTGCATTTGGCCATGACCTTGAAACAGGAAGCGAACGTACTGCTGCTGGATGAGCCAACAAACGATATCGATGTGAACACCCTCCGCGCCTTGGAAGAAGGTCTGGAAAGCTTTGCGGGTTGTGCGGTTATCATCTCGCACGACCGTTGGTTCTTGGACCGTATCTGTACGCACATCCTTGCGTTCGAAGGCGATTCGCAGGTGTACTATTTCGAAGGTGGCTACACCGACTACGAAGAGAACCGCAAGAAACGCTTGGGAGACACAGGCCCAAAACGACTTAAATACCGCAAACTGGTAGGCTAAAAGCTAAGAGCTAATACCTAATGGCTATTCAAATAAATACCCCAAAAGGAACCCGCGATTTTTCTCCTGCCGAAATGGTGAGGCGGAACTACATTTTTGATACGATCAAAGGCGTTTTCAAGAAGTACGGTTACCAGCCCATCGAAACGCCAGCCATGGAGAATTCCGAAACCCTGATGGGGAAGTATGGCGAGGAAGGTGATCGGTTGATTTTCAAGATTTTGAATTCGGGAGATTTTCTCAAACGAATCACGTTAAGTGATGAAGATATTCATGCGCTTGTTGATACTCTCAAGAAGCGAGGAGAGCGTTACAAGCATTCTGATTTGAGT
>JBJOHR010000008.1:0-2731 GCA_046047575.1 Bacteroidota bacterium | reverse complement strand
ATTCAAACCCGAGGATTTCGGACAGCAACTGAAATTGGTTGAAGCCATGGACTGGTGGCAACTGAACGATTTCATTGCCACTGAGGAAATGCGTGGTTCCGACTTTGTGGATTATTTCCGCGTGGAGAAGGATAAGCGCACCGCATTACCGTTCGCGGCATTCATCCTCACCATCATCGGTGTCAGTTTGGCCAGCCGCAAAGTGCGCGGAGGCATCGGCATGCATATCGGCCTTGGTCTATTGCTGAGTTTCTCTTACATCCTGTTCATGCAAGTTTCTCAAACGTTTGCCATCGGTGGCGTAATGCCGGTAACACTTGCGGTATGGATACCGAACATTCTGTACCTCGCACTTGGTGTGGTAATGCTATACAAGGCTCCGAAGTAGTCAGACAATGGAGAATCTTTCGACCTGTGTCCAAAACCCAGGAAAGCTTTTCGCAACAACATCTGGGGTTTCAATCTCGACCGGAATAAGAGTTGAAAGTAAAGCTGCACTCATGGCCATGCGGTGATCGTTGTAGGTTTTGATGGCAGCTTCTTTCACCGAAATTGAACCTGAAACCGTCATTGAATTTCCATCGACCAGAACGGAAACACCCAATTTTTCCAGCTCTGTTTGAAGCGCAGCAATGCGGTCGGTTTCCTTTAGTCGAAGATTATCGAGCCCAGTGAGTTTGAGCGGTTGACCGAGTGCAGCTGCCAAAAATGCAAAGGTTTGAGCCAAATCTGGGTTGGCCGAAAAATCCAATTCTTTAGGAAGACAAAATGAATCTGAAGAAGTGATTTCTACGCCATTTCCTTTTTGAAAAGAGGAAACTCCCATTCTCTCGAACCAATTAGCTAAAATCGAATCGCCTTGCGGGGAATTCAGTTTCAACTCTTTGAGTAGGAATTTAGAGTTCGGTCTGACAGCGGCTAAAGAGTAGAAATAAGAAGCGGCCGTCCAATCAGATTCAATATTGGAGTTAGCAACCTTGTACGTTCCAACTGGAATAGAAATCAAGTTTTCATCAAGTGTCACGCCTACTCCACAGTTCCGCATGCAATCAGCCGTCAGTTCGATGTAGGGTCTGGAAAGTACTTTTCCTGAGAGATGAATCTGTAGACCATGCTCCATGGTCGGTCCGATCATCATCAATGCGGAAATGAACTGGCTGCTGATGGAAGCGGGGATGTCCACCTCACCGCCTTTGAACTTCTTGCCTGCGATCTTTAGCGGTGGAAAGCCTTCGTTCTCGACATATTCAATCTCGGCACCGAGGTTTCTCAATGCATCAACGAGTTCAGCGATCGGCCGCTGTTTCATGCGCTCGGAACCCGTCAGAACAACGGTTTTTCCTTCTTGAACTGCATAAAATGCTGTAAGAAATCGCATGGCCGTTCCTGCCATTCCGATGTTGATCTCGGATGAATCTGAGTTTAGGGCTTCCTGCAGAATTCGAACGTCTTCAGGAAGGTCTTCTGATAAGGAAAGCTTGCTCCCAGTTAGCGCTGAGATTATCACGTATCGATTCGCGATGCTTTTGGAAATCGGCAGATCAATTTCTCCAACCAACGGTCCGGACGGAAGATGCAATTTCATGAACCCGTGTAGAAATGGAACGCTTCGTCAAGCAGATGCTCCGTAACTGCTTGGTCCGTAACCGCGTGCCCAATGCTTTTAAGCAGCACGAATCTCACCGAACCATTCGAGTTCTTTTTATCAAAAAGCATCAGTTTCTTGATGGCTTTCCAGTCAGCGCCTGAGAGTTCTATCCGAGAAAAAACAGAGTCGATGACCTCAAGAATGCTCAATAGTTCCTCTTTCGACAACCCAGCAATTCGGTTGGAAAGAAACGACCCCATGATCATTCCGGCAGCCACGGCTTCCCCATGAAGAACCTCCTTTTCACCATCAAGCAAATGACTTTCAATGGCATGTCCGATGGTATGTCCGAAGTTCAGCTTCTTGCGCTCGCCCGACTCAAACTCATCGCGCACCACCACGTCCATTTTTACTTGTACGGAGCGAGAGATCAACTCATCCTCGTTCTCCTCGATCATGGCCAGCATTTCCGGATCCGAGATGAAAGCGTGTTTCAATACTTCGGCCAAACCGTTTCGGTAATGTCGAGATGGCAACGTTTTCAAGAAATTGGAATCGACAATTACGGCTTCTGCTCTTGCGAAGGTCCCGATCATGTTCTTCAGCCCACCGAAATCGATGCCGGTTTTGCCTCCAATGGCAGCATCCACCATGCCCAAAAGCGAAGTTGGTATTTGCACAAAACGGATGCCTCGCATGTACGTACTTGCTACAAATCCGCCCAGATCGGTGACCACGCCACCTCCCACATTCAGCAGTATGGTATTTCTATCCGTGCCATGTTCGGTCAACTGATACCAGACCATTTCGCAGGTCTTGAGATTCTTGCGCTGCTCGCCTTCTGCGATTTCAATGACAGGTAGATTCTGCGTCAGTGGACACGCCACATGCAGGTATTCCAAACATCTTATTGTGTTCGAATCGCACAGAATAATCGCCTTTTTGGTTGAAAGCAGATCGTTCAGAAACCGCCAAGCCTGCTCTTTGAACAAGACCGGTGTCATGCGTCTTCGGCCTTTTTGGTGTTCATCACGTTGGTCTGCTGCTGGATGCTTTCCTCGTGGATGGCTTCCAAGAACTTGTACAGAAAACGTGATGAAAGTTGCTTCCCTTGAATGTACGCTTCGCGATCATGCAGTATCT
>JBJOHR010000007.1:0-14899 GCA_046047575.1 Bacteroidota bacterium | reverse complement strand
ATGGCGCGGCCTGCATCACGACAGCATGCCCGAAACGCAGGAACTCCTGAACAAGGAAATGGTGACGGGTTACGTGGGTTTCGACCCAACTTCCGATTCATTGCATATTGGAAATTTGGTACCGATCATGCTACTGAAGCATTTGCAGTTAGCGGGTCACAAACCGATTGCATTGGTCGGTGGTGCAACGGGAATGATCGGTGACCCTTCGGGAAAATCGGCTGAGAGAAACCTGTTGGATGAGGAAACACTTCGCAAGAATCAGGAAGGTGTGCGCAAGCAGCTTTTGAAGTTCTTGGATTTCGAGAACGGAGAGAACAAAGCCGAACTGGCCAACAACTACGATTGGTTTAAGGACATGACTTTCCTCGGTTTCATGCGCGACATCGGGAAGCACATTACCGTTAGTTACATGATGTCCAAGGATTCGGTTCAGAATCGTTTGGAAACGGGCATTTCGTTTACGGAGTTCAGTTACCAGTTGGTGCAGGGCTACGACTTTGCGCACTTGCTGAAAACCAAAGGCGTGAAGCTGCAAATGGGCGGTTCCGATCAGTGGGGAAACATCGTCACGGGAACAGAACTCATCCGCAGAATGGGCTTGGGCGAAGCGAAAGCCTTGGTTGCCCCGCTTATCACCAAAGCAGATGGCGGCAAGTTCGGTAAGACCGAAAGCGGCAACGTTTGGTTGGATCCGGAAAGAACTTCTCCGTACCAATTTTACCAGTTTTGGCTGAATTCTTCTGATGAGGATGCGAAGAAATACATCCGTATTTTCTCACTGCTTCCAAAAGAAGAAATTGAGGCGATTGAAGCAGAACATGAGCAAGCGCCTCATGCCCGTGCTTTACAAAAAGCACTAGCGAAGGACGTAACGATTCGGGTTCATTCTGAGGAAGATTACAACGCGGCTGTTGCTGCTTCAGAAATTTTGTTCGGAAAAGGAACGGAGGAAAGTCTGCGTAAGCTTTCGGAAAGCGACCTGCTTTCGGTTTTTGATGGTGTTCCGCAGTTCGAAGTTTCAAAATCTGAACTGGAAAGCGGAATCGGAGTTATCGATCTTTTGACCGATAAAGCGGCTGTTTTTCCTTCAAAAGGAGAAGCCAGAAAGATGATTCAAGGCAACGGGGTTTCCATCAATCAGAACAAGGTTTCGGCTGTTGATCTTTCGGTTGATGCTTCTTTCCTGATCTCAGGAAAATACATTCTCGCGCAGCGTGGTAAGAAGAATTACTTCTTGATCAAAGCTGTGTGATTTTAACCGCAAAGACGCAAAGGTTTCGCAAAGAGCGCAATTAAAATCTTAGCGAACTCTGCGTTTTCTCAGCGCCTTTGCGGTTAACTCGAAACCATCAGATTACACCCGCGCACTTCCGCATCGTCCATTCTTCCGATCACTTCGAATGAATGGTCTTGATGGATGTGCGCCAAATCTTGCGTGGCAATGAACGGGCAACTGTGCATATTGGCCAGATCGATCACATTCAGCGCGCCTTTTCCGCGTTCATACACATTCAATGGGTCGGTGGCCTCCCGAATATAAACGCGCATCCAAGCCGGGGTTCTGAAAATTCCATCTCCCAAGGAATACGCTTGGCTTAGCAGTTCGGTCATGCCGTATTCGCTGGCAATATTCTCCAAACCAAAAGCTGATTTCAGAATCTCATGCACTTCTTCACGTGGCATTTCCCTGCGTCTGCCTTTCATCCCGCCCGTTTCCAGAATAATGCAGTTTTTCAGTTCCTGTGGATGTTTTTCGGCAAGGTCGAGCAGCGCAAAAGTCACCCCGATCAGAAGCGTTTTCACCCCGTTCTTCGAGTTCTTTTTCAGCACTTTCGAAAGGGTGGTCAGCCGATCGAGGTAAAAACCATTGTCAGGATGACCGCTCTTCCGCATTAGCTTCTGCGTCATATAGACCAACGAAGAATTCGACCTTTCCAAGTAAGAGGGAAGCAGTGCCAGAATGCAATATTCCTTTTCGTTTCCAAAGAACTGATTGAAACAGGTGTATAGACTTTGGTCATACAACTTCAAACTCGCTACATGATGCTGGCTTCGTTCCATGCCTGTTGTGCCACTGCTAAGGAAAACCGCTTCGGGCGGAGCATTGAAAACGCCTACCTGGTGTCGTTTGAACATCGAAATCGGTAGGAATGGAATCTGCTTCAACTTTGAAACATTTTCAGTTTCGATTCCCAAGTGTCCAATAAACTCGCGGTACGTTTCGTTCTTGGCGGCATGCAGCTTGAACAATTCCAATGCGATCTGCTCGAACAACACATCGTTGTGTTCGTTCATAGAGAAAATGCGGTCGGATATGTTGGCCGTTTTAGGAGGCATGCGAATTTTTGACGGGCGCAAAATTGGCTAATTTTGAAGGATGAGAAAGGGATTTCTGTACGTGTTGATTGTTGCGGGTTTGAGTTCTTGCCTCAAATTGGAGAGTTTCCCGGACAGGCCAGATATAAACTACATAGAACATGTGATCGTACCCTATCCGACCAATTTGGCAGATTCGCTGGGCTTCGTTCGCTTTGAGTTTACGGATGGAGATGGTGATCTGGGCTTGAACCAGGCTGATACCTTCGGAGATTTCGCACCTGGCCAATTCTATTACCACAACCTGTTCATCCGCTATTTTCAGAAGCAGAATGGTGTGTTTGAGGAGATCATTCCACCAGGTTCTCCAAATGGGCGGTTCAAAGACCTGACACCAACCGGAGCGGATAAAACCTTGCAGGGAGAAATGGCGGTTGGCATTTACAACAGCGGTGTTCAGGCCAACGACACCATCAAGATCGAGATGTTCATTGTAGACAGAGCGCTACAGCACAGCGATACGCTTGTCACGCCCGAGATCATTCTTACCCAATAGGTCTATTAGGTAGTAATGTTGTCTTCCAGGTCAAGATGATCACCGCGTAAGGCTTGCGAAACATGAATGACGTGATCGGCAATCTTCTCATATCCGCTGACTAGGTCCATGTAGATCAGCCCGGCCTCAAGGCTTGTTTTACCTTTTTCTACACGTTTAAAGTTCTTCGAACGGAATTTGTCACGGAGGTCGTTGATCTTTTTCTCCAGTTCAATGGCCTGAACCAAACTGATCTTTTCTGGAGCAAGTTTGATGTTGCCTCGCATCAGTTTCATGCTTTCGAACACAAGGTCTCTCATTTCGCGGAGATCTGCCCGATGACTTTCCTCAAACCAGATCTTCTTTTCGATCTTCTGTTCCACCGTTCTCGACATCTGGTAGTAAATGTCGCCTATGGATTCCATGTGGTTGACCACCGAAAGAAAGGACTGAATTCGTGCTGAACCTCCATCAGAGATCTCCAATTTGGTCAGCTCCATCAGAAACTCGCCCACCTTCAACTCAATAAGGTCGGTATGTTCTTCATATTCCTTGATCTTGGTTATGAGCTTCTGCTGTGCCCGATGTTCGGTCTCTTCGATCAGGTCGCTGATCTTCTGAACACCTTTTTTATTCAGTTGCGCGAATTTCAGGATCTCATTCTCAACTTCAACTAACGATAGGTCTGGGGTCTTGACCAGGCCACGGCCAATGAACTCTAGACTGAAATCCTCATCATCGCCTTTGGACGGAATGATCCGAGTTACTGTTCTGGCAATGAACGGTACGAACCAAATAAGCAAGGCCACGTTCATCACATTGAAACTGGTGTGAAATATGGACAACGCAATGGGAATGTGCTCAGAATCATAATTTGCACTGGCAGATGATGGGAACATGCCCATGAAATTGCCCATGTAATACGAGATTCCGTTCAGGAAAAATGGGAACACGATGAACATCCAGCAAACCCCGAAAACGTTGAAGACAAAATGCGCTGCAGCGGCCCTTTTGGCATGCACATTCCCAACCAACGCAGCCAGATTTGCCGTTACGGTGGTGCCGATATTCTCTCCAAGTACCATGGCCGCGGCAAGTTCAAACGGTATCCAACCCTCATTGCACATTACCAGCGTAAGTGCCATAGCCGCGCTTGAAGACTGCACTACCAACGTGAGGACCGTACCGACAATGATGAAAATGAAGGTGGACAGATATCCCATTCCAGCATAATGCTGAAGGAAACTGAGCATTTCAGGATTCGACTTCAGGTCTGGAACAGAGTTCTTAAGTTCATCCAGGCCCATGAAAAGCAGTGCGAAACCAATAAGCACCTGAGCCCATGAATTGACGCGCGGTCTGGAGGAGAACAGCATAGGAAAGCCGATGGCAATAATGGGAAGCGCCAGAGCCGAAATCTTCACTTTGAATCCAAGAATTGAAATAAGCCATGCCGTTACCGTAGTACCTATGTTGGCTCCCATGATCACACCGATAGATTCCACCAGACTTAGCAGGCCGGCATTCACAAAACTGACGATCATTACTGTTGTGGCCGATGAGGACTGGACAACGGTCGTAACAAGAAACCCTGTGATCAGTCCAAAAAAGCGGTTCGATGTCATCACCTCCAGAATCTCGCGCATCTTAGAACCGGCCGCCTTTTGTATCCCATCACTCATCACCTTCATTCCATAGATGAAGAATCCGAGTGCACCGATCAACTGCAATACTTCAATGAAGCCGAATTTCATGTGTTAAGATTTTGACCAAAAGTATGAATTAGAGGTGCCCTGTTCATTACGGCATTGTTAACAACAGCAGTCCAACACCGATACTATAGAACCTTTCTTACAAAATTCCGTACTCCGAGTTCGTGCGTGCGTAACAGAACGCAATGCCCAACTGAAAGCCAGGAACTTGAAGGTTAACGAGACAAAGAGCTTGATTCGATCTGCCAAAGCAGCATGGGTTTTATTCCTGTTGCTGTGCTCAACGCTAGTGCATTCTCAGTCCATTACCGTTTCTTCAGCAACAACACCGACCCAAGTTCAGGATTACGTGGAAAATGTGCTTTTAGGGTCGTGTGTAACTGCTTCCAACATCACCTTCGTTGGCACCGCCAATGCAGCAGGAACCTTTGATGGCAATGGCACCGCACTGGGTCTGACTGATGGGGTCATCCTAACCAGCGGACAGGCTGCAATGGCCATGGGGCCGGACAATGCCAATTCGCGAGGTTTTGGTAACGGAGGCGCGGGCGACCCAGACCTTACTGTGCTCGCATCCGGTTTCCAGACCTACGATGCTTCCATTCTGGAATTTGATTTCATTCCTCAGAGCGACACGCTTCGCTTCAACTATATTTTCGGATCAGAAGAATATCCGGAATATGTGAATTCGGGTTACAACGATGTGTTCGGATTCTTCATTTCCGGACCCGGAATTGCGGGTCCATTCTCCGGTGGGGCAGTCAACATTGCGTTGATTCCCGGCACCAGTACGCCTGTGGCCATTGATAATGTGAACAATGGTTACAGCGGCTCAGAACCTGCTTCGGGCCCATGCGATAACTGCCAATATTACGTGGATAATTCCAGCGGGCCGGCCGTTCAGTACGATGCTTACACAACCGTGCTCACAGCTCAAGTGGTAGTTACGCCTTGTCAGACCTACCACATTAAAATTGCCATAGCAGATGCGGGCGATGGTGCTTTGGACTCAGGTGTTTTTCTGGAGGCTGGAAGTTTCTCGGCAAGCGGTGAAGATGCTGTTGAACTGGCGGCTGTTTCGGGTGTTTCGGGTGTTTCTGAGGGCTGCGACATTGGAAGTTTTGTGTTTAGAAGGCTGACCGGAGCAAGCAATAACTCTCCGCTAACGGTCGGCTATACGGTTTCAGGTACAGCAACTCCCGGAACGGATTACACTGCACTTCCAGGCTCAATTACCATCCCCGCAGGACAGGATTCTGTCATACTCAACATTCAGGGTATTTTGGATTTTACCGCAGAAGGCATCGAAACGGTCATTCTCGACCTTGCAGGAGGAGGCTGTAGCTGTACGGCACCACCATCCGTGTCCATGAACATCTTGGATAACGACACCCAACTATCACTTTCAACTACGGGAACAACAACAATTTGTCTGGGTGAAAGCGCCAACCTGACAGCCGATCCCGGAGGAAGTGTTACACCTTACGTAAGCGGCTGGAACAATGGGGCTCCTGCGGGAAACAATGTTTCTGTGTCGCCCATCACAACCACAACATACACCTATTCTGTTACTGACGCCTGTGGTGGTCAAAGTCTTTCCAGTTCGGAAACGGTAACCGTTATAACACCGGATTTCACTGTTGATGACGATGAGCAGTGTTTTGACGGGAACACCTTCAGCTTTACAAACACTGGGGCAACAGGGGGAACTGTAAGCCATTTATGGGACTTTGGAGACGGGAACGATTCCAATTTTGAGAATCCTACCTACAGCTACGCCAATCCTGGCGATTATACCGTAACTCACACTGTGATATACATAGCTGCGGGCTGTACGGCTTCAGCTGATGCACTGATCCGGGTGTTTCCAGAACCATCAGCATTGATCATAGTGGATCAGAATGTTTCCTGCGCAGGTGCTTCAGATGGGGCGTTGAGTTCATTTGTCAGCGGAGGAACCTCGCCTTATGCTTATCTGTGGTCTCCTAACGGGGAAACGACAGCTTCCATTTCAGGCCTTAATGTTGGTGCTTATGGTTTAACTGTTACAGATGCGAACGGATGTACCGATGCACTTAGCGCAAGCATCATTCAGGACGACTCGGAACCACCGATGGCTTTGTGCCAGAATATCACCGTTCAATTGAATGCAGCAGGAAATGCAACCATTTCAGCATCGGCTGTAAACAATGGTTCAACAGATAACTGTGGAATTGCATCATTGGTCGTTTCTCCCAATGTTTTCACCTGTGCGGAGGTAGGGCCGAATGTTGTAGTGCTGACCGTTACCGATATTAACGGAAACGTGAGCACGTGCAACGCTACGGTCACGGTGGTCGATCCCATTCCGCCTGTTGCAGCTTGTCAGGATCTGACCTTGACCCTTGAGGCTTCTGGAAACGCCAGCATTGTAGCTGCAGATGTGGATAATGGGTCTTCAGACAACTGCGCAGTTCAAAGCATTTCCGTCACACCAAGTTCATTCACATGTACAACGCTTGGGGCAAATTCGGTAACGCTCACGGTAACAGATTTCAGTGGAAACACATCGACCTGCAATGCAACGGTAACCGTTTTGGAGGATACCGACCCCATAGCGGCTTGTCAAGATGTAACAGTTCAGTTGGATGCTACGGGCAACGTATCTGTTACGGGAGCTCAGTTAGGTGGAGGTTCAACCGATAACTGCGCGGTAGACAACATTACTGTAAACCCCGCAGACTTTAGCTGTGCTGATATTGGCAACAATGCGGTAACGGTAACCGTTTTCGATTCGAATGGCAACTCAGCAAGTTGCACTGCAACAGTTACGGTAGAAGACTTACTTGCGCCAAACGCCTTATGTCAGGACATAACCGTTTACTTGGATCTGGCTGGTAATGCCTCAATAGTCGCAGCAGACGTTGATGCAGGAAGTTCGGACAACTGTGGCATCGACAACATTTCCGCTACACCAACATCATTCAGTTGTGCTGAAGTTGGCGCGAACGTGGTTGAACTGACCGTGAATGATGTAAACGGCAATTCTTCAAGCTGTAACTCCAATGTCAGTGTTCAGGACACCATTTCGCCTACCGCTGCCTGTCAGGATGTGACCTTACAGTTGGATGGCAATGGAACAGCCAGTGTAAACGCAGTAGACATAGACAATGGTTCGGCCGATAATTGTGGTTCAATTTCTTTGGCCATTAGTCCCAATTCGTTCGATTGTACCGTGGCATCGCCCTGAATCGTGGAATTGACAGTGACCGATATTTCAGGTAATTCATCTACGTGCACAGCAACGGTCAATCTGGTTGAAAACACACCACCGAATGCCCTTTGTCAGGACATTACCGTTCAGTTGGATGCAGCCGGAAGCGTCAGCATAGTTGCTGCAGATGTGGATGCCGGCTCAAACGACAACTGTGGGGTGGCCAATATTTCGGTGAATCCTTCTACGTTCAATTGTTCTAATATCGGAGACAATACAGTAACGCTTACCGTGTCAGATGCCAATGGAACCAGCTCCACGTGTACAGCGGTTGTTACCGTTGAGGACAATATTGACCCGGTGGCCGTTTGTCTGAATGTTACAGTGCAGCTCGATGCAACCGGAAACATTTCCATAGCAGCGGCCGATGTGGATGGAGGAAGTACTGACAACTGTTCGGTTGCAGGTTTGTCAGTTACCCCGAACTCTTTCACTTGTTCTGATCTTGGGATCAGCACGGTTACACTAACCGTTGTAGATGCTGATGGAAACAGTTCATCTTGCACGGCCAATGTTACCGTTGAGGATAATGTTCCCCCGACCGCGCTTTGCCAAGACATTACAATACAATTGGATGCCGGTGGAAACGCCACCATCATTGCAGATCAGATAGATAATGGCTCGTTTGATGTTTGTGGAATTGCTTCGCTCATGTTGGATGTTTCCTCTTTCGATTGCTCCAATTTGGGTATGAATCCTGTACAGCTCACAGTCGAAGACAATAGCGGGAACGTGTCTACGTGTACTGCTCAGGTCACCGCGGAAGATGGATTCGATCCGAATGCCGTCTGCCAGAACTTGACCGTATATCTGGATGAGGATGGCCAGGTTTCTGCCGACCCATCGAATGTGGATAACGGATCTACCGATAACTGTAGCATTGTGGCACTTTCACTTTCGCAAACGGATTTTGTCTGTGCCGATCTGGGTCAATCAATTGTAACACTAACGGTAGAAGACCAAAGTGGAAACACGGACGATTGTGTGTCGGTGTTTACCGTTGTTGATACCATTTCGCCAGTTATCCTAGGATGTCCAGCGGATATTAACGTTGTGCCCGACAGTTCGGATTGTTCGCCATCTGTTACGTGGGCAGAACCCAGCGCAACCGATAACTGTACGGCCAACATCACCAGCAATTTCTCTTCTGGAGACAACTTCCCTATTGGAACCACAACCGTGGTCTATAATGCTCAAGACCAATCTGGAAATACGGCAAGTTGCTCGTTTGATGTAACAGTTCTGCCAACGCCTTTGGTCGTTACGATTACATCTCCAGTAGGCGTTTGCGGATATAACATAACTTGCAATGGCGCGGGAGACGGAGTCGCTACCGTCAACGTTTCCGGAGGTTGCGCCCCTTATTCGTTCAGTTGGTCAAATGGTCAGAGCACGCAAACTGCAATAGGTCTTGACGCGGTTGAACACGTAGTAGTTGTTGTTGATGCGAACGGATCGCTGGTTTCAGATACCATCGTGCTGACGGAGCCAGATCCGTTGGTAACGGATAGTCTTACAAGTCCAACGTACTTAGGTGGGTTCAATGTTTCCTGCGCGGACCAGACAGATGGCGTTATCAATCTGAATGTATCAGGTGGGTCGGATTGTGATAATTACAGTTATTCCTGGGTTGGTCCAGACGGGTTCACGTCCAGTTCAAAGGATCTTTCCGGTCTTGAGGCTGGAACATATTCGGTAACTGTTACCGATGTAAACGGGTGCACGCTTGTGAATTCGATCGATCTTACAGAACCTGCAGCCATTGACCTTCAGGCATTCCCAAATACCTACAACGGATTCAACGTAACCTGCTTTGGCGATGGTGATGGAGCCATCAATCTGGAAGTGACTGGAGGAACAGCGGGCTACGTTTACGATTGGTCGAACGGAGAATCCACTCAAGACATCGATTCTCTGTTTGTGGGAACTTATATTGTTCTTGTTACAGATACCAATGGTTGTCAAGCGTCTCTATCCGTTGACCTTACTGAACCCTTACCAATCGTTATTGTACCTACCGATACGATACCTGTTTCTTGTAACGGGACACCGACCGGGCAGTTCACTGTTCAGGCTTCTGGAGGTGTGCCAACCTATTCATATCTGTGGTCAAATGGAGATTTTGACCCGATTCTGAATGGAGTATCGGCTGGAATCTACACGGTTGTAGTGACAGACCTCAATGGTTGTCAGGATTCGCTACAACTGGAAATGTTGGAACCATCGGCCATCGATATTGCCATTCTAGGAACAACAGATGCTACCTGTTTCGGTTTTGATGATGGAAGTGCTACCATTTCTGCATTTGGAGGAACGGCCCCCTATGGATACAACTGGAGCCCAACAGGACAAAATACGGCCACAGCAACGGATCTTTCCGCAGGTCCGCATGTAATAACTGTGGTAGATGCTAACGGATGTACGAACAGCGACACTGTTGTTGTTTCAGAACCCGATCAGATCATATTGGTTACATCCAACGATACGACTGTTTGTCCTGGAACCGTTGTGCCATTAACGGTTGATGCATCTGGCGGAGGAGGAACTTACCTGATCACTTGGGACAATGGCCAAGGCTTCGGAACGACTTATGACCCTTACGTTGAGCAGACAACGAATATTCCTGTGGTGGCGGTTGATCAGAATGGTTGCCAGAGCGTTCCCAACTCAGTGATAGTTACCACGTTTGCACCGGTGTCAGCCAGTTTTTCAAATACCATGGTCGATCAGTGTAGCATCCCCTTTCAGGTCGATTTCTCAAATTTGAGCAGCAATGCATCTTCTTTTAACTGGTCTTTTGGAAATGGCGACAGCTCAACGCAGTTTCTTCCTTCAACCGCGTATGATAGTGCCGGAACCTATCTCGTAACCTTGGTGGCCGAATCGGGCGATGGTTGCTTGGATTCGGTAACCAACCCGGTCAACATTCAAGGATTACCAGAAGCGGCTTTTTCCATTCCGAATCCCGATGGATGCTATCCCATATTTGTCGGATTCTTCAGCCAGAGTTCTGGTGCTACCTCCTACTTATGGCAATTCGGAAATGGGGAAACCAGCACGGATTCCAACCCATATTATTTTTATGATGAACCTGGAGCCTACACCGTCACGCTCATAGTTACCAATCAGTTCGGGTGTACCGATTCGCTTTCGGTGGATTCTGCCGTAGTAGCGTTCCCTCAGCCTACGGCCGATTTTACATCGATTCAGACCGCAGCTGAAAACGGACGCGAGTTCAACTTCATCAATCAGTCTGAAGGTGCCACAGAATATCTGTGGGCTTTCGGAAACGGTGATTATTCGGAGCTGTTTGAGCCCACATATACGTATCCTGAAGCAGGCTCATTCGACATAGTATTAAGGGCGTTCAATGAATTCGGTTGTTTGGACACAGCTCGATATTCATTGTTCGTAGAACTGAATTCAGGGCTTTTTGTGCCTAATGCCGTGGCCATTGGCGAAGCGGGCGATGCTGGAGTGTTCCTGCCTAAAGGAGAAGGGCTGGCCACCTACCATGCGTGGATATTCGACCTTTGGGGAAACCAGTTGTGGGAGTCGACCGAGTTGGTTGACGGTAGCCCGTCTGAATATTGGGATGGTCGTTACCAAGGTCAGCTGGTACCACAAGGGGCATACACTTGGAAGATTGATGCTGTTTTCAAGGACGGAGTGGTGTGGGAAGGCATGCAGCAACCTTTCGGTAAACCGAAAAATACCGGGTCGGTAACGGTCCTGTTCTGATAGACGAACGACACGTTTTTATCGGCAATCGACACGGTCCCATTAATTTTTACAGGCTGTTAATCGGTCGTATTCCTTAGCTTGTCGAAGCGCAGATTTTTTCTCATAACCTTTTGGTACTTCGTTCGTAGAACACTCTCCTTACAGGAAGCGATTTTAAACTTCCGAATTGAAGGCGAATGAAGAAAATCATAAATAATCACCTATTCGCTGTTCGCGAGATGCTCAGACTGAAAGTACTCTTTATTGGGGTACTCACTTTTCTGATACCCATTAATGTAGTTTACGCCCAGCTGACGGTAACTGAAGCAACCACCAATGCTCAAGGTGCTGCGTTGATAGAGGATGTTTTTTTGGGTTCCTGTGTTTCTGTTTCAAATGTTGTGTACCGGACTGGGGGCACCAATTACAATGCGGTTGGAGAGTTCAATAACGGGTTGACAACCAACATTGGTCTTGATAATGGTATAATCATGACATCGGGACGGGCCAATCTTGCCATTGGTCCGAACGACCGAACGTGTCAGTCCCGAGACAATGGAGGACCGGCCGATGCGGATCTGACCGTCTTGGCAGGTGTGGCAACTTTTGATAGA
Source organism: Bacteroidota bacterium (assembly GCA_046047575.1). Lineage (GTDB taxonomy): Bacteria > Bacteroidota > Bacteroidia > UBA10329 > UBA10329 > UBA10329. The sequence goes on along the minus strand of JBJOHR010000007.1, from coordinate 2,743 downwards.
ACTGTTTTAGAATTTGACTTCATTCCGCAGAATGATACACTCACCTTCGAATATGTGTTTGCTTCGGAAGAATACCACGAATGGGTCAACGCAGGCTACAATGATGTCTTCGGCTTTTTCATTTCAGGGCCAGGTATTGCTGGCCCATACCTTAACGGTGCCATCAATATAGCCCTGATCCCAGCAACAACTACTCCGGTGGCGATCGATAACGTCAACAACGGTGATGATGGTGCTCAAGATGTCACGTTCCCATGCGCTACGGCTGCGGCAACTGGGCCTTGCGTCAACTGTGCTTATTTCAATGACAACTTTGGGGGTACCACAATTCAGTATGATGGTTTTACAGCTGTTCTGACCGCAACAGCTATCGTCACCCCATGCCAAACGTACCACATAAAACTTGCCGTTGGTGATGCAGGGGACAGAATCATGGATTCAGGTGTTTTTTTAAAGGCTGGTAGTTTCTCTGCGGGAGGCGGTGTAACGGTAGAGATTGAAACAACCACCATTCCACCAGGGATTTACGAAGGATGCGCTGATGCTTGGTTCATCTTCAGAAGAGTTGATGGGGCAGACAACACAAATTCTATCACAGCAGACTTTACCATATCCGGAACCGCCACACCAGGTGTTGATTATACTACGCTACCATCTTCAATCACCATTCCTGCAGGGCAGGATTCAATCCTAGTTCCAATTCAAGTGGCGTTGGATTTCATTACAGAAGGCAATGAGACGATTGTTGTTACGTTGGAGGATCCACCATGTGCCTGCGAAGCTCCAGGTTCTGCAACTGTGGATATCCTTGATAACGACATTCCGCTTGCCGTTACTACAACAGGAACAACGACAATCTGCCTTGGTCAATCGGCCAATTTGACGGCTAATCCTTCTGGAAGCCAAACTCCTTATACCTCTGGTTGGAACAGCGGAGCGCCAGCGGGGAACAACGTCACTGTTTCTCCGACCAACACAACCACCTACACCTATACGGTAACTGATAATTGCGGTGGACAGACCGTAACCAGTTCAGAGACCATCACGGTCATCCGTCCTGATTTTACTGTTGACGATGACGAGCAATGCTTGGATGGAAACAGTTTTAACTTCACCAACACAGGAGCCACCGGAGGCTCCGTTACGCATTTATGGGATTTTGGAGACAGTAGCTCTTCAACGCAGGAAAATCCAACCCATTCCTATGCTGCGGACGGTAATTACACCGTTACGCATTACATCATTTTTACAGCATCTGCCTGTACTGCAAATGCATCTGCGATCATCACCGTTTTCCCAGAACCGGTCATTACTGCAACGGTTGATCAGAATGTCATCTGTTCCGGTGGAACGGATGGCGTTATTTCCACGTCTGTTACCGGAGGAACAGCCAACTTCAACTATTCTTGGAACCCGGGTGGACAGAACACTTCCTCTATTACAGGTCAAGGTGTTGGAACCTATACGGTAACAGTTACCGATGCCAATGGATGTACTGATTCTGATGCCGGAACGATCATACAAGTCGACCCGGTCGATCCAACTGCTGTTTGCCAGAACATTACCATTCAGTTGAATGGAACTGGAAATGCGACCATTTCAGCAACCGATGTTGACAATGGTTCTTCAGATAACTGCGGAATTGCATCTATGGTGGTTTCGCCAAACGCTTTTACATGTTCTGAACTTGGAGCAAATACGGTCACGCTTACCGTTACCGATGTCAATGGAAACACTGATGACTGTACCGCAACAGTGACGGTTGAAGACAATGTTGATCCAGTGGCCGTTTGTCAGAATATCTCAGTTCAGTTAGATGCTGCTGGTAATGCAACTATTACCGCAGGAGACGTGGATGGTGGTTCAACCGACAACTGTTCTGTAACGGTTTCGGCAACACCCCTTTCGTTTACCTGCGCTGATCTAGGCGCCAATACCATTGCATTGACTGCAACGGATGGAAGCGCTAATACCGACAACTGCAATGCTACCGTAACGGTTCAAGATATTATTGACCCGATTGCAATCTGTCAGGATATTACAGTTCAGCTGGATGCAACCGGAAACGTGACCATCGCAGCAAATGATGTGAACAACGGTTCCAACGACAACTGCTCGGTTACGCTATCTGCCACTCCACTTTCGTTCGATTGCTCGCAGACAGGCGCAAACACTGTAACACTTACCGCTACCGACCCAAGCGGAAATACGGATGATTGTACAGCAACGGTGACAGTTGAGGATGACATAGATCCAACAGCTTTATGCCAAGACATCACTGTACAATTGAACGCATCGGGCACAGCTTCCATTACTTCAGCTAGCGTGAACAATGGTTCATCAGATAACTGCTCTGGACTTGCCTTTAGCGTAAACCCGAACAGTTTTACCTGTGCCGATCTTGGGGTGAATACCGTTACGCTTACCGTTACTGATGCCAGTGGAAACTTTTCTACCTGCACCGCTGATGTGACCATTGAGGACAACATAGACCCAACAGCCGTTTGTCAGAACATCACGGTTCAATTGGATGCCACTGGAAACGCTTCCATCGTTGTAGCCGATGTGGACGGGGGTTCAGCAGATAATTGTTCTGTTTCGCTTTCAGCAACTCCGCTTTCTTTCACATGTTCGGAAGTAGGGGCGAACACAGTTGTTTTAACAGCCACCGATGGTAGCGGAAACTCTACAACGTGTAACGCAACTGTAACGGTTGAAGACAACGTTGATCCAACCGCTCTTT
>JBJOHR010000006.1:0-25719 GCA_046047575.1 Bacteroidota bacterium | reverse complement strand
GGAACGAATATTTTAAATGGAAGACTATCAAGCCACAGTTGACGTACAGTTGCGCTTCAGAGACACGGATGCCTTGGGGCATGTGAACAATGCTGTTTATTTGAGTTGGATGGAATTGGGTCGGATGGCGTTCACGGATGCCATTCTTCCTGAAATAGACTGGACCAGAACAGGCTTTATCCTTGCCCATGTTTCAATCGATTACCTGGAGCCGGTTTTTCTTGGCGATAAGGTGAAAGTGTACATGAAAGCGGGAAGAATAGGAGGGAAGAGCGTGGTGCTTGATTGCCTCATCACCAAAACCGACAAGAAAGGAGAACGCCCTACGGCCAAAGGCACTAACATCATTGTAGCGTTCGATTACAAGGCAAACAAGTCAGTTCCCATTCCTGAAGATTGGAAAGCCGCGATGGGGGCATAATATGATTTTAGAGAAGTGAACTTGTTCCAAGAACTGGAAGAAAGGATTGCGCGATACCCAAAAGAACTCTGGGAGAAGGAGTGCGGGCTGAAGAGAAATGAATATCTAAAAAAATCGGGAACGGTAGATACCAACCTTTACTTCATTAAAAGTGGGTTGCTTCAAATTCTATTGGAAACCGAAGAAGACGACATTACGTTTCGTTTTGCATACGAGGGAAACATCATTTCTGCTTTAGACAGTTTCCTCACTGGAAATGCTTCCGATTTTGCTATTAAAGCCATTAAGAAAAGTGAGGTAAAAGTTATGCGGAAAGATCTGTTCGATGAGTTTCTTGCAAGCAGTTCGGAGAACCTTCAGCTTTGGCAAAAGATACTTAGCCTAGTAATAATTGAAATGGGAGAACGTGAGAAAGATCTACTGCTTTACTCGCCCGAAAAGCGCTACCAGCGCGTGCTGGAAAGGTCACCCGTGTTGTTTCAGTTGGTGCCAGCCAAGTACATTGCTTCGTACCTCAGAATGACGCCCGAAACGCTTTCGAGAATTCGAAAATCTTAATCTCAATCAAGTTTTTTCGGTTTAACTTCTCGGAGATTTGTTCTTAAAGAACAACACATGACCACGGACATGCTAATAGACGAGTTGATTGCCATGCTTTCAGAAAGCAAAGCGAGGGTTGAGCAATTACGAGAACGGAAAGTTGATGACCTGAACTGGCGTCCGTCTGAAGATAAATGGACGGTTCTGGAATGCTTGGAACACCTCAATATGTACGGAGATTACTACATTCCAGAAATAGAGCGGGTCATCAAGAAAAGCAGGCCTCAAATAGAACTCCAGAAATTCAAAAACACCTGGTGGGGAGATTTCTTTGTCAACTCGTTGGCTCCTAAATCCAAGAAATCCATAAAGCCACTCAACGCAATGGAAAAGCTCAATTCGAAAGGAATGAAGTTGGGTGCAGAAACAGTTGAGCGTTTCATAAAGCAACACTGTCAGCTTATTGAATTATACGAACAAGCAAAGTCGGTTGATATCCAACATCGATGTACAGGAACAACCATTCCTTTGGTCAGATTACGCTTAGTGGACACCATCCGTGGACAAGCTTACCACAGCGAACGGCACGTGGATCAAGCTTTCGGGGTTTTGGCGTTACTTAAGAAGTAGGGTTAGCCGTGAATCTTCTCCTCGTTGCCGAGTTTACTCATAATCTCAGCTTCGAAATCGAGTAGTTCATTCCATTTGGCGTCCGCTTTTTCGCGTCCGCCATACTGCCGTGCAAACTTGAGGAAGAGCGTGTAATGATTGGCTTCGCTTATCATCAATTCATGATAGAAAGCCGCAAGGTCTTTGTCTTCAATATTCTCCGAAAGCACACGAAAGCGCTCACAACTACGCGCTTCTATCATGGCTGAAATGAGTAATTCATGGACCAGTTTGTCTTCTCTCGCCCCATCTTTCGGGAAGAACTCCAGCAACTGTCGAACGTACTCATCTCGTCTTGGCTTTCCGAGCACCAAACCACGGTCTAATATGCGTTTATGCACCATCTGATAATGCTCCAACTCCTCCTTTGCCAATTCAAGCATCGCTTCTACCAACTCTGACTTTTCAGGATAGTGCACCGTCATGGAAATCGCGCTCGAAGCTGCTTTCTGCTCGCACCATGCATGGTCGGTCAGAATTTCTTCAATGTTCTTTTCGGCAATGTTGGCCCAGCGCGGGTCGGTAGGTAACTTAAGTCCAAGCATTTATTCAAATATGAGATGCGAGATTTCAGACATGAGAACATCTGATCAGAAAAAATCGGGGTCTGAATTCTAATGTCCGAAATCTGACGGCTAAATTAGGGCAAAAAGAAAACCGCTCCCGAACAGACGGAAGCGGTTTCAAGTGAATCAACTACGGATTACTTTTTCTTTTTACCAGCAGGTTCTTCTGCAGGAGCAGCTGGCTGTTCGGCTGGCGCTCCTTCCAATTTAATTCCCAAATGTTCTACTACTGCTCTTGTTATATCTGCACCTTCTGGTCCCCACAGAACGATAGACGTGCCAGAACCATCTACTGAATTCAACACATATTCGTATCCTTTGCTTTTCGCTACGGCTTCCATCGAAGCACGGATTCTTTGCAATACAGGTTGTAGCAACTCCGATCTTTTCTGCGCAAGTTGCTGCTCAGCTTGTTGAGATGACTGTTGTAGCGCTTTGTCTAGCTCAAGACCTTGTTTCTGAAGCTCCAATGCTTTGGCAGTGTCACCTGCAGTCAACACTCTATTGAATTGCTCCACCAAACCATCGAGTTGCGCCTTTTTGTCTTCTATCATCTTGGAAAGACCAGTTGCATAGATCCTGAGATCCTCATTCAGTTTTTCGTTTTCGGGCATGACGGAAAGGATGGCGTTGATATCAGCATGAGCAAATTTCTGTGCCATTGACAACGTAGATGTTGCCATGATCAATGTTAATGAGAGAATAAGGTTTTTCATGTTCAGTTTGAATGTTTGAATGCAAAGAACGTTAATACTGTCAGTTGTGCAAAAAAATGAATTCTTAAAAAATCAGAACGTACTATTCCGAATCGGTTGTCATCACGCGGATAAGTTTTTTGCAGAAACCTATCAGTTCAATGAATTCGGTGACGCTTAGAAGTCTTTGTTTGCCGAATATCAGGAGTTGCTCCCCCGAACTTTCAATTCTATACAAAAGGTTTGCATCCAGAAATTGAATGATTGAGGCCGTAAAGAATTCACGCACCTCTTGTTCGTTCTCACCCTTTAATCGGAAGTTGCTGGAGAAGTCTTGAAAGTTCTGAAAATCGATATCATCGTACCCAGCCAAAGCTGCCAACTTATCGAAGAAATATTCCTTTTCAAGTGTGAATAGTGGTATCCGGCTGGGAACTTCAATCAAGGCAACGGTTACTTGACCCACAACTTTTGTCTGAAGCTCGCCTTCATGTATATCTACATCTTCTACGGTAAATCGGAAGCCGTGAGCTGAGCCTGCGAATCTATTGTACACTCGGTCCACTTTTTTGTGTCGCAGCAAATGAAACGCCTCGAAATCTTTGACGAACAGAATGACGCTTGGGTCGAAAGTGTGTCCCATTTCGCTTGCAACCGACTGTAATTTGTGCTGGCGTGAAGTGAGCGCGTTCGGTCCGGTTATTCTCATGTTCGAACCTTTGAACCGCATGGAAAGCGGATGCTTGGCAGATGATAGGTGCGTATCCATTCCAATGATCTCAAAATCTCCACCGCGCCTGATCTGGTTCTCCTCATGCTGGGCCAAATGCTCCAGTACCGTATGGTCAATGAATTCCGCCAACGATAGATCAATGATGATCTTTGCATTCGAAGGGATTACATCCAGCGCTTTTTTCAATTGCGGGTAATTCAAAAAATTGCTGTATCCTTTTACACCGATCAGAAACGAATTGTCTTCGTCTTCCCCATACGACACTACGTTGGGCCTGAACAGGATTGTGAAGAGCTTTACTACTGATCGTAACCGGATCACTTGGAACGTTAAGGTCAGCATTACTCCAGCTGCGATCCCGATGATCAGGTCGGAAGCAAGTGTCACTCCTAATGTGGCCAAGAAGACCAATAGTTCATCCCAGCCAATGTTGAAGATGTTTCTGATTTCAGTTGGATTGACCAATTTATACCCCGTATGAATTAGGACTCCAGCCAAAGCAGCTAATGGAATATGTTGTAGTTGCGAACCGAGCATCACCACGAGACCAAGTATCAATATGGCCTGAAAAACATCAACCATCTGTGACCTTCCATTGTGACTTACACTAACCGCGCTCGGCACAATTCCTGGAATGACCGGCAAACCGCCAATGAGCCCCGACACCGAAGTTGCCAAGCCTACCACTCGAAGTTCGCGGTTCACATTAGATTTCCTTTTCAGAGGGTCAAGTCGATCAATGGCTTTGGCACTCAGAATACCTTCAATACTGCTAATGAGGACGATTGCCAGGACCACATTCCAGAAAATTGCCGTTTTCCAAATGCTGAAATCCGGTAATACGACTGCTTCAGTGATCTTAGAAGGTAGGTCAATGAGCATATCCGGACCGTACTCAAATCCAAGCAATTGCCCTCCATCGGCAAAACCCAGACCATACGAATACCCTATTGAAACAAGAATAACCCATACTGCACCCGGAATTGCCTTAATTACTGGCATTTCGATGTAGGAATGCAGGAACATGATAAGAACGGATGCAAGACCGATAGATACCACGATAGGATTCGCATCCTTGACTATTTCGACCGTACATTGCATCAGTTCAATCAAATTATTGGGGTGAAGCTGAGAACCGACCAACACGGGTATCTGCTTAACTATGATAATGATACCGACCGAAGCAAGAAGCGACTTGATGACCGTTGCCGGAATCAGATCTCCAATAATGCCTAATCTCATCAATCCAAGAATGAATTGGATGATACCTGCCACAAAAACAGCCGCAAGGAATAGGCGGTAACCTAGAAGGAGGTCATCTCCACCCAAGGTCAAAATTGCGGCAGCTGTAACCCCGATAAGCATTTTAGGTGTGCTATGAACTGTAATGTTCCCACCGCTGAACCAAGCGAAAAGTAAACCGCCTACAACACTTGGAATTACAGCGGCCAAAGGCGGCACTCCCGAAGCCAATCCGATGCCCAGACCTAGAGGTATGGCAATAAAGGCAACGCTGATGGAAGCGCGCAGATCGCCCTTCCATGATTGTGTCCAACCTTTCAATCCGTTGGAGAACAACCTCATGCAGGTGTGTGGTTTGCCGGATGAACGATCATTAAGCAGCAGGGTAGATCCGACAGTACATATTCAAGGTCATGGGGGAAAAACCGATCCATGATACCAAGTGAACTATCAGGCGAGTTCATGACCAATAGATCTGCTTGGTTTGCGGCAGCGTAGTGACCAATTGTATATCCGGGTTTGCCAAAAATGCATTTGTGGCTAACAGGAATACTGTCTTCAGCAGTAAGTTTTTCTTGCAATTGCCTGATCCGAGCGTCTTCCCGCTCCTTCAATTCCTTGCGATTTCTGGCGGCAAGTTCAACTTGAACATCATCATCTGCCACGTCAATCGTTTTTTTAGGATCTATTTCATCCACTATGGTAATGTGAGAAGCTTCTAGGATCTTACCGAAGTAATTGGCAGTTCTTACCGTGCATTCGGTTTTTTCACTGTCGTCTCCGGATACAACGATCTCCTTGCATCTGTTTCTGATCACCGATCTGTCGGTCAACAATAAAATGGAACAAGTTGCTTTGCGGCAAAGTTTTCGGGCCACGGAACCGGTATAGAATTTCAGAAGATTCTCTTTTTTCTGAGCTCCGGCAATAAGAAGGTCGACTGCGTTTTCTCTGCACGAATCAAGTATGCTTTTTACCGCCTCCCCATCGCGGAATTCGATTTTGACCATTTCTTTGTCAAGCACGGTCTGAGATACCATCAATTCGAGCTTGGCCTGTTTTGCTTCTGTTTTAGGACCTACATGTATCAGAATCAAACGTGCTCCAAGCATTTGGGCAATTCTTGCGCTTTCGTGAAGATTGGCTTCAGCGTAAGGTGAAAACGCAATGGCGGTAGCAACGGTCTTGAATGGATAAGGGACGGACATGAGCCTTGAATTGATTAAAGCTTACAATATACAACTGCTGTACAAAAGCGGTTGGTAGCTGTTCAAGATGAAGGGCAAAAAAAAGAGAGCCGAAGCTCTCTTTGGTAATCCGATCTATTTCTGTGCGGGTGGCTCTGAAGGGGTTTCGGTCGGTTTCACATCAATGTTCTGTGGAACTCCATCTTTAAAGAAACCTTCGTAAACAGCATTGGTCATCAGGTCGCCTGCCAATTCCCAATGAAAATGGCCTCGGCCATTCATTTTGCCTTCTTTCCAAGAACCGATGTACTTATCTCCATTGGCATAAGTATAAGTTCCTCTTCCGTCCATCAATCCATCTTTGAAGGCCCCTTTGTACACGTCTCCTTTAGCAAATTCATATACACCATAACCGAAGGGAAGTCCTTTCTTCCACAGACCTTTGTATTGGTCACCATTTTCGAATAGGAACGTTCCATTTCCTTCGTAACAGTTGCCTTCAATACACTGTGCATGAATCAACGATGTGGAGGCTAATAATAATATTATAACAAGTGTATGTTTTTTGAACATCGGGGAAGTTATTACAGTTTGTTTACAAACGATTAGCAGCTTACAAGATTAATGATTTTTTGAGATTCAAATTCTCTATTCTGAAAGCACTTTTTTGCTACACATTAAAAGTGATACAATTGTGGTCCGTTTTCGGGGTGTATTCACGCCAAGGCGTGATACACGTCTGGGTGCCATGCTTGGCCGTGGTGGTTCGAATCCGGTCACCCTTCCGAAGTTGAAAAATTATAGTTTTGCAAGCCGTTTTCGGGGTGTAGCTCAGCCCGGTTAGAGTACACGTCTGGGGGGCGTGTGGTCGCTGGTTCGAATCCAGTCACCCCGACACGTAAAAGGCAGCCATTGGCTGCCTTTCGTATTAATATGACCGTGCTTTCAGATGAACATGAGGTGAGAGCCTTCTCCAGCAGCGCGCTCATAGAACCCGCCTACGGTCAGAACACCGTCAAGGTCATCGATCAGGTCTTTTCTTTCTAGATGGAACATGTCCATTGCCAACTTACAGGCCCACATTTTGCATCCCGATGCACTGAGAATCTCCAGGAATTCATCTACCGGTGGAATGTCCAATTTCTCCATTTCCTTTTTCATCATGTTGGTTGCCAGCGATTCCATACCGGGAAGGCCGCCTAATATGGTAGGTATGTGCATGGCAGGATTTCCTACAGTTGCAACATGAAGGTCGTTGAGTTTTTTCTTGTTTATGGCCTCCAAACCAAAGAAGGTGAAGAAGATCTCAGATTCTATTCCCTCCATTCTGGCACCATTGGCCAAAATGAAACAGGCATACACGTTTTCAATTGTTGCTTTTGAAAGGATCAGCAGCAATTTTTTTACTGGGGCATCTTTTACTTCGCTCATGGTGTAGTTATTTGTCTGTCAGATACATCCTACTGGTTTTGGAATGCCAGCGATCTTGGAGGCTTTTTTAAGTGGTCCGTTCGGAAACAGTTCGTAAAACTCTTTTATGTCGGTTATTCCGCTTTTACCAACCTTTCTAATGGTAAGCGGGTTGTCGTTTCTGTACTGTTCTTGAATCCAAGTTATCACTTCCCAACATTTGTCGGTCATGATAACCTCTTCATTCTTAGCTATTTCCAAGGCAATTTCTCTTGTCCATTGGCTCAGGTCGGTCATGTAGCCTTCCGCGTTCACATTAACTTCTGTTCCTGCAAGTGTGGTTGTCATTTTTTGTTGTATTGATGGTTTTAGTCGTGTTTTATGGTTTCCAGATGTTTACCGGCCTCGCTCATGGTGGCTGGTACAAATGGAATGGGAGTGCCTTTCAGAAGCATATTCCAATAGACCCACCTGAAGGCTAATTTGCCCATGTGGTTCATTCTTGTTTCTTTCAGAAGTTTCAGTGGTCCAACGCTACCGATCGGAAACGACCCTTCTACGGGTTCGTGTGTGTAGTTGAAGTCGATCAGAAGAGCTTTTCCATGACCGGTTTCTATGAAACAGTTCGAATGCCCATCAAATTCATGTATGATGGGTTTCCCTTCAATGAATCTGATGATATTCTCAGCAAGGATGTCTGCTTCAAAATGGGCCACAGAACCTGCTTTGGAAGCAGGCAGGTCGGTCGCATCGCCAATAACAAAAATGTTGTCAGCGACTTTGCTTTGCAGCGTGCACTTGTCTGTCGGAACATAATTCAATTCGTCACCGAAACCAGACCGTTCCACCATTGTGTCTCCCATGTTGGTGGGCACGGTTACCAATAGATCATATTCCACTTCCTTTCCACCGTAGTCGTGTATCTTCCGATTGGCGCTGTCAACCCGCTCAATGGCGAAATCTGGAACGATCCGTATGTTCTTTTCCTCAAGGAGATATGCCAGTTTGCTAGAAGCAACCGGTTTGGTGAATGCACCGCTCAACGGAGTGACGAACGTGATATCAACCTTGTTCCGCATCCCTTTTTCGGTGAAGAATGCATCGGCCAGAAACGCGAATTCCAAAGGTGCTACCGGACACTTTATAGGCATTTCGGTAATGTGAATCACCAATTTGCCGCCTTCCCAGGTCTGGAGCTTCTCTCTGAGTGCACAAGCTCCTTCAAACGTGTAGAAGTCGAACACTTCCTTGTGCCATTTGTCACTCATCATACCATCTATTTCTTCAGGTACAATGCGAGTTCCTGTGGCAATTACGAGTACATCGTATCCGATCGTTTCTCCACTCTTAAGGAATACCTTGTTCTCAATTGGGTCAACACGGTCTATTTGTTCAACGATTCGCTCTGCACGCTTGGGAAGGAAATCATCTATCGGTTTTACCACGTCTTCTGGTTGATACATGTCGAAGGGAAGGAACAGGAATCCAGGTTGGTAGTAGTGCGTTTTTTCCTGATCTACCACCACGATCTCCCATTCTTTCTTGGGCAACTTCTTCGCCAAGTGATTGGCCATCATGGTACCAGCTGTTCCTGCACCCAGAATTACCGCTTTTTTCATTCCACTGTGATCGTAAGATTCGGTTGCAAATAACGAGCGGCTCGAACGGTGATCGTCTGATATCGGTCTGATGTGAAACTGAGTAATATCAGTAACCTGCACCCCAACGGATCAGGTGCAAGATGTTCCGGTATTTATCATGGATCAGCACAACAATAATGGTTTAACTGGGTTACATTTGCAGCCCCAAAACAAGAGGTTGAATTCCATCGAAAGTAGTAGAAAATTGAAGCAACTTAGAGCTTGCACGGCATTGTTTTTTTCCATTGTGTCAGTCGTTTTGACCTTAAGTGTAAGTGCTCAGGAAAAATTCACGATCAGCGGCACCATTACCGATGCGGCCAACGGAGAGACCATGATCGGCACCAATGTTTTTGTGGAACCTGCCATGAAGGGCACGACAACGAACGTTTACGGTTTCTATTCCATTACAATCCCTGAAGGTAAATACACACTCAAGGTTTCGTTCTTAGGTTACGAGACCTATTCGCAAGAGATCGACCTCAATAAGAATCTGGAGTTCAATATTGAACTGAAGGAATCGACTTACACGAAAGAGGAAGTGGTTGTTACGGGAGAGAAGAAGGACGAGAATACCAAAAGTGCAAAAATGAGCACGGTTGAAATTCCTGTTCAGCAAGTAAAGGAGCTACCAGCATTGATGGGCGAAGTTGACATCATCAAGACGATTCAGTTATTGCCGGGTGTTCAGTCGGGCTCGGAGGGCAACGCTGGTCTTTATGTGAGAGGTGGTGGACCTGATCAGAATCTTGTGCTTTTAGACGAGGCTGTGGTTTACAACGCCTCGCACCTTTTCGGATTCCTTTCTGTCTTCAATGCCGATGCCATCAAAGGAATGGAATTGACCAAAGGTTCCATGCCAGCGAAATACGGTGGCAGACTTTCAGCCGTGTTAGACATCACGATGAAAGAAGGCAACAACAAGAAGTTTGAATTGGAAGGCGGCTTGGGGATCATCAACTCCAGGTTGACATTGCAAGGGCCGTTAGTTAAAGACAAAGGCTCGTTCATCTTTTCCGGTCGATTTGCGTACATCGGGCTATTGGGCGGTGCCATTGCCGACCTGGCAACGGATGACAACTCAGGAGGTGGTGGTTTTTTTGCTGGAGCCACTTACTACTTCTTCGACCTGAACGGAAAACTGAACTATACCCTTGGTAAGAAAGATCGGCTCTTTCTGAGCGCTTACTGGGGGAGAGATGTTTTCGGATTTCAAAGTCAGGATGATTTCAATGCCCGGATCGGATGGGGCAATGCGACCACATCTCTTCGATGGAATCATATTTTCAATCCAAAGTTGTTCATGAATGCCTCGTTCATTTTCAGCGATTACCAGTTCGAATTCGGAGCTGGTCAGCAGGAATTCGATCTGGCATTGCGTTCAGGAATCAGAGATTACAACTTGAAAGTGGACCTGAGCTGGATGCCAGACATCCGACACAAGGTTCAGTTCGGGGTCAATTACATTTATCACACATTCACACCAAGCAGTGTTTCTGCCCGTACGGGCGATACGGAATTGGACCTTGGCGGAGTTATCAAGTATCACGCACATGAACCCGCCATCTACATTCAGGATGATTGGGATATTTCTGACCGATTCCGTCTGAATGTCGGTGTGCGCGGTTCCATGTTCTCGCACACGGGGCCATTTGATCGTTACATTCAGAACGAGGTAGGCCAAGTGGTTGATACTGTGAAGTACAAGACACTGGAAAATGTTGCAACCTACGGCATGGCCGAGCCTCGTATTTCCGGTCGAGCCATGCTTGGCAAACACAATTCCATCAAGGCCTCGTATTCCATGAACTACCAATACATCCATTTGGCTAGTTTGGCATCCATCAGTTTTCCTACCGACTTCTGGGTTCCCAGTACCGATATAGTGAAACCACAAATTGGGCATCAATGGGCCTTGGGCTATTTCCACAACTTCTTGGACGATAAATTGGAGATCAGTGTGGAGGGTTACTACAAACTCATGAACAACCTGATCGAGTATCGAGATGGTTTCAGCCCGGATCAGAACGTGAACAACAACCCAGATAACAACTTCGTATTCGGCAAAGGAGATTCTTACGGTGTTGAATTTTTCATCAGAAAGAATGGTCAGAAATTCACGGGTTGGATAGGATATACCTTGGCTTGGACAAATCGCGTCTTCCCAGACCTCAATCAAGGGAAACCGTTTCCAGCGGTGTATGACAGAAGACATGACCTTTCGGTTGTAGGTTCATATCGAATTTCTAAGAGATGGTCGGTTTCTGCCGTATTTGTTTACGGAACGGGCAGCGCCATGACTGTTCCCGCCTCGCGCTACTTCATCAACGGAAATATCGTAACGGAGTATGGCGAAAGAAACTCATTCAGAATGCCTGACTACCATCGATTGGATCTCGGAGCCACCCTTCACCCAAATCCTAAAAAGAACAAACGATTCAAATCCACTTGGAACTTTGGTATCTACAATGTCTACAGTAGGCAGAACCCATACTTCATCTATTTTGCCACGGAGGTTAATGAAGCCGACCAAAGCATTAAGATCGAAGCGCGGCAGGTATCCGTGTTCCCTATTTTACCAAGTGTAACCTGGAACTTCAAATTCTGATGATGAAAAATCTGGCCATAGCAATCAGCCTACTTCTTGGAGTTATCGGTTTCGCATCGTGCGAAAAGGTTTTGGACGTGGAACTGCCCGAAGGAGTGAATGGGATCGTTTTTGAAGGATATATTGAGAACGGAATGTTCCCATATGTCATCGTATCACGAAGTTCAAACTACTTCGACCCGATACAGACCGCAGCAGATGCCATTGTAAACTCTCTTGTAGAAGCCGACAGTGTATTCATAGAATTTGATGGGAATAGAGTGGAACTTCCAAAGATCTGCTTGTTGGATCTAACGCCTGAGCAGCAAGAACTTGCCTTGGAGCTTCTTGGTTTCGAATCGTTCCCACCAGGACTGGACATTTGCATCAATGCCAACCTGACAATGGTTGGAGAGATCGGGAAAACCTACACCATGAAAGCCTATGTGGAGGGTAAACTGTACACTGCAACCACCAGCATCCGGCATCAAGTGAGCTTTGATAGCTTATGGTACAAGGACGAGTTGCCATTGGATAGCAACGGTTCCATTTGGGTAAGCCTCAGCGATCCGCCACAGACAGACGATTATTATTACGTGTGGACCGAAAACCTGACACAGGGAAGAGGAATGCGCCCCATAGATGGCGGCCCCAGTTTCGGAGACCGACTTTTTGCAGGCGAAACCATCTCTTTTAACATGTACCAAGGTTCAAACTTGGCAAGTGATAACGGTAGCGGAGAAGATTACTGGTGGTTCCATGAGGGCGACACGGTGGTTGTCAAACTCGGAATCATCGATCAAGGCGTATACGATTTCTGGGAATCGGTAGATGCGGCTTCTAATCTGAATCCATTCAGCAGCCCTACGCCAGTGTTCTCCAATTTCGACAATGGCGGAAGAGGAGTTTGGGCTGGCTATGCTACCACACTCGATACATTTATTTGCGTTAAATACTGAAAGTTGAATTGTTGGCTCACAGCCGACCAAATGAGAATAATAATGTCTGAAGAATTAGAGAGAAGAAAATGTGTGATCATTGGTAGCGGACCAGCGGGATACACAGCGGCCATTTATGCTGCACGTGCCGATATGCATCCGCTGGTGTATACAGGAATGCAACCAGGCGGACAATTGACCATAACCACGGAAGTGGATAATTATCCGGGATATCCGAATGGAGTGGAAGGTCCGCAAATGATGGAAGACTTACGCAAGCAAGCCGAAAGGTTTGGAACAGAGATCCGCTACGAACTGGTAACATCTGTTGATTTCACAGGCCCCGTTCATAAGATCATGATAAACGATAAAACCATTCTGGCCGATTCGGTGATCATTGCAACCGGAGCATCTGCCAAGTGGCTTGGTTTGGAAAGTGAGCAGCGTTTGAACGGGTTCGGGGTTTCTGCCTGTGCCGTTTGCGATGGTTTCTTTTACAAAGGTCAGGAAGTGGTGATAGTTGGGGCCGGAGATACCGCTGCGGAAGAAGCTTCCTATCTGGCAAAACTTTGCACCAAAGTCACCATGCTTGTTAGAAGAGATGAAATGAGAGCTTCAAAGGCTATGCAACATCGGGTAATGAATACTCCGAACATCGAAGTGAAATTCAACCACGATACATTGGATATTTTGGGCGAAAAAGGAGTGGAAGGAGTGAAAGCATTGAACAACCTCACCAACGATGAGGTGATTATTCCTTGCACGGGGTTCTTTGTTGCCATCGGTCATAAACCCAACACAGATATTTTCAAAGGTTGGCTAGATATGGACGAGACCGGCTACCTGATCGTAAAGCCAGGAACCTCAAAGACCAAAATTCCTGGAGTTTTTGCATCGGGAGATGCCGCTGATAAGGTTTATCGCCAAGCGGTTACCGCGGCTGGCACAGGTTGCATGGCAGCATTGGATGCGGAACGTTATCTTTCAGAGATAGGTGTACATTGAAAACCTTTTGATAACTGATCGGAAAGGCGCTCTGAACCAGAGCGCCTTTTTTGTTTCTTGAGTTCAGAATTCATGAAATGAAATTCAGATCAGAGATTGATATTGAAAAGCCTTTGGTGGAGTTGATCGAATTGATCCAGGACCCGGAGTGCACGTTGAAGTGGTTGGAAGGCTTAAGGTCTGTTAAACACATTTCGGGAGAATACCGCCAGCCAGGCTCAAAAAGCAGGGTCGTTTTCGATTCTCCGGCTGGCAGACTTATGATAACTGAAACCGTTATCAGTAACCAACTGCCCGATGAATACATTATCCGTTATGACGGTCAAGGTTATATTAGCTATTCAAACTACCAGTTCGAAAAGCTTTCGGACGCGAGAACCAGATTCATCATCAACCAACAGATTGAACTGAAAGGTGCTCTGAAACTGGCAAGCGGGCTGTTGAAAGGAACAGTGACCAGGCAGCTCGACCGAAGCACAGTTTCCTTCAAGAAATTCGCGGAGAATCAGTAGTATCTGGGTTCGTTGCCCGGTTTCCATTTTATGTTGCACCCTAAACTAGGCCGTTGATCTGCCGGCACCAGTTTCCCAGCTATCAGTGTTTCAAGCGCCTTTCGCAGGTCTTTTCCAGTTATAGGCTGGTCATTACCCGGGCGGCTATCGTCTAATTGCCCACGATAAACACAGACCCTATCGGAATTGAATACGCTGAAGTCTGGCGTGCATGCGGCTGTATAGGCTTTCGCCACTTCCTGAGACTCATCGTAGAGATACGGGAAAGGAAATGACTTTTGAAGGGCCAACTCCTTCATCTTCTCGGGAGAATCATCAGGATAATTAAGCACATCGTTGCTGCTAATGGCCACCAAGCCTATTCCTCGGTTCTTGTAATCGTTGCCAATTCTGATCAGTTCATCAAGCACATGCACCACAAACGGGCAATGGTTGCAAATGAACATGACCACGGTTGCTTTTTCTCCTTCAATGTCAGAGAATACCGTGGGCAAGCCACTCACAACATCGGGCAGACTGAATTCGGGGGCTTGGTAGCCCAATGGTAATGAGACGGTTGGTGTTCGAGCCATGCCATAAAATTAAAAAGGGCGATGAGACCATGCTCATCGCCCTTTATCAACTACTGATGATAGTTTATTGTTTGATCAATTTTCTTGTGGTGAACGAGTTGCCATCGTCCAATCGCAAGAAGTAGATGCCATTGGCAACTTGGCTGAGGTCTATGCTTGACCGGATGCCTGTTGTGATCTTTCCGATCGTTTCGGTATGAACCGACTTACCATTCATATCGGTAACGCTTACAGCGAATCCATCACTGTCTCCAACAATATCAAGAACGATATTGCCTGTAGTTGGATTCGGATACACATCGATGGTCAAACCATCCAGTTCGTCTATACCCGCACAAGCATCAACTGTTAGGATGAATGAGTTACTTACGCCAGTACATCCATCTTGGTCAACAGTTACGTAGATCTCGTGTGTTCCGAGACCAAGAATGTTTCCGAACAGATCGATCTCTTGCGAGTTGTTGCCTGTGCTCCACAGGTACGAGTCGAATTCGCCTGTTTCAACGGTTAACACCTGTGTAAGGCAAATGCTTGTATCGCTGTAGGCAAGCTGCGGCTGAGGTGAGTTATCGCGGAAGGTCAGTGTCCAACTTATCAACTGACCATCGTCACCGCCCACATTATCGTCAATCCATAGTGTCCAAGGCCCATTAGGGTCTTGACCGTTGTAAAGAGCTGCAAAACCAGCGGTGTCTTCAATCGTGTAGTATCCAGGAAGAATGCCTGCGGTTTGGGTTGCAATACTCGTTGAAACGCTATCAGTGAATACCACATTGTACATATTGTCGCCACTGCCTCCATTGCCCGTAGAAATTTCCAAAGAATCACCTTCAGGCGAAATCAAGTAAATGTCCAGATCTGCCAACCAAGTGTGTGATAGAGAGTCGATTGATAGACTTACGATCTCAAAACATCCATCCAGAGCCGTTGGTAGCCCGCAGAAGAAAAGCTTAGATGTGGTTCCTTGTGGTATAGTGGAACTCAACACAGCTCCTATTGGCTCTTCGGTCTGAGACAATGGTGTTACGCTTCCGTTGTTCAGCACGATATGACCGAAAACAGAATCTGAACTCAATCGTTCATCGCCCATCAGTGCAGTAAACACATCAACAGTATGAATTCCTGGTATCGAGAGGTCAGCTAATTCTGAAGCAAACGTGTAAGTAACGGTATCTCCATTTGCAACGCTTCCGGTGTAGGTCTCATACTGCGGAATTCCGG
The DNA here is from genome assembly GCA_046047575.1 of Bacteroidota bacterium. Classification (GTDB taxonomy): domain Bacteria; phylum Bacteroidota; class Bacteroidia; order UBA10329; family UBA10329; genus UBA10329. Next base: position 9,781 of record JBJOHR010000006.1, on the reverse strand, counting down.
CATCTACTATGAATCCGAGCTCAAAGCCGCTTACAGTTTGTAATCCTTTGTTCCAAAAAGTCATGGTGACCGACTCTTCACCTAAGCTGCAACCAGAAGAAGGTGCATCGATTGAAAGAGCAACCAGATCAAGTTGGGGTTGTGCAAAGATGCTGATGTCGTCTATGGCAAAACCTTCAAAGAAATTGACAGATGCGTCAGAGCTGAAAATGAACCGGACCTGCACATCCGCACTACCTGCAACGCCATCTAAGATGTGTTCTGCAATGACCCATTCTCCGGCCTGGCCTGATTGTCCGGTCCAGCCTTGAGGAATGATGGCATTGAAGAAGTTATTGCTGGTATACCAGTTTTCACCTTCACCAAGGTTGCCAACTACGGTCCAAGATGCACCGCCATTGGTCGATACCTCTAGCCAGGTTCCATCCCAATTGGTTTCGCTGTCATACTGAATAGCAAAACTCATCACCGGATCTTCGGTCAGGTTGCTGAAGTCAAGACATGGCGACATCAACATGGAGATCTCTCCATTTTCATAGTTGAACGTATTGAGGTTAGTGGCCCAAGCGTTCACACCACTGAAAGCAGTGTCGATAAGGGTTCCTTCCGGATCACCCAATTCCCATTGTGCTACAAGACCAGCAGACCTCCAGCCTCCAGTACCGTTCTCCAAATCCTCTTCGTATGGAAGGGAACTGATGGTAGGTACGCTTGTTATCTGAACCGTCAAGGTATCATTGGAAGCGTCTCCTTCGCCAACGGCAGTTACCCAAACAGTCAGCTCGTAATCTCCAGGCACGCTTAGGTCAATAAGTTGTGCAAAATCTACACTGAAACTGTTAGTCGGATTGACGGTGTCGTTGAATACTTCAGTAACGATAGGTCCGTTATTGAAGAAATACGAAACCACCAAAGAGTCAAGATCAATCGAACCTAGGTTGGTAATAGTTGCAGAAACCACTTCTGAATCAGTTAGGCCACAGGCCGAAACAGGGGATGTAATCTCAAACACTGATGCATTGATCGGTGGTTGTTCAGTTAAGCTGATATCATCAATTGCAAATCCTTCGTAGTTGTTAACAGATAGGTCAGAACTGAACACGAATCGTACAATAACGTCTGACGAACCAGCAACTCCGTCCAATAGATGTTCGGCAACTATCCACCCGCCAGTAGTGGTTCCGTCCCACCAATCTTCATCAAAGTTTACACCGTGTTCATCTTCATTGTTGTACCAGTTGGTCCCTTCGTCAAAGTTTCCAACGGTGCTCCAAGTTGCACCTGCATCGGTAGAAACTTCCACCCACATTCCATCCCAACCGATCTCGGTGTTTGAAATGAAAGCGAATTCCAGGATAGGATCGATGACAAGGGAAGAAAGGTCGAAGCAAGGTGAAGTGAGGTATGAAAGTTGACCGTTAGCGTAATTCAGAGAATCTAAATTGGTCGCCCACGCATTCACACCACTGTTGGCAGTATCGATGATGATTCCTTCCGGGTCACCAAGTTCCCAATTGCCATTTATGCCAGTAGAATACCATCCGTTCGAACCTGATTCAAAGTCGATGAGATAGGGCAAACTGGAAACAACTGGAATGCTCGTTACAACAGAAAAGATCGAATCGTTGGTTGTATCTCCATCACCTATCACTGCGGTCCAGGCGCCAAGATCGTAATCACCAATAACGGAAAGATCTACAGGAACGGTAAACGTAAAAGTGTCAACAGATGCGGCAAAAAGGGTGTCTGAAATGGTTTCAGTAACCACTCCGAGGCCTTCGATTTCGTACGCAACATCAAAATCAACCAGATCCGCATCTCCAAAGTTTTCAATTACTACTGTGACCAGTTCTGTTCCTAGGCCGCAACCTGTTATCGGAGATAGGATTTCAGTTACACCTGCGTTGATGGAAGGTTGTTCAAAGATCTCGATATCGTCAAAGGCAAATCCTTCATAACCAGCGTTTATACTACCATCAGAAATGAAGAATACTCGAATTTTAACTGAGCCTGATCCAGCTGCACCATCAATAAGGTGGGTGGCTGTGGTCCATTCGTTTGCTGCACCAAAGGGACTATCCCACCAATCTTCGTCAAAGTTGGCACCGTGCTCGTCTTCGTTCGTGTACCAATTGGTTCCTTCGCCCACGTTCCCTACAGTGTTCCAAGTGCTTCCAGCATCTGTTGAAACTTCGATCCAGGTACCGTCCCAACCTACTTCTGAATTTGCAATGAATGCCAATCTGAGCACAGGATCAACAACAAGATTTGAAAAATCGAAACAGGGAGACTCTACATATGCGGCAGTGCTGTTCTCATAGGTTCCATCCAAGTTGGTAACCCAAGCATTGATGCCAGAATTGGCAGTATCTATGAAAGCGGTTTCCGGATCACCTAATTCCCATGGATCGAGCGTACCGCCTGAAACCCAACCACCGGCTCCGTTCTCAAAATCTTCGGAGTAAGGAAGGCTTGCAATAACAGGAATACTGCTAATGCTGAAACTTATGGTGTCGTTAAGGTTATCCAGATCTGTATCCAAACTGACCCAAGCGGTAAAATCATATTCCCCAGGAACCGATAGGTCTACGGTAGCAGTAAAGACCAATGTATCAGACTCCGCGGCACCTATAGAGACAGTAAACGTTTCAGTTTCAGTCTGGCCTCCAACTTGAAAACCGGCTTCGATGTCAGTAATATCGTTCTGTCCGTTGTTGTAAACTACTATTGATACAGTTTCCGTAGCAGATAGTCCACAACCTGTTAATGGAGCAACAGCTGAAGATGCAACGGCATCATCTGTTGGAGGAACATAAATAGCAACATTGTCTAATCCCACATACCAATTCCATCCATTGCCATCGCTGAATATGAATTTGATTTGAAAATCAGCAATCAAGTAATCCGCAATGCTGATTGAAGCACTTCTTGGTCCACATGTAGGGAAAAATCCGAAGCAGCCAGGATCGCTGTTTTCTGTAAATACGGTGTCCCAATCCGCCCCGTTCCACAAAGCAACGGCAAAGTAGGAAGTGCCTAGGTCTTCAAAGATGTAATCAAACTGTAACAAGGCTGTGTCCAGCGAAGTCAGGTCGATACTAGGAGAAACAAGATCGGCAACAACAGCAGGGTATGCGCTGCCAAGGTCATCATCATGCAAGTAGGCCATACAAGTTCCATCCACAGAGCCACCTGGTGATCCACCAGCATTGTTTCCGAATACCCAAGCAGTATCACCAACGATGGCCGTGTTGGTCCAATCCGTTGGTATAGTGCATCCATCAAAATCTTCGAAGAAAAAATTCTGCGCATTTGCACTGGTCATAGTTGCAAGCGCAATGAATAGGGTGTAGATATATTTCATTATTCGGTTTGTTTAAGTGAGCAAACTTACCTGTATATGTTTGCGATATTGACGTAGTTCAATCCATTTATTAACGATTTGGTCACAGGTAAGACCTAATCAACCACTGGGTCGTCTTTCTTCTTCTTCGAAATCTTTTTGCGTTCCTTCTTAACGAGTGTTTGAGCATTAAAAAAGTAGCGGATGTCGAACGTAAGATAACTGCCATTCAGATACAGTTGTTGGACCCTATCTGTAATGGGTGCCGGATTCACTTCGTCAGTGTACTCGAATTTGCTTCGGTAAATGTTTGCAAATGGAACGTGATAAGAGCCACCTAAATAGAAATAGCCTGTATTCTTGGTTCGATATTCCATCCCCAGATTGAGAATTCCACCGCCATGTATCACGCCATCGTTGCCAGGCTTGCCATCAAATCCTAAACGCACAGACGAATGGCGGAAATACTGTCCACTGGTAGTGCTCTCTTCATTTGTGGTAAAGATGTCGGAAGGGAAGAACGTGAATTGCAATCCGGCTGCAGCATTGAGATAGAATCTTTCTGCCACCTGAACGAAGAACAGAACTTTTATCGGGTGTTCGTACCCGATTATGGTGAAGTCGGTGTTTGAGTCGAACGCGGCACTTCCATCGATAATTCCAGATGGAGGAATAGAGTCTCTATGAATGTTGAGGTCGTAATTGCGCTGCACGAAATTGATCCCAGTTTCCAATGCGAACCGTTTGTGAAACCCATAACGGATGGTCATCCCAGCCGAGAAACCGAACTTAGGCGATACCGATATGGAATAAGAATCATTCTGAACCTGTTGGTCTCCTGTGTTCAGAAATGCAGCCGGAAAGATGGGTCTGAATTCGACTCCGGCAGTTATGGTCTGTGGAAACTTGTCGTCCTGTGAGAACGATGTCAACCAAACAAAGGAAAGAACTAAGGTGATGGTTCTTCGCATGCCCAAAAGTAGTACCTCAGTTCCGAACATTCATTGTCCAATGTGTCCGGTGATTGGCGTCACGCTCAGTATGCATCAATTCATGATTTTTGCGTTCATGAAATGGCTCATTTTCGCAGTAATTGTGGTTTTGCTTTCTTGGCTTTCAGCAAGTTACCATAGGCGTAATGGATATTTCTTCTGGCGCACGTTCATAATGGCCATTCTTGGATTTACCGGATTGCTCTTACTGGTTTGGAAACTGTTCTTCATGTGATGTGGATAAGGTTGTGGAAATTGAAACTCAACTAAGAACATTGGTGGCTTGATTACGAGGTAATTTCGAATCATCTACCAAATAACTCAACAAATTTATTCAACAATGAGAAAATTATTGACGGCATTCATGCTCATGATGGTTATCGGAGCAGATGCCCAGCAAACCACCGGATTGTTTCAATACGATTGGCAAACGGAAGAAGGCTTCGTTTTATGGGGGCCGATCTTCGGTAATCAACAGTACATCATGAACAATTGCGGAGAAGTAGTTCACACATGGCAAGGAGATGGCGTTACTCTAGGAAATTCAATTTACCTACTTGAAGATGGCACCTTACTGAGGTGTGCCAAGGCAGACACAGCCCAAAATTCGCCAATAGGGGCAGGTGGTGGAAGTGAACGTATCCAGAAGGTTGCTTGGGACGGTAGTGTTACTTGGGACTACATTTATTACGATATGGAAAAGCGCTTGCATCATGATATACAACTACTACCTAATGGAAACGTTTTGGCCATTGCATGGGTAATAAAGGATCAGGCTGAGTGCGTGCTAGCAGGAAGAAACCCGGGATTATTATCCTATGGTTCTCTTTTTACCGAACGTATCATTGAAATACAACCAACTGGTCCAACAACAGGATATATCGTTTGGCAATGGGATCTGTGGGACCACCTGGTGCAGGATTTTGATAACACGAAGGATAACTTTGGAGTGGTTGCAGACCATCCGGAGCTACTGGATATCAACTGGCTCAATTTGAATGAGGCCGTTCCTGGTCAGTCCGATTTTGTTCATCTCAATGCTATCGACTACAACGCTGATCTGGATCAGATACTGTTGAGTTCTCAGATTCATAGTGAGATTTGGATTCTTGACCACAGTACTACAACCCAAGAAGCTGCTGGACATACGGGCGGTACCTATGGCAAAGGAGGGGATTTTCTCTACCGCTATGGAAATCCTCAAGTTTACGGAAGAGGCGGAGAATTAGATCAAAAGCTTTGGAGACAACATGACGCCAATTGGATTCCTGAGGGCTATTCAGATGCTGGAGCGATTATGATCTACAACAACGGTTTGGATAGACCCGTATCCTTTTCTGAAATTGATGTGATAACCCCTCCGCAGACATCACCAGGAGTATATTCTTTAGCTACAGGCGAAGCCTACGGACCCACCGAAAAGACATGGAACTACCACGCGGAGGATTCGGTCAGTTTTTATTCCTTTTTCATATCTGGTGCAAGGCGACTACCGAGTGGAAACACCATCATTTGCGAGGGTGAGAAGGGCCGCATATTTGAGGTGACCTACACTGGCGAAAAAGTTTGGGAGTATGTGAATCCGGTTACCATAGCAGGAATAATTAGTTCTACAGACCCGATACCGATGGCCGGTGGTGGTGCATTTCAAGGGAATTTGGTGTTCCGTGCGAGTAAGTATCCAGTAGATTATTCTGGGTTTGACGGACACGATCTTAGCACAGGGGTACAACTGGAAGCAAATCCGATAATAAGCAGTTGCTTGGTTGGAATGGAGGATTCTGCAAGCGAGGAATTTTCGATCTATCCGAACCCAACAACAGGTGTCATCAACCTGGAGAATCTTTCTGGAGCGAACGCCTCTGTTTTAAGTTCTGACGGAAGAACGGTTGCTTCACAAAAACTAGTTTCGAATAAGGAGATTCTTGATCTTTCTGGAAGCGCTAGCGGACTCTACATTCTCATTGTAGATCTGGACGGAAATCGTGTTTCAAGAAAATTGATGGTTGAGTAAACGACCATTTTCCCGGATTCAAAAAGCCCCTCTAGCAAGGGTGCTTTTTTTGTGCTTGCTAAAATTTGCGTATTTCGTAATGTTAACGATCAACCCCAATGAGAACACCTGTAACCGCATTTTTTGCAGTCCTTTTTACAACATTTGGCTTTTCCCAGTCTTCAGATTTTAAGTGGCAAAGCTCTTTAAGCGATAGCCGCGTTTTTGTTGAGAACAAAGGTCAGTTCAACCATTTTATAGACGATGAAGTGCTGTACGCCATTGACGGTGGTCAGTGCGTGGTTCTCTTCACCAATGACGGTTATACAATTCGACTCACCAGAAAAGTGAAGAACGAAGATCGCGTACGGTTCGATCGCTCCAAACCAAGATACATTCAACAGACAGAAACAATCTCCGTTCGATTTGGGAACTCCAACGATGAAAAGGAAGTGGTGGCGCTCAGTCAAGTTGGGCACACATCAACCTATGCCATGCTAAATGCAGATCGATCTGAAAGTCAGATCAGTGGAATTGCAGGATTTGAAGAATTGGTTTACCGAAATGTGTACCCGAACATCGATGTCCGGTTTACCATTCACCCACAAGGTGGTTTCAAATATGATGTGGTACTACATCCAGGAGCCGATCCGTCAAACGTGAAGTTGCTTTATCCGTCTGCACACAAACCTTACTTGGATGCAGAAGGCAATCTGCTTGTCTCAACCACTTTCGGAAATATCATTGATCATGCGCCAACAACAACCGTAAAAAGTATGGGCAAAGTGCTTGCCTCTTCATTTAAGGTTAATGGCACTGAGGTTGGTTTTGAATTGACAGGATTTGATTCATCTCAGGAAACCGTTATCGACCCATGGGTTCTGACCCCTGCATTTCCGAACTCGGGCGGTATTTGGGATATCGATACAGACGACCTCGGAAACGTTTACATATACGGTGGCGATACGCCCATGAAATTGCAGAAATACAATTCGGCCGGAGCGCTGCAATGGACCTATAATACGCCTTGGGATTCTGCCAACTATTGGATCGGAACGATGATAACCGAACCAATTTCAGGAGATTGCTTCATTACTGCGGGAACAGACCCGCGCATTCAACGCATCAGTACAGCCGGCTCAATGGATTGGAATGCAAACGGGGGTGCGTTTGACGAATACTGGAAATTCTCTTTCAATTGCGACAATACGCGGTTGTTTTTGGGAGGAACACGTCTCACTTTAGGTGGGGCTCTCATTGAAGGCTACGGATATGTTTTTGAGATAGACATGAACAATGGCGCTCAATTGAATAACGTGGAAGTGGCAAGTGTTTCTCCCGGTCCGCTTGGTCTGGTCAATAACCCCAATGAGGTTCGTGCCATGTGCCCTTCTCCAAACGGCAATTACTATTACATGACGTTGGATACCATTGGCCGATTCGATGAGAATCTTACCCTTGGCTATCAGGACAATCATGGATATGGATTCTCTTATCAGGTTGCCGGGTATGGCGTTACCAATCAGAGCATCAACGCTATGGCAGCCACAACAGATTATCTGTACACGTTGGATGGCTCAACGTTGGACAAGCGGAACATTGTGGACGGTTCTATCATCATTTCCGTTCCGATTCCTAACGGACAGACAACCAATGAGTTGGGTTTCAATTCTGTTGAGAACGGTGGTCTTGAATTGGATAGTTGCGGAAACGTTTATGTTGGTTCTACCACTGGAGTTTACAAGTTCGATGAGAACTTGGTTCAATTGGCATTTCAGTCTACACCTGGGCGTGTTTATGACGTGGATGTGAACAGTGCTGGAGAAGTAGTTGCTTGCGGACAAGGCTTCTTGGCATCGTTGAATTTGGCACCATGTGCACCTCCAAAAGCCATTTGCCTCAACTGTCTTGAATTGACTCCTGCTGGTCCGTTCTGTCCGGATGACGATGCGGTCACACTCATTGCCGATCCGGGAAATGGAATCTGGTCTGGACCTGGAATTGTGGATGAAATTCTTGGAATTTTCGACCCTTCCGTGGCTGATACCGGAACGCATGTGATCTATTTCGCACCTGAAATTCCGTTGGTCTGTGGTATCGACTCATTGATTATCGAAGTCAATTACTGCGTTGATCTACAAGCATGCATCGATTCGCTCGGAAACATTGCAGTGCCCAACGGAATTCCGCCTTACACGTGGTCGCAAACCATAGATACGGTAGATTGTAGCGGATGTTTTCCGGCCGCGCCTCCGTTTATTCAGCCTTGTAGCATTCCGCCTGGTTGTGCGGTTCCAACAACGGTTGTTCAAGTATTCTCAACAGACGAAACCGTTGCCCCAACGGGCAACTGGCCCATTTTTGTTGAGGACTCCGAAGGCAATACACTGGAGATACCTTCTCTGGCTTCATTACCAGCCTGTTCTCAAGGATGCTTCATTGTGGCCAATTTGCCAGATACGGTTGTGGCATGTTTAGGAGACAGCGCTCAGGCTACCGTTCAGGTCACGGGTGCTATCGGAAACGTGACCTATTCTTGGAACACCAACCCAGTTCAGACAACACAAACGGCCATCGATCTGGTACCAGGCAACTGGTACATGGTTACTGTAACTGACGATAGTTCTTGCGTTGCAATGGACTCAACTTTCGTTGTTGAAGAAGAATGCGTTGGACCAATTGTTTGTGCTACACCATTCGGTGATATGCAAGCAGAAGGAATCGGTCCTTTCACATGGTACGAGTACACCGAATCCACCGATTGTAGTGGATGTATCGAATTCCCAGGCTTTCCACCATGTTCATTCCCTCCTGGATGTGCCGTTACGGTTCAAGAATATCAGCAGTTTGCCGTTGGAGACATGGCTACGCCAACGGGTAACTGGCCCGTAGCTGTTGTAGATGCTGCTGGGGATACGCTTTTCATCAACTCGTTGGCAGAATTGCCACTGTGTACGGAAACATGCTACATACAGGTTGATGTTCCAGAATCAGCATTCACGTGTTTTAGTGTAAATGACGCTGAGGTTACAGCAACAGTTACAGGCGCCTTTGGAAATGTGACCTACGGTTGGAACACCAATCCAATTCAAACAACGCAGACGGCAACAGGTCTTGGAGCCGGAGAATACGTGGTAACCGTTACGGATGCCAACCTATGCGAAGCGACTGATACGGTAGTGGTTGTTCAAAACCCTGAATTGACCTTACAGGTAACGGGTACCGATTCACTTTGCCTCGGTGTTACCGTAGGAAGCGCCACAGCTTCAGCTTCTGGTGGTGCTGGCAACTTCCTTTATTCATGGGATACGAATCCAGTTCAAGGAACCATAACGGCCAACAACCTTTCTGTTGGAACGTACAACGTCACCGTTACGGATGATGTTGGCTGTACCGAAACAGCCAGTTGGACCATTGAAGAGCGACCATCTGTTATTGTTGATGTGACCAGTG
>JBJOHR010000005.1:0-13969 GCA_046047575.1 Bacteroidota bacterium | reverse complement strand
TATAATTTGGAATTGAAAAAGAACAACAAACAATAATTCCCCAATTCCCATCTTGAGACCTGTGCATAGTGAATATGAACAAACAATTCCCCTCTTGAGAGGGGTTAGGGTGTGTCTGTAGAAGTTAGCTGCTGAAAATGAGCGATAAGAGAGTCTTTCAGATCATTATGGTGCTTTCCATTGTGGTTTTTGCCGTGGTGGTAATCCTTTATTCACTTCCTAAGCAGGACTCAATTCCAGAATGGGCTACCCTGCTACCAATGGTCAATGCGCTTATTAACGGTACGTGCTCCGTTTTGCTCGTTACCTCATTAATGGCCATTCGTAAGAAGAACATACAGCTTCACAAACGCCTCAACATTACCACCTTCGTCCTTTCGAGTCTGTTTTTGGTGTCTTATATCGTGTTTCATTCGTTCGGTGTAGAAACACGCTTTCCAGTAGATAATCCGATCAGGCCCGTGTATCTGTTCATTCTCCTTACACATATTCTTCTTGCTGCCATCGTATTGCCCATGGTGCTGGTATCATTCTACTTGGGGTTGACGGGCAAGGTAGAACGTCACCGAAAGGTTTCTAAATTCACCTTTCCGGTATGGTTGTATGTTACCGTGACCGGAGTTCTGGTTTACCTTATGATATCACCTTATTACGAGTTCTGATGCGTCATAAACTTGGCATAGGCTTGTTGGTACTAACGCTGGTTGTTCTGCTTCCAGATTTAGCAGATGCGCAATGCAGCATGTGTCGCGCGGTTACAGAATCGAATCAACATGCAGATGATGCGTTCACCGTAGGTAATGGCCTCAATAATGCCATTATCTACCTCATGTTCATGCCTTACATTTTGGCAGCCATTTTTGGCTATGCCTTTTACGGTAAGCAGATAAAAGCCTGGTTCAAGAAGAAATTCGCCTGATGAGCAAAAGTTGCTGGAAATAAAAAACCCGCTAAGATTATTCTTAGCGGGTTTTTTATTTCGTCCTTTCCTGAATCCTATCTCAGTGTAACAGAGCTGGTTCCGATCAATGCCTTGTCAACATAGATCTCAACCGTGTTCTTGCCTTCTTGGAATCCGGTTGTCGGAGCTGGGTAGTAAATGCAAAGGTCTTCAATGGCACTGCCGGTGTAGTCGATATCCATAGAAGTGCTGTACATCATGCTACCACCTTCAAACTGAAACTCCTCGCCACGACCTTTTGTGAGCACCTTTCCATCTGGTCCAACAATTCGTACGTAAATGGTCTTAGCACCTTTCTCGGTGATCGGGTTTTCGCTGAGTGTAAAACAAGCACGCATCTTCTCAATCTTGTTCGCCTTGGTGTTAACTTTCTCTTTCTTGCCCCTTACACCTTCAAATGCGATCTTGTAGGCCGTTAGCACAGAACCCATCGCCACCTTATTGGCCAGATTCATATTCTCGTTGGTCAGTTCTTGGTTCAGCCCCGTCTGTTTGGTGTACTCGCCTTGCAAGCTGCCATATTCGCCTTGCAACGAATCGTGAACAGTTGACAGACTGTCAAACTGTGCCTCCAGCACTTCAAACTTGTCTTTGAAGGCCTTCAATTGGCTTTTGTACCATCCCAATTTCGAAGCATCGCCCTTGTATTTCTCAACATCGGCCTTCAGCTGTTCAATAAGCTGACGTTGCTCTTCCAATTCAGCACTCAACTGACCGTTCTCGTCCTCCATTTCGGAGTACTTGCTCAGAAGTTCATCTAACTCAGCGGTCAGTTTGTCCTTGTCTTCCGTTAATTGGGTCTTTTCCACCACCAACTGGTCGTTGGCCTTTTTCTGTTCAAAGAGTTGCCAGCCTAAGATGCCAGATAACAACAACAGAATCACAGCAAGGATGAGGAATACTCTATTGCTCTGTGTCTTTTCCTTGTCTTCCATTATTAAGTTCGATGGGTTAGTGCGGTAAAAGTATAAAATTCGATAACTTGAATCTCTGTAATACCCCAGCATCCAAGCTTTTGCAACATTTCTTCGCTCAAGGAATTTCGATCTTCTCAGACCTCATCGGACTGTTCTATCCCCGTGTATGCGCTGGATGCGATGCTCATCTGATAAAACAAGAGAAGGATCTATGCCTGTTGTGTCTTCATCAATTGCCAAAAACCTATTTCTGGGATTATGAGGTGAGCCCCGTTGAGAAGCTTTTCTGGGGAAAGATCCCAGTTCATGCCGCCTGTTCTTATCTGCATTTTGAAGAGATGAATGTTACACAACGGCTTATGCATCGTCTCAAGTATGATGGTAAGACTGGGGTGGGCTTGGCTCTGGGCGAGTCATTTGCTTCTATCCTTAAAGAAAAACTGTGGTTTTCAGACTTGGACATTATCATTCCTGTTCCGCTTCACATAACCAAAGAGGTTAGGCGCGGCTACAACCAATGCGCCTACATTGCAGAGGGCATAGCCAACGTATATCAAGTACCCGTCCGTACAGATGTGATTAAGCGTGTGCTTGCATCTGAAAGCCAAACAAGGAAGTCACGCTACGACCGGTCGGAGAATGTCGGATCAGTATTCAAGGTGGGGCGCCCCATGGAGGTCAAGGGTAAGAATGTGCTTTTGGTAGATGATGTGGTGACAACGGGTTCAACCTTGGAAGCGGCTGGGCTGGAGTTGATCCATGCTGGTGTGAATAAGCTATACATTGCCACCTTGGCTATTGCATAAACTTTAACATTCGCACTTCTGTCATTCAGATAAGTTGGCAGATGCGCTTATCGTATTTGGCTATCTTTGCAGCTTATACCTTTTTGCATCATCCTAATGCAGGAACAGAAATACATTCCGGGAGAGTTGTTGTCCAAGGTCAACATTCCAGCTGATCTTCGAAAATTGAAGCCGGATCAACTCGAACAGTTCAGCCAAGAACTTCGTCAGTACATCATTGATGTGGTGTCTGTCAATGGGGGTCATTTCGGGGCCAGTTTAGGCGTAGTGGAGTTGACCACGGCCTTGCATTATGTTTTCAATACTCCAGACGATCAGTTGGTCTGGGATGTTGGTCATCAGGCATACGGCCACAAGATCATTACCGGCAGAAAGGATGTGTTCCACACCAACCGCAAGTACAGAGGCATCAGTGGGTTTCCGAAAAGGAAAGAAAGCAACTACGATACTTTTGGAGTAGGGCATTCCAGCACGTCCATTTCGGCTGCGTTAGGCATGGCCGTAGGTTCGAGGCACAACAAGAACTCGCAAAGGCAGCATATTGCTATTATTGGCGATGGCGCCATGACGGGAGGAATCGCCTTCGAGGGCCTGAACCATGCAGGTGTTGAGAATACCAACCTGCTAGTGGTGCTCAATGATAACTGCATGAGCATTGACCCGAACGTTGGTGCCCTGAAGGAATATCTCACAGACATCACTACATCGCATGCCTACAATAAGGTCAGAGATGAGGTATGGAACTTATTGGGCGCCATTAGCAAATTCGGCCCCAATGCGCAAGAAATTGCATCGAAGATCGAGAACGGTATCAAAAGCACATTTCTTAAGCAGAGCAATCTGTTCGAATCATTGAATTTCCGCTATTTCGGTCCAATAGATGGGCATGACGTGAACCACTTGGTCAAGGTTATGCAAGACCTGAAGGATATTCCAGGGCCAAAGATCCTTCACTGTCTTACTGTTAAAGGAAAAGGCTACAAACCAGCCGAAGACGGTGATACTACGAAGTGGCACGCTCCAGGTCTTTTCAATAAAGACACGGGTGAGATAAAGAAGATCAAACCGGAACAGCCAGAGCCGCCCAGGTATCAGGATGTTTTTGGACATACCATGGTTGAACTGGCAGAGCAGAACGAGAAAGTGGTGGGGGTTACACCGGCCATGCCTTCGGGTTGCTCGTTGAATATTATGATGAAGGCCATGCCAGACCGTGCATTCGATGTAGGCATTGCCGAGCAGCATGCGGTAACTTTTTCTGCTGGTATGGCCACACAAGGTTTGGTTCCATTCTGCAACATCTATTCAACCTTCATGCAGCGTGCTTACGATCAGGTAATACATGATGTGGCCTTGCAAGACCTGAATGTGGTTTTCTGTTTGGACAGAGGCGGATTGGTCGGGGCCGATGGCGCAACGCATCATGGTGCATTCGACATTGCTTATATGCGTTGCATTCCGAACATCAAAGTCGCTTCTCCTATGAATGAGGAGGAACTGCGCAATATGATGTACACGGCTCAGCTAGAAGATATGGGAACGTGGTCCATCCGCTACCCGCGAGGTAATGGAGTAATGCCAGAGTGGCGAACACCGTTCACAGAAATTGAAGTAGGTAAAGGTCGCTTGGTAGCTGACGGTACCGATTTGGCCATCCTCACCATTGGCGATGTAGGCAATTATGCGGTAGAGGCGCAGGCCGAACTGACCGCACAAGGAATCAGTGCAGCGCATTATGACATGCGCTTTGTAAAGCCGCTGGACGAAGAATTGCTTCATCGCATTTTCAAAAAGTTCAGTAAGGTAATTACCGTAGAAGACGGCTGCCTTACAGGTGGTTTCGGAAGTGCGGTAATTGAATTCATGGCCGATAATGGTTACTTTGCTCAAGTGCAGCGTTTGGGAATTCCGGATCGGTTTATCGATCACGGAAGTCAAAAGGAATTGCACATAGAATGTGGGTACTATAAAGATGACCTTGTTGAAGCAGCCATTAAACTTGTGGGAATCGGTGAAAAAGCTGCTGCAGGCTAAGGCGTTAAGCGTTCCACTCCTTTTTGTTTCTCTTCTCTTACTGACCACGAGCGCGCGGGCGCAGCGGTTGGCCGTTGGTGCCGATAAGGGTACCAATACCCACGTGATGTACTTGGAAATAGGTGGCAGTGCATATTACTACTCCGTAAACTACGAGCGCATTCTGCTGCACCGGAACAAGTTTGCCATGTTTGCGCGGCTCGGGTTCGAGTATATTCCGTTTGGTGGTGCCGATAAACTGATACACTTTCCTCTGGGTGCCAACTTTACATTCGGTGAACGCAAGCACAGGATCGAAGCTGGGTTTGCTGCGCTTTTCAGATTGGATTTTGACCCAGGCGTTGGCTTTGGAGAAGGCTTTTACCTGACCCAACCCCCTACAAGGATCTTTCTAGTACCATCAGCAGGTTATCGTTTTCATGCCAAGCCCAACGAGTGGGGAGAAACGTTCTTTCTGCGCGTAACATTCACCCCAATTATTGGCATGGATGTGTTTGAAAGCAAGCCGTACTTCCTACCGCATGCGGGTATCAGCATTGGCCGCACGTGGAATAACCAGAATAGGAAAGGGCGGTAACTGTTCTTGCTATTATTGCTGTAGTTGAGTTGAGAAGAACGATCACTCAACCTTAATGAAGACGCTTCTGAAACGAATTGCAGTTTCCTCCTCATAGGTAGGTTCTTCTGGTAAAGTCGTATTGTACGGTTCAGCAGATACAAGAGAAGTGTTGAATGCGTCTGTTCCAGATAGCCAAACCGCCCAACCTCGATATATTATTTCAGAATGTAAGTCCCAAGTATAAAAAGCCTGCACGGCAGAATCATTGCCTGAGCCTAGGTTTTGTATGATTCGAGACGACCATTCTGAGTAACAACCGCAAGACACGATTTCCCCGTTTCGAGAAATGGTGATTGAGCGATCATCAATGGTCATGGAATACTCACTGAGGGATTCAAACCCTTCAACCTCATCACCCGGGTATAAGGTGTCCACCGTAAGCCAACCAGACCCACTGAACCTGTTTTGTTCAATCGTATATGACCATTGCCACTTGCCGAGGCAAACTGTATCTAATGGCACCGTGCCAAGAGATTGCGATGCAACAGGAGGTAAACAATCGTACGGTGCGCATTCTGCTGGTTCATCATCATGTTTACACCCAAGAATGCAAACAAGAACCATCAAGGTAAGACCAATAAGAACGAATGCCTTTTGATTCATTGCCTGTGTGATCAGAAGATTGTTTTGCATGCGGTTAAGGTAACAGATTCACGTTGTTCAAAGTGCACGTTTTCTTTTCATTGTGCTACAAAAAAAGCCCCGCTGACTTATCAGCGGGGCTTTGAGTGGAAGCAATAGATTATGGCAGATCAGCTTCCACACATTTCACATCCTTCCGGATTGTCCAATGAGCAAGTTATCTGAGCCTGTGCATCGGCAATATTGACGGGTTGAACACCGCCACCTGCTTTCATGTTACTGATCATTACAGGAGTGGCCAATGTGCTTTGTGCCTGTGCTGGTCTAATACCTACCTCACCGTTCGTTTCGGCCTGCGGAGCCAATTGGGGAGTGGTTTCTGCAGCGGGCTGTGCCTTGCTCTCCTTACTTACGGTGAACTGAATGGCAGAGGCGGCAGCCTGTGTTCTCAGGTAATACATTCCTGTTTTAAGGCCGGCCTTCCAAGCATAGAAATGCATAGAGGTGAGCTTGCCGAAATTCGGGTTCTGCATAAACAGGTTCAAACTCTGACTCTGATCAATGAAAGCGCCTCGGTCGGCTGCCATATCAATAATGTCTTTCATGCTCAATTCCCAGATGGTTCGGTACAACTGACGGATGTTTTCTGGAATCTCCTCAATTGCCTGAACGGAACCATTGTTGGCAATGAGCTTGTTCTTCATGTCATCGTTCCATAGCCCCAATTTCACCAGATCTTTCAGTAGGTGCTTGTTTACCACTACGAACTCACCCGAAAGAACGCGTCTGGTGTAAATGTTAGAGTGGTAAGGCTCAAAACATTCGTTGTTGCCCAGGATCTGAGAAGTTGATGCTGTGGGCATTGGAGCAATGAGCAATGAGTTGCGCACACCATATTTCTTCACCTCCTCTTTCAGCACATCCCATTCCCATCGGTCGGTTGGCGTCACACCCCACATATCGTATTGGAAAATTCCTTTGGAAACGGGCGAACCAGGGTAGCTTTCGTAATGACCGAATTCCTTGGCCATATCCTTAGAGCAGGTCATGGCTGCATAGTAGATGGTCTCGAAAATGTCCTTATTCAACTGTTTGGCCTCTGGCGAATCGAACGGAAGGCGTAACTTGATGAATGCATCTGCCAAACCTTGAACACCAAGTCCAATAGGTCGGTGGCGCATGTTGCTGTTGCGTGCCTCTGGTATAGGGTAGAAGTTCCTATCTATGATCTTGTTGAGGTTGCGAGTGGCAACGTAAGTGATGTCGAACAACTTCTGATGGTCGAAATCGCCTTCTGGCGTAACGAACTTGGGAAGTGCAATGGAGGCAAGGTTGCAAACCGCCACCTCGTCCGGTGCGGTGTATTCAATGATCTCGGTGCATAGGTTAGAAGACTTGATGGTGCCCAAGTTCTGCTGATTCGATTTGCCGTTGGCGGCATCCTTGTACAGCATATAAGGCGTTCCGGTCTCTATCTGCGATTCCATGATATGAAACCATAGATCCTGTGCCTTTACGGTCTTGCGGGCCAATCCTTCGGTCTCATATTTTTCGTAGAGGGCTTCAAATTCTGCACCCCAGCAGTCGCCCAGTCCGGGAGCTTCGTTAGGGCAGAATAGCGACCAATCTGCACCTGCTTCTACACGCTTCATGAAAAGGTCTGGAACCCACATGGCGTAAAACAGGTCGCGGGCACGGTTCTCTTCCTTACCATGATTCTTTTTCAGATCGAGGAAATCGTACACATCTGCGTGCCATGGCTCTAGGTAAATGGCGAACGAGCCTTTTCGTTTGCCACCACCTTGATCTACATAACGGGCCGTATCGTTGAATACCCGTAACATGGGCACAATGCCGTTTGATGTTCCGTTGGTGCCTTTGATGTAAGATCCCGTAGCGCGGATATTGTGCATGCTCAGACCAATACCACCGGCAGACTGCGAGATCTTGGCGCACTGCTTCAAGGTATCATAGATGCCGTCAATGCTGTCGTCTTTCATCTGTAGCAGGAAGCAACTGCTCATTTGCGGTTTGGGTGTTCCGGCATTGAACAAGGTTGGTGTGGCATGTGTGAACCAACGTTCGGAAAGCAAGTTGTAAGTCTCTACAGCCGACTTCACATCTTCTTTGTGAATACCCACGGCAACACGCATCAGCATATGTTGTGGGCGCTCGGTTATCTGTCCGTTGGTCTTCAGCAGGTAACTTCTTTCCAAGGTCTTAAATCCGAAGAAATCGTAGCCGAAATCGCGGTCGTAAATGATGGTCGAATCCAGCAATGCGGCATTCTCTTCAATGATCTTGTACACATCATCAGCGATCAACGAAGCTTTTTCCCCGGTCTTCGGATCGATGTAATCGTACAGTTTCTTCATCGTTTTTGAGAACGACTTCAGTGTGGATTTGTGAAGGTTGGAAACCGCGATGCGGCTTGCCAAGAGCGCATAATCCGGATGGCGCACAGTAAAAGATGCGGCTGTTTCAGCAGCAAGTTCATCAAGCTGCTGTGTGGTAACACCTTCATAGATTCCTTCTATCACCTTCATGGCAACAGGTATCGGGTCTACAAGCGGATCCAGGCCGTAGCACAGCTTTTGGACACGGGCGGTAACCTTGTCGAACTTAATGGACTCTTTGCGTCCGTCTCTTTTAACTACAAACATGGGGAAGGGTATTAATAATTAGTAATTGGCAATTATGAATTGGGCTTATCGGTCGGTTTTGAGTTCGGAATAATCATCCCTCATTTTTGATCGGATCAGAAGTCGGCATCGGTGGTAAAGGAGTGGTTACTAGCTCCGGTTCCTCCCATTACTCCGGCCTTCTGGTATTCCGAAACGCGCTTCTCAAAGAAGTTGGTCTTGCCTTGTAGCGAGATCATCT
This sequence comes from Bacteroidota bacterium, assembly GCA_046047575.1. Classification (GTDB taxonomy): domain Bacteria; phylum Bacteroidota; class Bacteroidia; order UBA10329; family UBA10329; genus UBA10329. The sequence continues at coordinate 5,167 of JBJOHR010000005.1, read as the reverse complement.
CCATGAAATCGAACGGATTGATGGCGTTGTAAACCTTTGGACAACCGAGTTCTCCAAGTAGTCGGTCGGCAACAAACTCAATGTATTGGCACATCAATGTGGCATTCATTCCAATAAGCGCCACCGGAATAGCGTCAGTAACGAACTCCTTTTCGTATTCCACTGCTTCGGTAATGATGGCCGTTACTTCCTCAACGGAAAGTTTGTTCTGAAGCTGATTGTAGAGAAGGCATGCGAAATCGCAGTGTAGACCTTCGTCTCGCGATATCAACTCATTGGAGAAGGCCAACCCTGGCATAAGCCCTCTTTTCTTCAACCAGAAAATGGAGCAGAAGCTACCAGAGAAGAAGATGCCTTCTACGGCAGCGAAAGCTACGAGTCGCTGAGCAAATGATCCGTTCTGAATCCAGCGCATGGCCCAATCGGCCTTCTTACCAACACAAGGTAGATTCTCAATGGCATTGAATAGAAAATCCTTCTCCTTACCATCTTTTATATAGGTGTCGATTAGCAAAGAGTATGTTTCTGCATGAATGTTCTCAATGGCAATCTGGAATCCGTAGAAGCACCGGGCTTCTGGGTATTGGACCTCATTCAGGAAGTTGATGGCCAGATTTTCGTTCACAATGCCATCGCTGGCGGCAAAGAATGCCAGTACGTGTTTGATGAAATGGCGCTCGTCTGATGTAAGACGGGTTTCCCAATCGGTCATGTCTTGCTGCAGATCAATCTCCTCAGCAGTCCAGAAGCTAGCCTCTGCTTGCTTATACATGGACCACATTTCCTTGTGCCTGATAGGGAAGATAACGAATCGATCGTTCGATTCTTTCAATATGGGTTCAACGGGCAGCGAGGTTTTTTCTGGTAGAATTTCGTTCAGAACGTTTGTGATTTGCTGTGTTTGTTGATCCATTTTTACGTGTTTTTAAGCGTTAATATTCCCTATGGTCGAATGCCTTATTTTCTTGGAGACAAGCCTTCCGTGAAACGACTTTCGACCTAAAAATTCTCTTTAAGTCTTTCTAAATTGTTGGGAGCTAGAGGGTTGAGAGAACCAGTACCCTTGCGACTTCCACCCTTCAAATTTTTACAAAAAAGCTCGCGGTCGCAACCCGAAAGAATTAACAATCGGTCATAGTTTTTAACATCTGGTTTATTATCGCAGCGTTAATAAAATCTGATAACGGCTGTAGCCCTTGCTGTCACTACGATTCGCGTCTTGCACACCTGTTATCGGCTCCAAAAAGGTTGCATTTTTTTGTGCAAATGTTACGCGTACGTTATTCAATAATTGCTACGTAAATCACGCAGTGGGGGCTTCGTCTTATTGCAGACGCAGTTTGTCGATTTCTTCGAGCTCTTCGTACCAGGCCTCGCCATATTTTCTGATGAGCGCCTCTTTTAAGAAGCGGTAAAGTGGAACCTGAAGTTTCGATCCGCAGTCGCAGGCAGGTTTGCAAATGCTCCACCTGTTGTAGTTTACGGCATCATATTCTTTGTATTCGGTTATCCGAACAGGATACAGGTGACATGATATTGGTTTCTTGAATTGGATGGCTCCGGCATTATAGGCCTTCTCAATTCCGCAGCTCACCATTCCGTTTTGATCTATGAGGGCATAGGCGCAGCGCCCATCCTTCAGCAGAGAAGTGCCTTTGTCGCCATCCACATCAATTTCGAAGACGCCTTTTTCAGCGATCATTTCCTTTCCTTCCTCATCTAAGAAGGGCAGAATGTCATCTATAATGTTTTCCAGAAGATCGATCTCTTGATCGGTGACGGGTGCGCCTGCATCGCCTTTCACACAACAGATTCCTTTGCATGCGTTCAGATCACACACGAAGTGCCGTTCTAAAAGGTCGAGTGAAACCAGCGTATGCTGAATAGCGAACATGCCGCAAAAGTATTGGAACTTCAATAACCAAGGAGCAGAGCTTCTGATTACCTATATATTCGCTGTACATGAAAAAGACGCTGACCATAATAGGGGCTCAAGACAAGATCGATCTTCCCGAATTGGGTTTTAGGGAATTGGAATGCAAGGTGGATACAGGTGCCTTTACCTCTACCATTCATTGTAGTAAGATGGAAGTGGCGATGGTTGACGGTTCACCTCAGTTGCAGTTCTGTGTTCTTGACAAATGGCACCCGCAATTCAATGATGTGGTTCACACTGCGCTCGACTTCTCTGAAAAGCGGGTTCGCAGTTCCAATGGAGTGGCTCAGACCCGATTCGTGGTGCGGTCAAAGGCCGTGCTGTTCGGTAAAACGTACCCGATAACCTTTACCCTGAGCAATCGGAAGAAAATGCGATTTCCGGTGTTATTGGGAAGGAAATTCTTGAAAAACAGGTTTCTGGTCGATGTGTCTCAAAAAGACCTGTCCTATCAGTTGAAGCGAGATTCGCAGTGATCAGAATTCCACTAGGCGAAGTGTGTCCAGATCCAGTCGCTGCTTAAGCCAGCGATGCAATGTTTCTTTTTCCTTTTGCTTCTCACCTTCAGTTGTGTTGTTCCATTTAAGCAAGAACATAGGAATGGTATCCACATTGGATTTTCCGAGTTCCACGGTTCTACCGTACGCCAGTCGGCTTATGTTGGGATGATTGATCTGAACCTCCTTCATGATATTGGCAATTGGAACACTGTCCTTCTGAAACACCACCAACCGTTTCTCCAATTCAGCTATTCGCGCATCTTTTTCGGCCATGAGTTGCTCATTCTTTTCATAGATATCTTCCAGTACGCCCACCCGAACTTCTTTCGAAAGTTTCCCAGCTATATCGCTGCTTACGTCCTTAGGTTGATGGATCTTGAGAACAGTGTTGACCAATCCTTCTGCAGCCATCCTGTTCTCAAGCTGTTCCTGAGTCTGTTGGCTGATGGGTTCTCCCATGATGAACAGATCGATCCGTGAGACGGTATCTGTGTAGCTGATTCTTTTACTGATGATCTCCGTGCCGTCAATAACCAGATTCTGAGCAATGAACTTCTCTGCTTTACCCATAAAAATGGTCTCTTTCACCAGCCCGTAGAAGATCCACGCGCTTGGTAGCAGAACAATGATGACAAATGCGACCATGTATCGCTTCACGCGTTTTTCCGTGTCAGCATTTACAAAACTGACCAGCGGGAATTGCAGATATCGGACAATGAGAAATGTAGAGCCGGCTATGAAAATGGAGTTCAGCGTAAAGAGGTAAAACGCCCCAAGAAAGTAGGAGAATTCGCCATTTGCCAGTCCGTAACCGGCTGTGCAAAGTGGTGGCATCAGCGCGGTCGCAATAGCAACACCTGGAATTACATTTCCTCTGTTCCTTCTCGAAACACCGATGATTCCAGCCAGACCACCGAAAATGGCGATCAACGCATCAAGGAATGTCGGTTTGGTTCTGGCAAGAAGTTCCGGTTGGGCTTCGTGCAATGGAGTTATGAAAAAGTAGATGGTCGAGGTAAGAAGTGCGATGATGATCATCACTCCGAAGTTCTTCAAAGCTCGCTTCAGCGTTTCCCAGTCATTCGTTCCAACGGAAAGACCAATTGCCAAGATCGGGCCCATGAGCGGGGAGATAAGCATGGCGCCAATAATAACCGCGGTACTGTTGAGGTTCAGTCCGATGCTCGCAATGAAGATGGAACAGATGAGGATCCAAACCACGTGACCACGGAAAACCATATCCTTTTTAATGGCTTCAATGGTGCCTTCTTGGTCGCTATCGTCCGCCAAGTTCATGGTGGTGCGCGCAAAATCGCGAAGCGAAACCATTACGCGCAGAATTTTCAGATTCAACGCCTGATTTTCTCTTTCTATCGGTTCCGAATTTGTGTTTTGTTGTTCTTCCATTCTATCCTAAATGAACCGCTCCGACCTTTCAATTTTCATAGCTTTGCGGCCGTTAAAATTAAGGCATTCCAACTCAGTATATAATTGATGAACAACGAGGATCTTTTCAAGAACGTAATTGCCCATTCTAAGGAGTACGGATTCATTTTTCAGAGTAGCGAGATCTATGATGGTCTCAGTGCCGCCTACGATTATGCGCAGATGGGCGTGGAGCTCAAGAAGAACATCCGCGATTACTGGTGGAAAGCGATGGTACAGTTGAATGAGAACATCGTTGGACTGGACGCGGCCATCTTTATGCACCCGACAACTTGGAAAGCATCCGGTCACGTAGATGCCTTCAACGACCCACTGATAGATAACAAGGACAGCAAGAAGCGCTACCGTGCCGATGTGCTGATCGAGGACTACATGGCCAAGATCGACCAGAAGATTGCCAAGGAGGTTGAAAAAGCGCAGAAGCGCTTCGGTGATGCATTCGATGAGGCGCAGTTCATGGCCACCAACCCGAACGTGCTTCGGAACGTGGAGAAGAAAGACGAGATCAAGAATCGATTCGTGACCGCATTGGAGAACGATGATCTGGCGGATGTGCGCCAGTTGATCATCGACCTGGAAATTGCCTGTCCAGTTTCAGGTTCTAAGAATTGGACGGAGGTGCGTCAGTTCAACCTGATGTTCGCTACTGAGATGGGGGCGATGGCTGATGGTGCCAGTACTGTCTACCTAAGACCAGAAACAGCGCAAGGAATTTTCGTCAATTACCTGAACGTGCAGAAAACCGGAAGGATGAAAATTCCTTTCGGAATTGCGCAGACAGGGAAGGCGTTCAGAAATGAGATCGTTGCCCGTCAGTTCATATTCCGAATGCGCGAGTTTGAGCAGATGGAAATGCAATTCTTTGTGAAGCCGGGAACTGAGTTGGATTGGTTCGAGACATGGAAGGAAAAGCGCCTCGCTTGGCACAAGGCCATGGGCTTGGGCGATGACAAATACCGTTTCCATGCGCACGATAAATTGGCACATTATGCCAATGCGGCTTTCGATATTGAGTTCGATTTCCCATTCGGCTTCAAAGAATTAGAAGGAATTCACTCACGTACCGATTTCGACCTGAGCCAACATGAGAAATACTCTGGTAAGAAGTTGCAATACTTCGACCCAGAGATGAACAGTAGCTATGTGCCTTATGTGGTGGAAACATCTATCGGTTTGGATAGAACGGTTCTCGCGGTGCTTTCATCGTCTTACAAGGAAGAGAAATTGGAAGATGGTTCAGAGCGAACCGTCTTAGCCATTCCGCCATTCTTGGCTCCAGTGAAAT
>JBJOHR010000004.1:0-2962 GCA_046047575.1 Bacteroidota bacterium | reverse complement strand
CATTACCTTGTCCTTCAAACCCTCTTTGAAATCGGCAATTCGTTTGAGAACGGCTTTGTCTGAGGCACCGATAATTTGAGCGGCAAGAATTCCAGCATTTTTGGCTGCATTCAGAGCAACTGTTGCCACAGGAACACCATTCGGCATTTGAAGGATGGATAGAATGCTGTCCCAACCATCAATGGAATTGGAACTTTTTACAGGAACACCGATCACGGGAAGCGGGGTCAACGATGCAACCATTCCTGGAAGATGAGCTGCACCTCCAGCACCCGCAATGATCACTTTCAAACCTCTCTCGGCAGCACTTTTGGCGTAATCGAACATGCGGTCAGGGGTTCGGTGGGCCGAGACAACCGTCATTTCGAATTCGATGCTCAATTCTTTCAGAACATCGGCAGCGTCTTTCATCACTTTCAGATCCGAGCTGCTGCCCATGATTATGCCAACTTGCGGTTTGCTCATGCTTTCACTTTCAAGGTTTGCTGCACTTTTTTGGCGGTGCTTTTCGCCTCTTCCAATGTATCTGCAATAATGGTCACATGTCCCATTTTACGGAACGGCTTGGTGAACCGCTTTCCGTAAAGATGCACATTCACGCCTTTCATGGCAAGCACGTCTTCCAGCCCTTCGTATTGGGCTTCGCCCGAAAAACCGTCTTCACCTAGAAGGTTGACCATTACTGATGGTTTCACTATTTCCGTGTTTCCCAAACTTATGTTGAGAATGGCCCGAACGTGCTGCATGAATTGCGAAGTGTAATTCCCTTCAATGCTCTGATGGCCGCTATTGTGCGGACGTGGGGCGATCTCATTCACCAATACGTTTCCTTGTTTATCCAGGAAAAGTTCCACTGCAAGAAGTCCAACTATTTCCAACTTCTCGGCAATAGTTCTGGCAATTTCCTGAGCGGCCTTTTCGACTTCGTCTGAAACGTTTGCTGGACTGAAAAGAAATTCCACCAAGTTGGCAACAGGATTGAATTCCAGCTCGACCGTTGGGAAGGTTTTAACCTCGCCAGAGGCATTTCGTGCTACGATCACGGAGAGCTCTTTGTCAAGGTCAACGGCTTTTTCAAGTACGCTTGGTTCGGAAAATGCTTTTGAAAGGTCTTCTGCCGATCTCAGCGATTGAACGCCTTTTCCATCGTAACCTCCTTTTCTCAGTTTCTGAAAAACAGGAAAGAAATCGGTGTGGTTTTCAGCTTCATTTTCACCGATCAAACGATAATCAGAAGTAGGAATTCCGTGCTCTGCATAGAACTCTTTCTGAGCGCCTTTATCCTGAATAAGGCGGATCACATTCGGCTGCGGATAAACCTTCACGCCCTGCTTTTCCAATTCCTCCAGCGCATCCACATTCACATGCTCTATCTCAATGGTTACCACATCCATCCCTATCCCGAATTCAAGGACGGTTTCGTAGTCTTTAAAACTTCCGTTTGTGAAGGAGTGAGCAATATCGCGGCAAGGCGCATCGGGGTCTGGGTCGAGCACGTGCACGTCAACATCCAAGTTGATGGTCTCTTGGATCAGCATGCGGCCAAGTTGTCCGCCACCCAAAATGCCAAGCTTGGTCTTTGGTCTGTAACTCATTCCGCAAAAGTAAAACCTTAAGCCAAGCAATCGGGTGTTGATCAAACGTCTTCGTCAGTTCAAAATCTGCTGGTAATTTCTCCTACATTCGAGCACAGATCAATCGACATGAGAACAGCACTTACACTATCGGTATTTCTACTTCTGAACTCCTTCGTATCAGCACAGACAAAATGGTTTGAAGGAACATGGCAAGAAGCATTTGCACAGGCTCAAAAAGAGAACAAATATCTGTTCATTGACTGCTACACCGATTGGTGTGGCTGGTGTAAAGTGGCCGATAAGAATACGTTTCCTGCTGAAGATGTGGCCGCTGTTTTGAATGAGAATTTCGTTTCCGTCAAGGTTGACATGGAACGTGGAGAAGGAGTGATGTTGGGGGCCAGATACCGCGTGCTCGGTTATCCGGGCTATCTGTTGTTCACTCCTAAAGGAAAGTTAGCGGGTAAAATGTTCGGATATGAGGAAAACCCAAGTGATTTTGCAGCTCAAGTTAAAGCCGCGCTCAATGAATCTGACCAACCGAATTATCCATCGCTGATCACGGACAAGGTTGAGTTTCCTGAATTCTATTTGAATTCATTTACCAACATGGACAAGGAAGAAAAGCGTCAAAATCCGAAGGAAGACGAAGTGGAAAAATGGCTTTCAGCGCAATCGGACCTGATGGATGAAGCCGCTTGGTCAGTGATTTATAAGTTCCCTGTTTCCGAAAAATACACGGACCAGTTTTTGGAGAACAGAAAGGCTTACGCCAATCTGTACGGAAAGGTGGAAGTTGACGAGAAAATTTCAGGAATTGCCTTTGGAATGCTTCAAAAAGCGATGAAAAGTCAGAATGAAGCTGATCTTCAGTTGGTTCTGGATTTCGCGGATAAATACATCGAGAAGGAATTGGATGCAGCAAAGTCCATGTACCACCTTAAGTTCTGCGAAGGCAAAGGAGATTGGAGCGGTTATGCCGCATGTGTGCAGAAGTTGATCGATCATTACGGATTTGAGAATTTCCTTTCAGGTATCAATGACTACAGCTGGACCATTTACTTGAGCGTAGACAACAAGGAAGTGATTGAAACGGCCCTTGCTTGGATGAAGCGGGTGGTTGAACTGGATCCGCAGTACATGTTTCTCGATACCTATGCCGCACTGCTTTTTAAGTCAGGCGAAATTGATGCTGCGTTGGAGTGGGCAGACAAGGCTATTGAGGTCGGTAAGGCAAATGGTGAAAAGGTAAACGATACAGAGCATCTTCGTAACCAGATAAAAGCCGCCAAGGAAGGCAAATAAGCACCCAGAGGTGACTGTTGTTTCCTACATTTGCACGCCTCATTCATGGCAGAATCAGTAAAACTTCACGAGTTAGAGTT
>JBJOHR010000003.1:0-8153 GCA_046047575.1 Bacteroidota bacterium | reverse complement strand
GGACAATGGCACCACATGGTGTTGGCCTCCGACCCGAATTACCAACGCCTTTACATTGACAATCAGTTGGTTGGAAATGGAAACGGCATAGAGATATTGAGCTCGATGACCAAAAGCCAGTTGGGCGCTGCCTATGGTGGCTCTGGTTGGGGGAATATCCCGCAAGGGGTTTGGTTTCCGTATGATGGTGACTTGGACGACCTCTATGTTTTCAACCGCGTGCTGACTGCTTCGGATGTGAACGAATTGTACATGATGGGAAATCAGGTTACTGGCATTGCGGACGAACAGCAAGCTGCAATCAGCATCTACCCGAACCCTGCTACGGATATGGTGAATATCATCACAGATGCGGCCTTTTCGCAACTGACCGTCATTGATATGGCTGGTCGTTCTGTAGCCAACTTTGCAGGAAATGGCCTGAAATCCATCGATGTGAGCCGTTTTGACAGCGGAATTTATTTCCTTCAATTCGAAAACAACGGAGAGGCGATCTCCACGCAGAAAATTGTCATTCGCTAAGAATACGTGTGGTTTGAATGCAAGGGAGCGGGCCTTCGGTCTGCTCCTTTGTTTTTGTGTTCTGTGGCTTTCGGCTGCGGCTCAGGAACCGGTTTTCCGCACGCTGACCGAAGATGACGGCCTGCCCACGAACACCGTTTACGATATGCTGCAAGCCACGGACGGAACCCGCTGGTTCGGCACGTCCAAGGGATTGGTGCGGTACGATGGACGGACATTCCGAACGTACACCACCAGCGGTATGAAAGGCAGCACATGCACGCATCTGTTGGAAGACGATGGCCGCATCTGGTGCATCAATTTTGCGCGGCAGATCTTCTACTGGCAGAACGACACGCTTCAGGAACTGAAAGGCTGGAATGGCTCTGACAAGGACGGGCTGCTCGACTTCGACCTACTTCCCAACGACACCAGCCTTATCATCGGCTGCGGAACGGGCGTGTTCCGATTTCACATTCCAACAGCAACCACCGAACTCCTCTCCGACCCTGCCGACAGCACACTTTTCATGCATCAGGTAATCGTTAGCGATGGTCGGGCATTCGCCATTGGGCCGAAAGGTTGGCTCACGTACAGCAATGGCAAAACGGAACGATATCGGTTTGCAGGTGAAGAAACGCGCTTTGTGCAAACCCTTCAATTGCATGATGGAAAGCCTCACGTGGCTTTCGTCAACGAACCGAATTGGTCCGTTTTTGAAGGAAGTGCGTTGAAGGAAACGAATGTACCGATTGCCGTTCCTGTGGATGGCTTGGCACGCTACACCATGCTTCAGTTGGATGAGGATGGCAACCAATGGCTTACACGGAAGGAAGGCGTTTTCCATTCGTCCGACCCGAGCAGACCGCTCCTTGGAGGGATTTCCGCTTCAAAAGTTCTGAAAGACCGCGAGGGACAGGTTTGGATGACAACGTTGCATGATGGCATACTCATCATTCCCAACCTTTCGCTTTGGAGTTACCCGAAAACGGAGGAGGCCATTGGACTTGTCCGAACCGAAAACGAACCACTTCTCCTGACCAAAAACGGCATTTCAGCACTCGGAACTGAGAAAGTATCAATCAACTTCCCAACTGAGATAAACGATGTGAATGAGGTTTGGAAAGTCCCGAACCGCGAGCAATGGCTCATCAGCGGAAAGCAGTTCCGAGTGTTGGAGAACGGGCGTGTATCCTCGTTCGGGATCGGTGCGGTGAAAGATGTCGCTTTCACGGACGACCAATGCTTCATCGGTTCCAATGAGGGAGTTTGGCGAGTAAGCACAAGTGAATTGGGAAAGATCGCTCCTGAGCGAATTGCAAGTGGTAGGTGCTTGGCCGTTTTGAGCACGGAACGTGGCCTTTTGGCGGGATTTGATGATGCGCTGAAACTGGTTCAGACCGATGGAAACACGGTCATCATAGACAATTCTGTTTACGTCAGTTCCATTTCCAGCACCGCAAGCAGCCAGGTGTTTGTCGGAACACAGGGTTCTGGGTTGATGGAATTGGTTGATGGAAAGTTGAAGTCAATCACCTCTCCAGTTGGTTTTCAGAACATTCAGACAGTATCGTGTGAAGGTGAATTCGTGTTTGCGGTTGGAGACAGAGGCATTCTCCGTTTGAATTTGGAAAGCGGAAACACCGTCATCATCGACCGAACGGATGGCCTTCCAACGCAGGACATCACCGACATGGAAATTCACAATGATCGCGTGTTCGTGTCCACATCGAAGGGAGTTTGCTCGTTTCCAATGGACATCGAAGCGGAAAATGAAACACCACCGAGCATCGGTTTCCGCCTCAGCAATGGTTCAGGTTGGATCTCTTCCGATCAAACTGAATTCACCTACAAACAGAACACCTTTCTATTCGACCTGACCACTGATGCCACACGCCATCAAGGTGAACTCACTTTTAAATACCGCCTCTTGGGATTTGGTGATGACAGTTGGAAAACGACCTCGTTCAGCGTGCCAGGCATCAGCTTTGCCAATCTTCCCGCAGGGAAATACCGATTTGAGGCTTTGGCCGTGAACGAGGATGGCCTAGAAAGTGCAGAGCATGCCTCCTATTCCTTCAGAATTTCGCCACCGTTCTGGCAAACGTGGTGGTTCAGACTTCTGTTGTTCCTTTTTTTACTACTGATCATCGCACTGCTCTTTGAATGGCGTAGGCGCGTAAATGCCAAGAAAGCGGTCATTGCACTGGAGCAAAGCCGAATGAAGGAGCAACTCACCTCCTACCAACTGAAGGCGTTGCGGGCACAGATGAACCCGCATTTCATTTTCAATGCGCTGAACACGCTGCAACGCTACATCATGACCAATGACCGCCACGCGGCTGGAGAATACCTTGGCCGTTTCAGCGACCTGATGCGCACCTTCCTTTCCCTCTCTGAAAAAGAAACCGTGACCGTGGCAGAGGAAGTGGAAACGCTGAAACTCTACCTTGACATTGAAAAGCAGCGCATGGGCGATGAATTCCACTACCAACTCGATTGCCCTGAAGAATTGGAATATCGGAAGCTGCCCTCCATGCTGGTTCAGCCGATCGTGGAGAATGCCATCAAACACGGACTGCTTCACCGAAAAGGCGAAAAGCGACTGTCGGTTGCATTTACTTCCGTTGGAGAAAACGGGGTTTCTGTTACCGTAACCGATAACGGCATCGGTCGCGAGCGTTCGAAGGAGATCAATCAGAACCGAGAAAATCACCAGTCTTTCGGCCTGAAATCCGTAGAGGAACGGATAAAGCTGATTAACCAGAGTGATGGAAAAGCTTCCATCCGAATTGAAGACCTGAAAGACGGGAACGGTCAAGCCAGTGGAACGCGGGTGATCTTGCAGTTGTGAGCGTTTGCCTGAACACAGTATCTTCAACGCCAAACCAACAGATGCCAACAGATTTCAAACTCCGCCCATGGTCGATGGACGACCTACCAAGCTTGGTGAAGTATGCCAACAACTTCAATCTAGCAAAAAACCTGACCGACCGGTTTCCAAATCCATATACGATTGAGGATGGCACGACCTATTTGAACATGGTTTGTACAGCAACAACCGACCTAGTTATTTGTATTGAGGTAAATGGTGAAGCCGCTGGGAGTGTAGGAATTCATTTCAAGAAGGATATTTACAGGAAAAATGCCGAAATCGGCTATTGGCTGGCCGAACCCTATTGGGGGCAAGGAATCATTTCGAGGGTAATAGCTAAAATGGTGACAAGAGCATTTGAGCGAAACGATATTGAACGGGTTTACGCACCAGTATTCGGCAGCAACAAGGCTTCGCAACGCGTGCTGGAAAAGAACGGATTTGTCCTTGAAGGACAATTCGAGAAGACCATTTTTAAGAATGGCCAGTTTGAGGATGAGCTGGTTTATGCGGTAAGAAGAGAGAATTGGTTGCATCAATGAGAATTTACATCCTCTTCTTCATCTTCTTTCCACTGTTGGTCTTCTCTCAATCGGAACCCAAGGTCAATTTTTATCAAGGCAATTTCCAATTCAATGGCAAATTGGGGTCCTACAAGGTAAAGCGCATAGGCAAGCCCATGGAGGGCATTGTAAGCACCATCTGCAAGGATTCGGCTGATGGCAGCGTGCTGGTCGTCTCGGCACTCGAAACCGCTGGCATTGGCATTACCGAACTCACTTTACCTGTCGGTACAAACACACGATTCTTCGGTGGTGGCGAGCAGTTTTCTCACGTTGAGCTAACAGGGAAACATGTTCCATTTCTGGTGGAGGAAAACGGCATCGGTCGCGGTGATAAGCTGGCCACTCGAACGGCCAATTTAGTTGGTGCTGGAGGACACGAATGGAGTACCTACTGCCCTATTCCACTGATTCTTTCAACCGACAATAAAGCATACCTAATCGAGAACGATTGTTATTCTGAGGTCGACCTGACGCAAAAGGGTCGTATGCGCATTTGGGTTGATGACGATAATCTGAGACTTAAAATTTTCAAAGCCGATTCACCCAAGGAACTCATTCAAAAGATCACCGAATACACAGGCCGAATGCCAGAGCTGCCCGATTGGACCTACGGAACCATTTTGGGCATTCAGGGTGGTGCTGAACGGGTTCGAAAACTGGTGAAGGATGCGAAAGATCACGGTAATCCCGTTTCCGCCATTTGGATTCAGGATTGGGTGGGAAAGAAACAGACCAGCATCGGCTCTCGATTGCGGTGGGAATGGAAACCTGACGAAACCAACTACCCCAACTTCATGGAATTCTGTGCCGAGATGCATACGCAGAACATCAAGGTGATGGGTTACATCAACCCGTTTCTGCTGGAAGGCACCGATATGACGAATGAAGCTTTGGAGAATGGCTACATCATTCACAGAACGGACGGTTCTCCGTATCTGATTCCATTCGGTGGATTCAAAGGCTATATCATCGACCTGAGCAATCCGCAAGCGCGAGAGTGGATCAAAGGCATCATCAAAACCAACATGATCGGTAACGGCCTGAGCGGTTGGATGGCCGACTTTGCCGAGTGGCTGCCGTTCGATTGCAAATTGCATTCAGGACAGGACCCAAAAGATTACCACAACCGTTTTGCAGCCGATTGGGCCAAGGTGAACCGAGAGGCCATTGAAGAAGCAGGCAAATTGGGCGAAGTGGTATTCTTCTCCCGTTCGGGGTTTACAGGTTCTTCAGGTATTTCCACCCTCTTTTGGGCGGGAGATCAGATGGTTGATTTTGGGGAGAATGACGGCTTGGGTTCTGCCATTACCGCCATGCTTTCATCTGGTTTGAGCGGCATGGCCATCAACCATTCGGATATTGGCGGTTACACAGCGCTCAAGTTTCCGTTCTTCAAGAATTACCTACGCGATAAAGAGGTGCTTTACCGATGGATCGAATTTGAAGCCTTCACTCCCATCTTCCGAACACATGAAGGACTTCTTCCAAACGACATGGTTCAGTACTATACCGATGATGAAACACAGGAGTTCTTTGCCCGTTTCGGGAAGATGCATCTGGATTTTAAGCGCTATTTCCAAAAACTCATCAAAGAAGCTGCTGAAACGGGTGTTCCGGTCATCCGTCACCCCTGGTTGGTCTGCCCAAATGACACCAATTGTCTCGAAACGAAATACCAATTCTTTGTCGGGGACGACCTTTTAGTACTGCCCGTTACGGAGCGCGGACAGACCACCGTTCGTGGTTATTTCCCCGAAGGAAATTGGACACACTACTTCCACGGAACTGAGTTTGAAGGAGGAAGGTGGCACGAGGTGTATGCACCAATTGGCACGCCAGCGGTTTTCAGAAGAAAATAATTGACCGTTCATCCATTTCCCGAACAATAAATCGGGCAAAAGCTTATTATAGCAGTCCTAACCCCAATTGATAAAATGAGTGATACGAAGAAGGTGCACGCTTTTGCAGACGATGCCCTTGGAGAGAAAGATGCTGTTGCCATGGCCGAGAGCATCCAAAAGAAAGAGATAAGCGCAAAGGAAGCCGTTGATGCAGCCATCAGCAGAGCAAAGGCTGTCAATCCTCACATTAACGCCATTGTAACGGAACTGTACGACCGTGCTTTGAAAGAATCAGTAACAGCAAGCGGTCCGTTTGCTGGGGTGCCTATGTTCCTGAAAGACATGCTGAACGTGGAAGGAGTCCCCGTTCATCATGGAACGCGTGCGTACAAGGAAACACCCAAGGCCGCTACTACCACAGACCCCATCGCTCAGCAGATTTTTGCTCAGGGATTTGTGAGTTTGGGAATGAGCACCATGCCCGAATTCGGGTTCACTGCATCTACCGAATTTCCCGAAGGAGACGCCACAAGAAATCCATGGAACACCGATCACTCGGCTGGAGGTTCTTCGGGCGGTTCTGCCGCGTTGGTGGCTGCCGGAGTTGTACCCATTGCCCATGCGGCAGATGGAGGTGGTTCTATCCGCATTCCTGCAGGAGCTTGCGGGTTGGTAGGGCTGAAAGCCAGTCGCGGGCGATTGCTGAAAGCCGCCAAGTTCAAACGTCAACCCGTAGAAATTGCCATTGACGGAATTGTAAGTCGTTCTGTGCGCGATACAGCGCATTTCTATGCCGAGGCCGAGAAGTATTACAAGAACCGAAGGCTGCCGGATATCGGATTGGTGGAGGGGCCATCGAACAGAAAATACCGAATTGGGTTTACAGCCGATTCCATTAAAGGAATGGGTGCCGATCCAGAAACAGCACGTGGTGTACAACAAACGGCCAAGCTTCTGGCATCATTAGGTCACGAAATCGTGCCATTTGCATTGCCAGTAAAAGATCGTTTCATCGATGACTTTGCCAATCTGTGGAGTGTTGGTGGCTTCTATTTCGAACGTTACGGTAAAAAGGTTTTTGGAGAGCATTATGAACCAGCAGAACTTTCGGGTCTGACCAAAGGTCTGTCGGAGCATTTCCAGCAGAACAAGGTCAGAACAGCGGCATCCATTGTGCGTTTGCGTAACTCATTCCGTCAGTACCGTAGAATGTTCAATCAATCTGGGTTGGATATGATCCTCACTCCTACTACAGCGCATGTTCCTCCGGCCATTGGCTATCTGAGTATGACGCTGCCGTATGAGGAACTTTTTGACCGAATTCAGAAATGGGCCTGCTTTACGCCATACCACAATGCCACAGGAGGGCCGTCAATTTCGTTGCCAGTGCAACACTACATGGAAGAAGACCTGCCCATGGGCATGCTCCTTTCAGCCAATCTTGGACAGGAAGCCATGTTATTGGACATCGCCTATCAGTTGGAAGCAGCCAAACCTTGGAAGAAGATCTGGGAGTAAACCTTTATCGGTAAGGATATTTGTCTCCTTGTGGTGGGTGGTGCGCCTCTTTCATCGCATCCTTTTGTTTGGAATATTCCTTTACCCAAGAATTGAATGGACGTCTGAGGCGTTGCAGCATGTCGGCCAGCACCGTGTCTGTTTCGGCAGCACGCAGCATCCAATCGGCTTTGCGATCTATGCGTCCTTCGTTATTCCCAAGGCCCGGCACACGGGTGGACAGACGGTTCACATTATCGCCTTCTGCCCAATAGTCGGTGGTATCCATGGGCAACAGACTCGGAAAGTCTGACCAAGCTTCAATGAAGGTGATCTCTCCCTGATCATTAAAGGTGAATTCCTCATAGATGGGAATACGCGTACCGCTGTAATTGAAAATGACATGGCAGCGGCAGAAAGGCTGTTGTTCAAAGTACTGGCAATCGATGGTATCGTACTTGGTAGGGTACAATTTGAGAAGAATATCGGTATCGATGAGGTTTCTGCGCTTGTAGCCCGTTAGCAAGAGCCAAGGATGCCACTCCCAGCGGATAACCAGATCGGAATATTCGGGTTTGACCTTGATCGGTACCGAAGACTCCATAGTGAGGAAGTACTTTACGCCTTGGTCTATGTAATAGTCTGCCGGAAATTTGGGTGTTAGTCTTGTGGATAGGGCTGAATCCACATCAGCAACGGTATTCTGTTGTACCCCACTCAGCTTTGCGGTTTTGCAAGCACTGCATGCTAGCATGGCCGCGATAAAAAGGACAGCGAGGTATTTCATACCCCAAAGCTAAACGGTTTTGAAGCTGTATAAATTGGATGCGAATTCCTTCAGATCTTATGATACACCTCTTCAAACGGAACCCT
>JBJOHR010000002.1:0-7156 GCA_046047575.1 Bacteroidota bacterium | reverse complement strand
ATTTATGCGGAGCCACACCGCCATTTTGTGGACGTGGAAATAATCTTTTCCTGCCTTGATCAGCCCAAACTACAATTGCAACTGCCAGCTTGGCGTCCCGGCCGATACCAGCTGGCCAACTTTGCCAAAAACGTACAGCGCTTTGCCGCTTTCACTATGAACGATGAGCCTTTGTCCTTCCGCAAGCTCACTAAAGATCTTTGGGAAGTGGACTGCCAAGGGCACCAGCGCATCAAGGTAGCCTACAATTATTTCGCAAACGAGATAAATGCCGGCAGCACCTACGTAAGCGAAAAACAGCTGTACGTCAACCCCGTAAATTGCTGCATGTACGTGCCAGAATGGATCAATGAACCGGCCACTTTGGAGCTCGACATTCCGTCAGACTGGTCTGTAGCAACAGGAATGAGGTCTATTGCCAAAAACACCTTCGAAGTGAAGGATTTTCATGAGTTGGCCGATAGCCCGTTCATTGCTTCGGCAGGTTTACAGCATAACAGCTATTCGGTAGAAGGGGTGTTGTTCCACGTTTGGTTTCAGGGCGAATTCAAGGTGGAATGGGATCGGATCATTCATGACTTCAAGAAATTCTCGAAGGAACAGATCAATGTGATGGGTGGATTTCCCGTGTCGGAATACCATTTCCTATTCCAGATCCGTACGTATGAAACGTATCATGGTGTGGAACACAGTAATTCCACGGTCATTACGCTAGGCCCAAGTTACGATATCCTGAAGCCCGTGCTGTACGATGAGTTTCTAGGCATCAGTTCGCACGAGCTTTTTCATACATGGAACGTTAAAGCACTCCGACCTGTGGAGATGCTTCCTTACGATTACTCCCAGGAAAATTACACACGCTTGGGTTATGTGGCCGAAGGGGTTACCACTTACGCTGGCGACCTCTTTCTATATCAGGCAGGTTGTTTCAGCGAATTCGAATTCTTCAAGAACGTCCATCAATTGCTGCAGAAGCACTTTCATAATTACGGACGACTGAATCTCTCTGTGGCCGACAGTTCGTTCGACACTTGGCTGGACGGTTACGAGAAAGGAATTCCAGACCGTAAGACATCCATTTACAACGAAGGTGCGCTGCTAGCAATGATGCTTGACCTTTCCATACTTCGTGACACGAACAACAAGAGCGGCATTCTTACCGTGATGCGATCGCTGTACGAGCGATTCGGAAAAACAGGAAAGGGCTACACCGAGGCGGATTATCAGAACGCAGTGGAGGAGGTGAGCGGCCGGTCTTATGCCAATTTCTTTGCCGATTACTATTACGGAACCAAGGATATTGAATCTGAACTGAAAGAACTGTTGGCGTATGTTGGCTTGGAAGTAAAGGACATCCGATCTAGACTGTACTTCGAAAATCGTTTCGGGTTCAAGGTGGAATACATCAAAGAACGCTCTGCAAGGATCACCGACATTGCACCAGGTTCCATTGCCGACCGCGCTCACCTCCAATTGGGCGATGAGATCCTTTCTATCAACGGTATCCGCGTGCTCGGTAATCTGAAAGAGTGGTGCAAGTACTTTCAGGAAGAGACCATAACCCTTACCATCAATTCGGGAGATGACACCCGGAAAGTTGAGCTGACTCCAACGGATGAACGCTATTATCGGACCCGCTGGCCGCAGAAGCTCAAAGATGCCAGCGAAGATCAGCAGCAGAACTACCGTGTTTGGACCAAGAGGGGATTCTAATGAGACGGATCATCTGTTTTCTGCTGGTTTCAATGTCCGTTTCCCTTTCCATGGCGCAATGTGTGCCCAACCTTGGCGGACCTCATTTTGAGGCAGAACCCGACACGCTTGTCAATCTTCCTACGGCCTATTACACAAGCGCGTATGAGGCTACTGTTCAGATGTACATACCTACGGATACGTTTGTAGATATGCTGAATCTTGTGCTGCCACTCGATAGCCTTTTCATCACAGGAATAGATGGTTTGCCGCCATCATTCGAATATCAAGTGTATCCAACTGCTGGCCCGATTCCTGGTGGAACACCCATTTGCCTACAGATAACCAATAATCTGGTTTACCAGAAACTGGAAGGTTCTTATCCACTGTTCATTCATGTTGAGGCATGGTCTGTGGGGATTCCTGCTCATGGAGATATTACGGGTTATGTATTGAATGTTGAACCGAGCCTTGTAGGAATTGGTGAGGAGCAGACCAACATCATGCGTTCAAACATCCTTACCGATAAGCTGCAATTGAATGTTGCTCATTCCGGTCCCTTGGCAATTTATAACATTGAAGGCCAAATGGTGTGGCAGCAATCTACGGGCGTAACCACTGTCTTGGATGTAGCTTTCCTACCCGAAGGAATGTACCTGTTGCGCACCGAGTCGGGTTCTGCCCGATTTCTCAAGGTTAGCCCTTGAACGCCACCATGCTTATCTCTACGTTCACACCCTTGGGTAATCCTGCCACGGCAACGGTCTCCCGGGCTGGAAGTGCAGTGCCATCTGCAAAATAGGAGCCGTACACGGCATTCACCTCGGCAAAAAGGTCCATGCTGGATAGGAAAATGCTCGTCTTCACCACATGAGAAAAGTCCATTCCGGCCTCGCTGAGAATGGCTTTCAGGTTCTGCATCACGCGGGTGGTCTCTGTTCGAATGTTGGCCATGTCCAGTTCTCCTGTTCCGGGAATGAGCGCCACCTGACCGGCCGTGTACAGAAAGCCGTTTACAAGAATAGCCTGGCTGTAGGGACCGATGGCCGCGGGTGCCTTTTCAGTATGGATGACTTTTTTCATAGATGAAGAATTGAAAGCACTAAAATCGAAATAAAGAAGCACGAAACCGAAAGAGGGAAGCACTAAGTACGAAAATCAGAAGCACGAAACCGAAAGAGGGAAGCACTAAGCACGAAACGGTTTCGAATTTCGGATTTCATACTTCAGGTTTCACCTTTCATGATTCGCATATTTGCAATTCGCACATCATCAAATCAGCACACCATCAAATTTGCGCACACTCATCCTCGATAACTACGACAGTTTCACCTTCAATCTGGTGCATTACGTGGAGCAGTTCTGTAATGATGTGACGGTTATTAGAAATGATGCCGTTGCACTGAGCGAAGTCGAAGCATTCGATGCCATTGTCCTTTCACCCGGTCCCGGATTACCCAAGGATGCCGGCATCATGCCACAACTTATCCAGCATTACGCCCCAACCAAGAAAATCCTTGGGGTTTGTTTGGGTCATCAGGCCATTGGCGAAGCCTTCGGAGCCAGCCTCAAAAACCTGAATCAGGTACATCATGGCGTGGCCATTCCTGTCAATATCGTTCAAGAAGATCTGCTGTTCAAAGGAATTCCAAAGCGTTTCGAAACGGGCCGCTACCATTCGTGGGTCATTGACAAGGAAACGGTTCCGTCCGTTTTGCGGGTTACCTCAACTGACGATGAAGGAGAGGTGATGGCTATTCGCCACCGCACCTTTAACGTGTGTGGCGTTCAGTTCCACCCCGAGAGCCTGCTTACTCCAGAAGGCCTGAAGATCATCGGGAACTGGGTCAATTCCTAAGGCAAAAGACCTCCGAGGTTTCTGAAACCTCGGAGGTCTTTTTTAGGTCTTTTCGCTCATCCCTAATTCTCTACATTTGAACCATGCCTAAACTGTTTGAAGAATTCAAAGTGCCACGTTTGGATGAGTGGAAGAAACTCACCGAAAAGGAGCTGAATGGAACCAATGTGAATGAGATGAGACTCTGGCTGGAGAGCGATGGCTTTCAGGCCAGACCCGCCTATTTCAGGGCCGAAACGGAGAAGCTGCCGATGTACGGGCATAGCATCCGTCCGCTGCGTTTTGACGGGCAGAACAATGATTGGTTGATCTGTGCCGACATCCGTGTGGAAGATGTGGAAGATGCCAATTCGGAGTTGCTACATAAGCTCTCGCTGGGCGCACAGGCCGTGACCATCGACCTGAACAGACACGATTTTGCCCGCGATGATTTTGACACGCTGTTTGATGGCGTGGTGGTAGATGCCATAGCGGTATCGTTCACGAACGCTTACAACACACTCCGTTTCCAAGCAGATTACTTTGATTGGACAGAGAAGAACGATTTTGGAGCCGAGAATTTGATGGGCGGCTTTTGGTTTACCGATATGAATGCCGATCTGGCCACAGCCATCATCAAGGATAACGACCGTCATGCTTTCGGTGCCTTAGGGCTTGATTGCCAGCAGTTTTACATGAAGGGCGCCAATATATCGCAGCAGTTGGGGGCTTCTCTTGCTTGGGGCAACGAATTGCTGAACGGACTACGCAAGAATGGTCTCTCCTTCGAACAGGTGTCGGATAACATTGGCTTCAGTCTGGCCGTTGGCAATTCATTCCTGCCTGAAATAGCCAAGTTTCGCCTGATGCGCTTCCTTTGGGCGCGCGTCATGCAACAGCACGGAGCGTCAAGCAAACGCTGGAAAACGTGGGTGCATGCTCAAACTGGAGAACGCCACCTGAGCAGCTTAGACACGCCCGTGAATCTGCTACGCGAGAATGCCATGGCCATGAGTGCGGTGATGGGTGGGGTGGATAGCCTGACGGTCAACCCCTTCAGACAGGACGAACCCGAATTGGCCGATAGAATGGCCATCAACACGCAGCATCTGATGAAGGAGGAGGCACGGTTGAATCAGGTGGTTGACCCCACAGCCGGAAGCTACTATGTAGAGCACCTTACGGATATACTGGGCAAAAAGGCATGGGATTTCTTCTTGGAAATTGAGGAGCGCGGAGGTTATTCTGTCTGTGCTTCAGATGGTTTCTTAGAAGATGAATTTGCCAAGACGGATGAGGCCTACTATTCAGAAGTGGAGAAACTGGAGCGCGTGCTGATCGGTACGAATAAATTTCCATCGCCATTCGAAGAATCGAACGATAAAGTGGAGGATGAGGATAGTTAACCGCAGAGGCGCAAAGTTTTTTCGCAAAGAGCGCGAAGGAATTCTTTGCCTTCTCAGCGTTATCTCCGCGTCTTTGCGGTTAAACCATATACTATGAAACCAGATTTTAAAGACACCGAATATTATCTCCGCTCCGTAGAGTTGGAATCGACCGAAGCAGGCGAACTCTTCGATACGCCAGAGGGAATTCCGGTAACGGCAGATAACTATAAGGTCGAGATAGAAGACCTTGAACACATTGATTTCGTGTCGGGTGTAGCGCCCTTCTTGCGTGGGCCCTATGGTTCCATGTATGTCAGTCGCCCTTGGACAATAAGGCAGTATGCGGGCTTTTCCACAGCCGAAGAGAGCAATGCCTTTTATCGAAGGAACCTCGCAGCCGGACAAAAGGGTCTTTCCGTGGCTTTTGACCTTGCTACGCATCGCGGCTATGACAGTGACCACGAAAAGGTGGTGGGCGATGTGGGAAAGGCAGGCGTGGCCATTGACACGGTGGAGGATATGAAGATCCTCTTCGATGGGATTCCATTGGATGAAATGTCCGTTTCGATGACCATGAACGGGGCAGTGCTGCCCATCATGGCGTTCTACATAGTTGCTGCAGAAGAACAAGGCGTCAGGCCCGATCAACTGGTCGGTACCATTCAGAACGACATCCTGAAGGAGTTCATGGTGCGCAACACCTACATCTATCCGCCTGCGCCAAGCATGCGCATCGTAGGAGATATTTTCAAGTACGGTGCAGAGAAGATGCCCAAGTTCAACAGCATCAGCGTATCGGGTTACCACATGCATGAAGCAGGTGCCACAGCCGATATTGAACTGGCCTACACCTTGGCCGATGGTTTGGAGTACATCCGAACTGGCCTGAAGGCAGGGTTGGACATTGATGATTTTGCGCCACGCATCAGCTTCTTCTGGGGCATTGGCATGAACTTCTTCATGGAAATAGCCAAGATGCGTGCGGGCCGTTTGCTTTGGGCGAAGCTCGTCAAGCAATTCAACCCGAAACTGGAGAAGAGCATGGCTTTGAGAACCCATTGCCAAACTTCCGGTTGGAGTCTCACCGAACAGGACCCCTACAATAACGTGATGCGCACCAATATGGAAGCCATGGCGGCCGTGTTCGGTGGAACGCAAAGCTTGCACACCAATTCGTTGGATGAGGCCATTGCTTTGCCGACCGATTATTCGGCACGGATAGCGAGGAATACGCAGCTTTTCATTCAGAACGAGACGGACATTTGTAAGAGTATTGATGCCTGGGGCGGTTCGTATTATGTGGAGAAACTGACCAATGAGCTTTGCGAGAAGGCTTGGACCCTTATTCAGGAAATTGAAGAACTAGGAGGTATGGCCAAGGCCATCGAAACGGGACTTCCGAAAATGCGGATTGAAGAAGTGGCTGCTCGGAAACAGGCGCGGATTGACAGTGGAGAGGAAGTGATCGTGGGTGTGAACAGCTATCAGTTGGACGAGGAAACACAGCTTGACATCCGCGATGTGGACAACAACGCGGTGCGCGAAGGGCAACTTAAGCGATTGGCAGAGGTGAAGGCCAAGCGCAATGAAAAGGCCGTTGTGGCTGCGTTGGCCGCCATTACCAAATGTGCCGAGACCAGCGAAGAAAACCTGTTGGAATTAGCAGTGGATGCGGCTCGGAAGCGCGCTACGTTGGGAGAGATATCTGACGCCATGGAGAAGGTCTTCGGGCGTTATAAGGCCGTGGTGCGTTCCATTTCGGGTGTATATTCGGGCGAGGTGAAAAAGAACGAAGATTTCATAGCAGCTCAGGCAGCGGCAGATGCATTTGCCAAGCAGGAGGGAAGGCGTCCGCGAATCCTTGTTGCCAAAATGGGGCAGGACGGCCACGACCGTGGCGCCAAGGTCATTGCCACATCCTTTGCCGACATCGGTTTTGATGTGGATATCGGACCGTTGTTTCAAACGCCAAAGGAAGTGGCCAAGCAGGCTGTGGAGAATGATGTGCACATCGTGGGTGTGAGTTCCCTCGCGGGTGGGCACAAAACCTTGGTTCCTGCTGTTATTCAGGAATTGAAGAACTACGGCCGTGAGGACATCATGGTGGTGGCAGGTGGCGTCATCCCGCATCAGGATTACGACTTCCTGTTTGAGAACGGGGTGGCGTTCGTGTTCGGTCCGGGGACCGTGATTGCTCAGGCGGCACAGGAGATCCTGGAGACGCTGAAATAAAAAACGG
>JBJOHR010000001.1:0-21082 GCA_046047575.1 Bacteroidota bacterium | reverse complement strand
AAACGAATGCGATCTCCATACCTGAGAAAAAGGCAGAGAGCACAAGGCAGATAAGTATGGCAATAAGGTAGCTCAATTTGCCGGCCCGTTTTTTTCAGATTCTTCGAACTTCTTGCGTTGCCTTCTTCTGAATGCATAGAAGATACCGGCAACGAGAGTTCCTC
Organism: Bacteroidota bacterium; assembly: GCA_046047575.1. GTDB lineage: Bacteria > Bacteroidota > Bacteroidia > UBA10329 > UBA10329 > UBA10329. Next base: position 20,918 of record JBJOHR010000001.1, on the reverse strand, counting down.
CAAAGAACCATTTTGATGAATCCCAGCCGAATTGATTGAACTGATACGCTCCCATTATCATGGAGAACAGACCAATGAGCAGCCATGCCATTTCAAGGACCTTCAGTACTCTCAGCATCTTCTTTCAGATTTATTGTTCCTTTTATTTTCTTGATCCGATATTTGGTAAAATCCTGATTGGACTCGAAACCATGACCGAAAATTACTTCATCTTGGGTTGTGATCTTCACGAATTCTTCGGTATGGATCTTTTCGGTCTTCTCTTCCCAGATCAAATGTTCAGTATTCAAGGTTTCGCCCTTTTTGTTCACCACTATCACGTCCTCTTTGGCCTCCATTATGTCTGAATTCTCATGACTGACGGCATAGTTCGATCGCAGCTCTGACTCAACCATTCCGAGATTATTGTAGAACCGCACATGAACGCCCCGGGTCATTTCCCGATCTGGTTTTTCACCTAAGAATCGTTCAAGAGGGTTCGCTTCCAGAATCACCTTCAGGCGTGCGGAATCAGAGTATATGATCTGTATGCTGTCTGCTACCTCAACGGGCAGAAACTCTGACTCCGTTATGGCATTCACTTCTTCCAGATCGTTCACACAACCTGTGTTCAGGAAAATTGCCGGCAAAAGAAAAAGGTAAAGACGCGTTTGCATCTTCACCTTTTCAAAAGAATTCATATGGAGTTGATCAGTCCGCAAAACGGGCTGTGGTCTCCACACCGATCCATGGCCCGACCGTAACCTTGTCACCGGCCTGCAGTCCAAAGAAGAAACAATCTTTCACGGTCGGGTAATACTTCTTGCACGAAGCGATCTTCTTATTGGCCTCATCGGTCATGGAGGCATCCACGGCCTTTGCTTTGGCAAACATGTCCTCAGCCGCCCAGAATCCATATTTCTGATTACAGGCGTTATCGCCACAGCTAGATGATGTGCTCATGTACAGTTCGCCAATGAAGATGAAAGGTTCACCCCATCCAGATTTCAATCCGGCAGCTTCCTGTGCCTTTGAACGCGCTGCACTGTATTTGTTATCGGCCGCATAGAGTTTGGCCAATTTCAAGAGTTTGATCCCTTTTTCGTTATTATCCTTTTCTGAAGAAATAGATTCTTCCAAGTATTTTGTAGCCTGATCGTTCTTCCCTTTTTTGGCGTAACCTTCATATAGGTTATAGGCGGCAACAGTTGATGGTTTCAGTTTGTAAGACTTTTCTGAAGCTTCCAAGTAGAATTCGCTGTTCAGCCAATTTCTTTTGGCCATCATGCTGGTCACTTTTTCCAACAGGTCAGCATCGTTTGGTGCTGCATCGACCTTTGGTTTCATCAGTTCGATGTATTGGTCTTCCTTAGCAATTCGCTCAAAATTCTGATCGAGTACTTCTTGCGCCTTGTTGATCTTGGCCAATTCCTTCTCGTCTGTTGTGTTCTTGCGTTGATGATCCAGAATTGTTGCAAGCTGATCATACAGATCGTAAAGGACGTCCATTTCCAACTGCTTGTCAACCAATCTTCGCATTCCGGCCATGTACAACCGCATGAGTACGTAAGGGTCTGTCGCATTTCCATCGATCTTCATCGATTCCATTAATGTGGTGTATGCAAGGGTAAAGTCATCTCCGGCATATTCATATTGGTCCATTCCTTTCCTGCCCATGGAAGCCCCTTTTTCCTCAGGATACAGTTCGCCTCTTTTATCATGGATCATCCAAAGCGTATCCAGATAAGCTTTCTTCAATTCTGGGTTTTCCTTATGCTTTTCTATTTGAAATTGGATGATCTTAGTGCCGTTGATCAATATGTTCTTGCTTGCTTCTGGGCAATTCAGGAAGGCCCATCTCCAGCCAATTATTGCATCTGCAAAGTTGTCCTGCTTAAAGTATTCCCTGTAAAGAGATATGTTCTCTTTGCATTTGTCGGGATCAGACCCGAATTTTTCGTCCTGCGCTTTTGCCGTAAATCCTGTTAGGGTAAGCAGTTGTACAGCTACGATGATTGAAACGTTGGTAAGTGTAAAACTGATGTTCTTCATAATTAATCGTATTTGCGTTTTATAAACCATCTATCGTTAAGAGTGAATCCAAGTTTGAAGTTCCAATAGTTCTCTAACAGAAGAGCTTTGTCTGTTGTTCCTCTCTGTCCCCATTCTACAGCAAAGTTTATCATGCTTTGAATGTACTTGTTGGCTCCGGCCCTTGTTCTTCTCAGTGGGAAACCAAAACCAAGAGTTATGCCATAATCTGGAAGTTGTGTGCTATTGACCTTGAATTGGCTCATTCCATAATAGCCACCGAGCCGATAATGCATCTTTCCGAAGTATGCCCAAAATCCACGGTTGGTTTCTGGTATTGAAGGTTTGAATTCAATCCCTACAATGGTCTTCCACGCATCAGCCAATGAATCATTTTTGCCGTCCACATCGCGATAGGTGCTCCAGAGTTCTTGCGTGTGTTCTACCCCGAACAGCCATTTCTCGCTTTTCTTCCACGTTAGTCCAAAGCCAGCTTTCCATGGCATGGTTATGTGGCCACCCTTAATAGTGGAGTTGATGATGGTGTCCTTGATCACGTCTTCGCCTAAGGCAGAAACCTTATAAGTTCTTCCAAAAATGGTGCTGTTGGCACGCACTTTCATAGGATGAGCAAAAGTGGCTCCGAAGGTTAGCACGTCTTGTCCTTTTTTTATGCCAAGCGTGTATTGAGCACCATAATCAAAGTAGAAACCTCCTACATCGGTGTACCTCTCTGACTTGACGTTGAAGTAGTTGTCGTCCTGAAACTCCAGACGTTGAATTCGATTCAACCTTCCGAACAAGTATGAGGCATTGATCCCGATCGACAGATTTTTAACGGGCGAAAGGCCGATTCCAACAAAGAATTGGTTCACTCCGCCATCTCCCTGAAAGCTGTAGTCAACATTCCCGTAAAGACTCGAGGTGTCCACTTTGGAATCACTTGCCGAATAGTTGACGCTACTGAACTCACGCAGACCAAAAGCGCCACCCCAAACTACTCGTCTATTGTTCTCTGCAAAGACGTTCCGGCCTTCTTCGATTGCAACAGAAGTGTCGCGTTTCATTTTCTGCCGCACGGTAAGCACAGGAAACCCGAAAGCGAAGTAGGAAAGGTTTGCCTTGTTCACATTCTGCTGCTGCGTGTTAGACGATATAGTTGCAACGTTTCCATAAACCCCTATATCGAATGCCGTGAATCCTATGGAAGTGTATGATGCAGGATTCAGGAAGTTGACCAGGTACGGAATGCTATCTTCCCGCATAGCAACGCTCATGCCGCCAACTCCAGCAGAGCGTACATTGACACCGTTGTTCAAATTTCCCAATCCATAACGTGCATACGGAGAATTGTTGGCAGGTTGCGACCACGCAAAAAATGCCCATCCGTTCAAGCAGGTGAGCATCAGAAAAAACAGTGACCGTCTAAGCGTTGTGTAGGTAAATCTCATTTATGCCTCGTAGTACGAGCAAAAGGTCCGCAAAGATGTGAGTTTTAAGGTCATTTACAAAAAAGGGTAGATCACCACCGGTTCCCACAGTTTTCAAGTGTGGGTGTAACGCTTCCATCGTATGGATCATTGCCTGTATCTCAAACAATATTCCTTGTTGGACTCCCAAGCGCAACGCTTCGTTTGTTGATCTGCCAATGGGCCCAACTATCTTCTCAGGTTTAAGTGCCGGTAACTTAGATGTGTAGTTGTTGAGCGCATCGTACCGCATCTGTAAACCTGGTGATATGTTGCCGCCTTCGTAAGAACCAGATTCTGTCACGAATTCATACTTGATGCAAGTGCCAATATCTATAACCAATGTTGGCTGATTCGGAAACAGACCATGAGCGCCAATGGCCGCGCACAGCCTGTCTATACCTAATGTTTCCGGAGTGTGATAGTTATTCTTTATTGGAAAATTGGATCTGAAATCGATAATGGAAGCACGGTATTCGTGGCATAGGTCGAGCAAAGGTTGAGAAAGCTTCACCACCGAAGACATTGAAATATTATCGTTTCGGTGAAATTGAAACAAGTTCTGCAATGCACTAAGGTCAGACTCGGGGATCATCCCGGATTCCAGCACATTTCTTCCGTCAAAGCGGGCCCATTTGATCCTGGAATTACCGATATCTACAGCCAAATGCATCTGTTCAAAGGTAACTATAGTGGGCGGCAACTTTGAAATGACTTATTCGGATTTCGAAATATTTTTACATTTGCAGCCCTCAAAACGAGGTACCATAGCTCAGTTGGTAGAGCAACGGACTGAAAATCCGTGTGTCGCTGGTTCGACCCCAGCTGGTACCACCAGAAAAGCCCGCTCAGTGAGTGGGCTTTTTTGTTTCCGTACTACCTTCGTGAGGTGAGTTTCAAGAGCAAAGGGAATCAGGTTACTTTCAAGGAAGAAGGGGAATTGGTAGAAGAGGATCTTCGTGCCATTATCAATTCCATGGGCGACCCCGTGTTTGTAAAGGACAGTATGAGTAGGCTTATTCTCGTTAACGATGCATTTTGTAGCCTCTTTGGCCGAACTCAAAAAGAGATACTTGGCAAAACTCTGGCAGAGGATGTTCCTCCAGATGAGCGAGAACATTTTCTGAGAGTAGATAAGCAGGTTTTGTCTGACGGAATTGAAAGTGTGATTGAAGAATCACTTACAATTAGAGGTGGAGAAACCAAAACGATTTCAACCAGAAAGACCAGATTTACAGATAAGCAAGGAAACAGGTTTATTATTGGGGTTATCCGTGATGTTTCTGCGATGAGATTGGCTGAGGAACTGGATCGGCAGAACAAGTTTAACCAGTTTCTCCTCCAAGCCGCAACCTTACTTGCCCAACCAGATAAGACACCTAGAACGGTCTTAAAGGATTTCTCGCAGCTGATTTCGGTTCAATTCTCGGCTGTTTGCGATATATCGATACTCGATAGGTCAAAAGGAATAGTTGAACCTGTGGCCGTGTACCATACCGATCTTGAAGTACGGGAGACGATCATGGGTCTTTTCAGTACAGTTGAAGTAAGGAAGGGCGAGGGATTGGTTGGCTCTGTTATAGAAACAGGAAAGGAAATCCTGATAAAGGACGTTCCAGATGAGATGAGGGTTGGGCCGGCAAAAATAAACCCTAAGATCGTCCCGGTATCAATTCTTTACGTTCCTATTAATGGCTCACGTTCAACTTTGGGCTCTTTGAACTTAACACGCTTGGTCGGCAATGAGAGGTTTTCGGACATTGAGGTTGAACGTATCCGTGGACTAGCAGAATACCTCTCCATTTTCGTTGAAAATGTGCTGCTAAAAGAACAGCAGAAAGCCCTTGAAGAGATTCGTTCATTGGCTGAGGAACGTAATGCTGAAGAAAAACGCTGGGCCGAATTCAAGTTGGAATTGTCATCCCTTCTAGCCGATGTTGAGTCCGATCTTTCGGTTGTACTACAGCAATTGTGCGAACGGATCACCGATTTCTTTGATGTGGTTTCCGACATACAATTGTTAAATGCGGATACCAATAAGATCGAGTTGGTATCTATACATCATTACAATAAGGAGGTAAAAGCCGCCCTTGAGGCCATGCTGGTAAAACGCGAGATCGAAATTGGCGAGGGAATGGTCGGTTCGGTGGTTGAAACGGGTAAGGAGTTTTTTGTTTCGCGGTTGCCGGCCGATCTTAAGAAAAAGACGATTGATGCGGGAGTGAATCCATTGATCATTCCTTGTTCGTTTGCTTATCTGCCACTCAGAAGCCATGGAAAGGTGTTGGGAACATTGGACCTTACAAGGCTTAGTCATCAGAGCCCGATTTCGGAAGGTGAACTGGTAAGAATGCGCGACCTGGCAGAGCACGCTGCCCGATTCATTGAGAACCGAATGCTACAGGCTTCTCAGAAACGGGAAATTGAATTGCGCAAACGGGCTGAGGCGAAATTGGCCCGCTCCAGTAAAATGTTGGAACGGATGGAGGCAGATACTAGGTATATGCTTAATTCAATTCCCATTTACATTGCTCGCGTATCAAAGGACCTTCGGTATAGATTTCTCAATGATTTTTATCGGAATATGGATCTGGACCCAAGGAAATTGGAAGGTAAAAGCATTGCGGAAGTCATATCAGTTGCTGAGGTTGATAAACTACAGCCTTTTTTCCAAGAGGTACTTTCCGGAAAGCTTGTCGATTACGAGTACGAAGGAGTTTTCGCAGATGGAAAACGCCACTATTTCAACGTGGCTTTGGCTCCAGACTATGCGGATAACGGGGAAGTTGTCGGTTTTTTCAGTTGCTCAATTGATGTTACGTCCAAAGTCTTGGCCGAGAAAGAATCACAGCTTACGCAGGAACGTTTTGAGTCTTTGTCTCTCAATTCAGGAGATGCTTTCTTCTTTCACGACAGCGATCAGAGGATTCTGGATGTTAATCAGGTGGCCAGCGACATGCTCGGTTATTCGAGAGAAGAACTTCTGAATATGGCCGCAGCAGATATTGATCCGCGATGGAAAGGAAGGTCATATCAATCATTCTTGGCTCAGTTACAGGTCAATGACCCTCAAACATTCGATACCACCATTTTTCGTAAGGACGGTACCGAAATACCGGTAGAGGTGAGATTTGTCAAGCGATTGGAAGGAGAAAAGACATACATCCAATCATTGATTAGAGACCGGACAGAAAAACGAGAACAGGAATTGAAACTGCTCCAGTCTGAACATCAGCTTCGCCTCGTATTCGATAACGTAGAAGATTACATAGCAACCATAAGCGAAGACGGAATTGTAGAGTCCGTGAATAAAACTACCCAAGGGATGGCCAGAGAAGACATCATCGGCTCAAGCGTTTTCAATCATTATCCGGACCCAGAAGTGCTGAAACTTGTAAAGGCACGTTTTGAAAAGTTAAGATCTAATGGTACCGACTTTGAAGTTGAAACCAGTTTCAAGGGACCGGATGGAACGCTCAGAACATATTATAACAAGTACTTGGCAAAGTTTCAGGAAGGCAAGTTCTACAAGGCAATTCTGATAATCCGGGACGTGACCGAGGAGCGTAATAGGGAAAGGTCGGAAATGAATGCTGTGCTGAAGGGTCAGGAGCAGGAGCGCAAGCGACTTGGAGCAGAGCTGCATGACGGTATCGGCCAGGTGCTCTCGGCCATAGCGCTTCAGGTATCCCAGATTAAAGAGGCAGCAGACCAAAAACGTATCGATCACATGGCCGAAGAATTGGCCGACCTGAACAACAATCTTCAGTCTGCCATAAAGGAAGTTAGGAATATATCACACGATCTGATGCCGGATGTTCTTGAAGGTTTTGGACTGAAGGAAGCACTGAACCAGACCTGTACCAATCTGCAGGATAGGACCGGCATGGTAGTATCATTCAATCACATTGACCTAGAGCCTCGTTATGATCAAGTAATAGAAGTGAATCTATTCAGGATCACGCAAGAATTGCTGAACAATGTTCAGAAACACTCAAAATGCAAGCACGTGTATGTGAGCCTGATGGATTATGGAGATACCCTCAATCTTACGGTCGAAGATGACGGGGTCGGATTCGAACGTGAGGGAATATCCAATGGCATCGGATTGAGAAATGTACGATCAAGAGTGAACATGATAAAAGGAGAGATTGACGTGGAAAGTGCCAAAAACTCAGGTACTCTTATTAATATTGAAGTACCAAAATCATTGGAATGAGCAAAGTAAAACTCCTGGTTGTCGATGATCACCCCATGCTTAGAGGTGGAATAGTTTCCTTGTTCAACAATACCAGTAACATAGAAGTGACCTATGAAGCAAGCAATGGCGCTGAGGCATTGAAGTTCGTTGAAAAACAAGTGCCTGATGTTGTGCTGATGGATATCAACATGGACGGCAAGTTGGACGTTGTAACTACGGAGGAAATAAAATCGCGTTGGCCAAATGTGAAAGTTGTTGCCTTTTCCATGCACGAAGAGGTTCAAGTGATCAGAAGAATGCTAAAGGCTGGCGCATCGGGCTATTTGCTTAAAAGTGCTTCGCATACAGAATTAGTCAAGGCCATAGAAACTGTGGTGAGAGGGGAGAACTACTTCAGTCAGGAGGTTTTGGATATCATGACCAACTCCATTACTGCGGATAGTCAGGAAACGGATGTAGACGTAGTACTTAGTTCGCGAGAGAAGGAAGTGCTTCATTTTGTTGCCAAAGAATACACCAATCAAGAAATTGCCGACTGCATCAATATCAGTTTGCGAACGGTAGAAACCCACAAGCGCAATCTCATCAAGAAATTGAGAGTTAAGAACGTGGTCGGGCTGGTCCGGTTCGCGTTAGAACAAGGACCATTGGTCGATCTACATTGATGCCCGCCATTTTAGAATCACTGAAGAAAAGAGCACCCAAGGCGGTGCTCTTTTATTTACTTGGCACCTACGTTCTGCTACAATTCTGTTGGTGGGCCTATATGTTGGTCAATCTCAATTCGGAGATCTATCAGCTGAAGTTGGAATTGCTCCAACAGTCAGGATTGGCTGCACCGGAAATGATGATCCAGAAAGCAGATCTCGATCAAAAACTCACATTGCGGATATGGATGGTTCTAGGGGAAGGTGCCGTTTTCGTTTCCATACTGCTGATGGGCTTTTGGGCCGTGCGCAGAAGCATTGTCAAAGAATTGCACTTGGCCGAGCAACAAAAGAACTTTCTGCTATCGGTAACGCATGAACTTAAATCGCCATTGGCAGCAGTAAAGCTTCAATTGCAGACGCTTTTGACAAGAGAGCTTCCGGAGGAAAAGCGAAAAATGCTGTATGCACGAGCATTGTCTGATTCTGACCGGTTGGAAAAACTTGTGGAAAATCTGCTGCTGGTCAATAAGGTCGAGTCTGGGAAACTACCCTTGGCCAAAGAAAAGTTGGAATTGTCCGAATTCGTTCGCTGGTTACTCAACAATTACTACCCAGATGAAACGAGTTCACTTCGAATTCAAATGGTGAGCAGTGGTGTCAATCATATCGTAGCTGATAGAATGGCATTACAGAGTATACTCATCAATCTGATTGACAATGGAATCAAGTATGGCGCGGCCAGCCCAGTCATCGTATCAGTCAATGGGAATGCGAATGAGGTCATCCTACAAGTTGCCGATACCGGTTCGGGTATTCCTGATCTTGAAAAGGACAAAGTGTTTGAGCGATTTTACCGCAGGGGAAACGAAGAGGTACGACAGACCAAAGGCACGGGAATAGGTCTCTATCTGGTCAAGATGCTCGTCCAGGGCCATTGCGGTTCCATTGACATAAGCGACAACAAACCATCAGGTGCGATCTTCACTGTAACCTTGCCAATGGCGGGTGTGTAAACATCCGATCTTTCATTATTTGGTTTTCTTTGTGCCCCAAATCCGTAAATCTGCAACTGATATATGAAGAATCTTGTAATTGTTGAGTCACCGGCCAAGGCCAAGACCATTGAGGGATTCCTAGGTAAGGATTTCACTGTTAGGTCAAGTTTTGGGCATATCAGGGACCTGCCATCCAAAAAACTTTCGGTTGATGTCGACAACAATTACAAACCGGATTATGTGATTCCTAAAGACAAGGAAAACCTCGTCAAGGAACTTAAGAAACTCAGTAAAGAGGCTGATATGGTCTGGTTGGCTTCGGATGAGGACCGTGAAGGAGAGGCCATCTCTTGGCATTTGCAAGAAGCTTTAGGGCTCAAGTCGGAGAAAACTAAGAGGATAGTTTTTCATGAGATTACAAAATCGGCCATTCTCCATGCTGTTGAAAATCCACGGTCCATCAATGTCGACCTGGTTAATGCACAACAGGCACGTAGAATTCTAGACAGGTTGGTCGGATATGAACTGTCACCGGTTCTGTGGAAAAAAGTGAAACCGAATCTTTCTGCGGGTCGTGTTCAATCCGTTTCAGTACGATTGATCGTTGAGCGAGAACGTGAGGTCGAAGCATTCAATGCCGTTTCGGCTTACAGGGTGCAAGCTTTTTTCAATGTGAATGGATCTGAATTCAAAGCTGAACTTTCCAAACGATTTGATACTGGTTCAGAGGCAAAAGAATTCATAAATAGCTGTAGGGAAGCTGTTTTTACAGTGAGTGACCTTCAGAAAAAGCCAGCCAAGCGAACACCTGCAGCGCCATTCACCACCTCAACCCTACAGCAGGAGGCAAGTCGTAAACTTGGATTTGGAGTTACCCGAACCATGAAGATCGCTCAGGATCTGTACGAGCAGGGAAAGATAACCTACATGCGTACAGACAGTGTCAACCTTTCAGATCTGGCATTGAATGCGGCCAAGGAAGAGATTGAAAAGTTGTACGGAGCCAAATTCTCGCAAACAAGAAGATTTAGTTCCAAATCTAAGGGAGCACAAGAAGCTCACGAGGCCATCCGACCCACGTATATGTCAGTACAAAAGGTGGAAGGTGATGCCGCACACCAGCGATTATATGATCTGATCTGGAAACGTACCGTTGCCTCGCAAATGGCCGATGCTCAGCTTGAGAGAACCACAATTACTGTAGATGTTTCTAATTCTGAACTTGGCTTTACGGCACAGGGAGAGGTGATCACATTCGAAGGATTCTTAAAGGTCTATTTGGAAGGAACGGACGATGAGACCGAAGACCAAAAAGGACTACTGCCCTCGGTTTTGATCGGGCAGAAGCTGGAGGTCAAAAAAATTGAAGGTGTTGAAAGATACAGCACGCCACCACCTAGATATACAGAAGCCAGTTTGGTAAAGAAACTCGAAGAACTAGGTATAGGACGTCCATCTACTTATGCGCCAACCATTAGCACCATCATTGCTCGTAATTACGTGGTCAAAGAATCACGAGAAGGTGCAGAACGCAAGTACGGTTATATTGTCTTGGATAAAGGTGGGATCACCGAGGAGACCAGAACGGAAATTTCAGGAACCGAGAAGCAGAAGTTGTTTCCCACAGACATAGGTAAGGTAGTGACTGATTTTCTGGTCGAGAATTTTGAGGATATTTTGAATTACAATTTCACAGCTCAGGTAGAAAAGGAGTTTGATGAAATTGCAGAAGGTCAGAAGGAGTGGACGTCAATGATTGATAGTTTCTATAAACCGTTCCATCAGACCACGGTTCATACGGAGCAGAATTCCGAAAGGGCAACGGGCGAGAGGTTACTTGGTATTGACCCTAAATCAGGCCGGAATGTGTATGCTCGTTTGGGAAGATTTGGACCGATGGTGCAGATCGGTGAAGCTGACAATGAAGAAAAGCCAAAATTCTCCAGCCTTAAAGCAGGACAAAGCATGGATGAAATAACGCTCGATCAAGCACTCGATCTGTTCAAACTACCGCGTGAAATTGGAGAGTTCGAGGGAGAAACGATGCTGGTAGGCGTAGGGAAATTCGGTCCGTATGTAAGACATAACAAGAGTTTCGTTTCAATTGGCGAACTGGATCCATTGGTAATAACAAGTGCGCAGGCCATTGAACTGATTAAGCAGCGTAGGGAAGAATTGAAAAAATCGCTCATTAGCGAGTTTAAGGACGGAGAAATGGTAATTCAAGTTAAGAATGGCCGGTTTGGTCCATATATCGCTGTTGGCAAGCAGAATTACAAGATTCCCAAAGGCACCGAACCAGAAACACTCACTTTGGACGACTGCAAGGAGCTTATGGCCAAGCAAGTCGATAAACCAAGGCGAGGTGTTAAATCGCGCAAATAATGGTTTCCGACATCAACATGTTTTTTGAGCCAGTTCCTGCATCTTTATATGAAGGTGCTGAAGTTGGCACAATTGCATACAGGATAGAGGCCTTTCAAGGCCAGTCATTCCCTGAGATAGTAGCTGGTTCCGTGGTACTGTTTTCAGTTGACGAGTGGCGGGGCTCTAGGAACCAAGGTAGCGCTGCCGCAGCAGTTGCGGTCAGGAAAGAGTTGGGCAGATTAAAAGATCATCTTGGAGTGCTCAGAATTATTGACTTGGGCACGATCAAGGCAGGGGAATCTTTGTCCGATACATATTATGCCGTTTCAACTTCCGTGTCGGAAATCATAAAGAAAGGAGGAATTGCCCTGCTTTTAGGCGGCTCACAAGATCTGACGTATGCCAATTATCTGGCGTATGAAAGATTGGAACAGGTGGTCAACTTAGTTTCAATCGATGCTAGGTTTGACATTGGGGATGTTCAAGAAGAGGTGACAGCGGATCGATATCTTCAAAAAATCATCCTGCACCAACCGAACATCCTGTTCAATTTCAGTAACCTCGGTTATCAGGCTCATCATGTATCACCTTCCGAAGTGGATCTTATGAAAAAGATGTATTTCGATGTGTATCGCTTGGGAGAGATTCAGCAATCCATTTTGAATGTCGAGCCGGTCGTCCGTAATGCTGACATGGTCACATTCGATCTCAGTTCCATTCGGTCCTCCGACCATCCGGCAAATCACTTGTCAGAACCGAACGGATTATATGGAGAAGAAGCGTGTGCCATTGCGAGATATGCAGGGCTCAGCGATAAGCTCACCTCATTTGGCTTGTATAATCACTTTGATGAAGGTTCTACACACTCAAGTAAGCTCGTAGCTCAGATCATGTGGTATTTTATATATGGTGTAGCTTTCAGGATGCGCGATTACCCATTCGCGGCAAAGGACGAATACACCAAGTATATAGTGACATTGGAGAAAGGTGCTTATGACGTGGTATTCTATAAGAGCAATAAAAGCGACAGATGGTGGATGGAGGTTCCTTACCCATCCAAAAGAGGGGTCAAGTATCAGCGGCATTTCATGATTCCGTGCAACTATTCTGATTATCAAACCGCATGTAATGATGATATTCCGGATAGGTGGTGGCAAACATTTCAAAAGCTTGGTTAACAATCAATCTACAAATTATTGATATTTGTGCTTGCTCTTAGTCGATTAATCGTTTTAACAACTTGATGTTGATAGAATTTTTTGTTTACTTAGCCGCTTCTTGTAGAAGACGGGTGTCGAGCAAGATTTAAGGGAAAAAAGAAGGAAATCGAACTACTTAATATGAAAAAGACTTTTACTGCTATTGCTGCTTTAGCGCTTTTGTTCATCGGAAACTCATCCTTTGCTCAGCAGGATCCTCAGTTCACTATGAACATGTTCAACAGGCTTTACGCCAATCCAGGTTATGCTGGTAGTAACAACGGAATCTGTGCAAATGCATTGCATAGACAACAGTGGGTTGGTTTTGATGGAAGACCGATCACCACGGTTGTGAACGTTGACGCCACCGTAAAAGCCTTACATGGGGGATTGGGGCTGTCTATACTTTCCGACAAATTGGGAGCTCAATATTCTGGGGGTGTGAAGTTGTCTTATGCTTTTAGATGGGCTCTTGGGCCTGGCACCTTGGGTATTGGTATAGAAGGAGGAGTTCTCTTCAATACGCTCGATGGTTCTCAGTTGGATCCGATTCAGGAGAATGACCCGAATATTGTGAATGGTAATTCTAGTGGTGTGGCTCCGGATCTTGGTTTTGGTCTTTACTATCACACGGATAAATTGTATGCTGGAATTTCCGCTAATCACTTGATTGGGCCGACATTGGAGTTTGAAGAGGGTGGAACTGTGAGTGAGGTTACTATTGCAAGACATTACTACGCTATGGCCGGGTACACTTGGGATATCAACCCTACTTGGGCCTTGAATCCTTCTGTTTTCTTGAAGACGGATGCTGCCTCTACGCAATTCGATATCAATCTGCGTGCGCTGTGGAAAAACATGGTTTGGGCAGGAGTTTCTTACAGGATTGACGATGCTGTTGGCATTATGGCCGGAGTTCAGATAAAGGAATTTAGAGTTGGTTACTCCTATGACGTTACAACTTCTGGGTTGAATAATTACAGTAGCGGAAGCCACGAAATCATGCTCGGATACTGTTACAAGCTGAAGTCGCCTGTCGCCAATCAGCGATACAGAAACGTTCGATTCCTTTAATCCAAAACCATTTTTGCAACATTTGAAAAAAAGTTTCGTTCAAGCATGGCCGGACCTGATCATGGTGGATGATCGGTCAAAAGTTTAAGGGATGTCAATTACGAAACAGTTTATTCAAACGATGTTAACCATTATGGCGGGCGTTTCCCCAATGCCTGTCGTTATAAAAAGGAATACCATGAGAAAGCTGCTTTTTATTTCCATGATTGCGGCTGCCATCAGTAGTTTATCCAGTTGTGGTAAATTCGGCAGAGGGCAGTTGGTAGGTGTGCAAGGGAGGGAAGAATGGTATATGGACGATCCTTATGGAATGTTGTATATACCAATGGGTAGTTACAATATGGGTCCGAGCGATCAGGATGTGCCTTATGCTGTGACTGCGCAATCGAAAACCGTTTCAGTTCAGGCATTCTACATGGATGAGACGGAGATAACAAACAACGAGTACCGACAGTTTGTCTATTGGGTTCGCGATTCGATCGCCCATCTCCTGATAGGTGAGGATCATATACTCGAGGAAGGAGAATATGGAGAACGAATCAATTGGGACGAGGAGATCGACTACGCGGATGAGGAGTACATGGAAACTTTGGAGGAGATGTATCTTCCTGAACACGAAAGATTCTACCGCAGACGTGAAATAGACACGCGGAAGTTGAATTTTGAATATTTCTGGATTGACCTGAAAGAGGCCGCAAGGAAGGAGAATCGCGAACAGGGCATGAAAGATCGTTCAGTATTCATTAAACGTGACATCATAAATGTTTATCCAGATACGTTGGCGTGGATCCATGATTTCACATACTCTTTTAATGAGCCAATGACCAACATGTATTTTTGGCACCCAGCTTTTGATGATTATCCGGTTGTTGGTGTGACATGGAAACAAGCTCGAGCCTTCTGTATTTGGAGGACACAGCTCATGAACAGCTGGTTGGCTTCAAACGATGAAACGTTTGTTCAGGACTTCAGACTGCCATCTGAATCAGAATGGGAATATGCTTCACGTGGTGGATTGGATTTGTCTCCATATCCGTGGGGAGGACCGTACATCAGAAATAGCAGAGGTTGTTTCTTGGCAAACTACAAGCCTCTTCGTGGTAATTATGTGGCAGATGGTGGATTTCACTCTGTCAAAGTGTATCGTTATGCTCCAAATGATTATGGATTGTATTGCATGGCAGGAAACGTTGCAGAGTGGACCAAGAATGCATACGATGAAAGTGCGTTCAGTTTTACTCATGATCTCAACCCGGATTACTTCTATGATGCGAAAGATTCTGATCCGCCTTCATTGAAGCGTAAAGTGATCCGTGGTGGTTCGTGGAAGGATATAGGATACTACCTGCAAACCGGTACTCGTACCTATGAGTATCAAGATACAGCCAAGTGTTATGTCGGATTTAGAACGGTTATGACGTTCCTAGGAAGAGATAAGGCAGACTTTTAATTAATCACATCAAAATCAATAAAACCTAAAATAAACTAAGTCATGCAAGGGAAAAAGTGGAAAAGTTTCATGGCGAAGCTATATGGCTTCGGAGCGGCAATCGTAATTGTTGGGGCAATGTTTAAGATTCAGCACTGGCCGGGTGCTGGTCCGATGCTTGTTGTGGGGCTTTCGACTGAGGCCGTGATTTTCTTCTTCTCTGCATTTGAAAAACCGCATGAAGATCCAGATTGGAGTCTTGTATATCCTGAGTTGGCTGGTATTCCAGGCGAAGGAGGAGGTGACGGAGACAAAGGAAAGAAAGGTCTCAGCCCTTCTCAGGAGTTAGATAATTTGCTTGAAGAAGCTAAGATCGGTCCTGAGTTAATAGAAAGCTTAGGGGCTAATTTGCGCTCTTTGGGAGATAGTGTTGCTAAAATGAGCGACATTACTGATGCCTCACTTGCAACTGAAGAGTACGTTGGCAATGTGAAAAAAGCCGCTCAAACGGTTGGTGGCTTAACTGAAGCTTACACAAAAGCATCTGCTTCACTTGGTGCGATGGTGGTGGATGGAGAAGGAGTTGATTTTGGTTCTGAGATGAAAAAAATGGCAACCAATATCACTCAGTTGAACACACAATATGAGTTGCAACTACAAGGAACAAAGCAATTTTTGGAATCTTCTGATGCACTGTACGGTGGAATGAGTGATTTGATGGGTACGCTCAATGAATCAGTTGATGACGCGAAGAAATACAAGGAAGAAGTTGCACAATTGGCAAAGAATATCAGTTCATTGAATACCGTTTATGGTAATATGCTGTCGGCCATGAATCGTCCTCAGGGTTAACCGATTTTGTTCTAATCTACAATCTGAACTGAACAATAATGGCAGGAGGAAAAGAAACACCACGTCAAAAGATGATCGGTATGATGTACTTGGTACTCACCGCACTTTTGGCGCTCAACGTATCTAAGGAGATATTGAATTCGTTTATCCTTATTAACGATAGTCTTGTTGTTACCAACAAAAACTTCGCGAATAAGAATCAGTCGCAGTATGATGCATTCAAAGCAGCGTTATTGAACGACCAGAAGAAGGTTCAGCCTTGGTACGATAACGCATTGGCTGTAAAGGCTTCTGCGGATGATATGGTTAGCCATATCGAAGACCTGAAACGTTATCTGATAATGAGAACGGATGGATTGGATTCCAATGAGGTGAATATTCATCTAGAGAACCTGGCTAAGGCCGCCAATGATGAGCAGCGTGAACCGCATCAATTGATCATTGATTCGATTTTCTCCTTGAAGAATGTCAACTCAAAGGATAACTATGATATTCCAACCAATATTATGATCGGGGGTCAAGAAGGGCAGTTGAAAGAAGGTCCGCATACAGCCTCTGAATTGGTTCAGAAGTTAAATGACTTCAGGGATAAGATGGTTTCGATGATAGACCCGAAAAAGGGTCAAAGTATCATTGATGCGTTGAAGACCAACTTCAATACAGACACTACTCTTCAAATTAGTCAATCTGAAAAGGAGCCCTGGGCATACGCCAATTTCTATCACATTCCTTTGGCTGCTGTTGTAACGAATCTGAGCAAGATTCAGACAGACGTTCGGAATGCTGAGTCGGATGTTGTCAAGTATCTTTTCCGAGAAGTGGATGCCAGTGACTTTAAGTTTGACACGCTTGCGGCAAAGATTATTGCTCCCAACCTCGTTTTTATGGGTGACGAGTATAAGGCTGAGATATTCGTTGCTGCGTTCAGTACCACTCAAAACCCTGTTGTTGCCATCGGTAATGTTGACGAGACTACAGGGAAATTGATAGGGAATGGCGATACGACATCGGTCAAAGTAGACCGTGGTGTAGGGATGTACACTGTCAGAGCGAGTTCTGAGGGTCTAAAAAAGTATGAAGGTGTTATCAAAGTAAAGGCGCCTTCTGGTCAAATACTTGGCTACCCGTTTCAGGGAGAGTATA
The DNA here is from genome assembly GCA_046047575.1 of Bacteroidota bacterium. Classification (GTDB taxonomy): domain Bacteria; phylum Bacteroidota; class Bacteroidia; order UBA10329; family UBA10329; genus UBA10329. The sequence continues at coordinate 3,529 of JBJOHR010000001.1, read as the reverse complement.
TGGTTATGAAGTCAGGCGTTGTGGTATCCCCAACCAAGATGAACGTACTTTACAGGGGCGTCAAAAATCCGATCAGCATCTCTGTACCGGGTATTGCACCTGAGTTGGTCAAGCCATCTTTAGAAGGCGGAACACTCAGACCTGACGCAGCAGCTGGCAAAGGCAACTACATTGCTGAAGTTGCAGGAGGAAGCACTGCTAAGGTTATTGTTTCTGCTGAAGTTGAAGGAAAGCAACGTAAAATGGGTGAGTTTGAATTCCGTGTCAAGGATGTCCCACCACCAGTGGCAACAATTGCCGGGGTTGAAGAGGGACTTATTTCAGCTAACAGGTTGACGGCTGCACCTACTGTTATTCCTAAAATGCAGAATTTCGATTTCGAGTTGTTCTTTAAGGTAACCAAGTTCGATCTTGTTTATCAAGTTGGGACTGACCTCATTACAACCAATGTGAATGGAAGTTCAATTCCTGCAAATGCTCTAAGTCAGATTGCAAGGTTGAAGAAAGGATCGAGAATTTATATCGAAAATATCTCTGCGGTGATGTTGGATGAAAATAATCGACCTGCTGAAGGCGTTACACCTAAGAAACTTTCTCCAGTCAGTTTGAAATTAAACTGATTTGTATAGTTCAACTTAAAAGTGAAAGTCATGAAAAAGTTGCTCATCATTTTAGCGTTAGGAATCGGTTCCTTTGGGGTATCGGTGTCTGATCTTTCTGCACAGAATGTTTTAGACGGTGTATATGTTAAGGAACACTATCCTACAAGAAAGGTAATTCCTTACACGCACCTGCGTGAAGCGGATGTTATGTGGGCAACTCGGATTTGGCGTAAGCTGGATCTTCGGGAGAAAATCAATCAACCTCTTTATTATCCAACCGAAGCTATCAAGAATAGGAGAAGTTTGACGCAGGTGATTCTGGAGGCTGTTAAAGAAGGTAGTCTTACAGCTTATGATCCATTGGATGATGAGTTTACAATGACCCTTACCAAGGCTGAAATTGAGAGAAAACTGAATTTCATTGATACGCTGTACATCGAAGACCCAGAGCCACCTTATGAGATGAAAATGCAGGTGGTTGACGAGCCTTTTGACCCATCTAATGTTAAAGAGTTCCGTTTGAAGGAAGATTGGTTCTTTGATCGTCAGAAATCAATATTGGATGTCAGAATCATTGGAATTCAGCCTGTTGCCGATAACATTGACAGGTCAACAGGTGAGATCCGAGGTAAGGAACCAATGTTTTGGGTATACTTCCCAGAAGCTAGGAACATTTTTGCCAGTGCTGAGGTTTTTAACCGTCAGAACGATGCTGAAAGAAGAACTCTTGAAGATATTTTCTGGAAGAGAATGTTTGGATCTTACATCTACAAAGAGAAGAACGTTTACGATCGTCAAATATCCGATTACATGCTGAACGGAATTGATCAGTTACTTGAGGCGGAGAAAATCAAGGAACAGATTTTTATCCTCGAGCATGACCTTTGGGAGTATTGATAAACAGCTTTTACATTTTTTGAGCAAAGGCCGGAACACACTTGTTTCGGCCTTTTTTCTTCTAATATAGCTGTAGAATCTGCCTATGTTTTTCCGTGATTGTCATTTCTCAATTGTAAGGCCTACTGATAGGCTTATTTTTGCGCGATAAACCTTTAAGAATGAAGAAAACATACGTTACAGCGTTATTGCTTGCCTTTGTCATCGCAGCATCATTTGCGTTTGCACAAGAAAAAGACATCAAGGAGGCTGCCTTAACCACAAGTAAGGGATTGGCAGCTGCAGAGGATTCTACGAAGCATTGGGATATTGGCGGTTCTGTTGCTCTCAATTTTGGACAGACTTATTTGAAGAGTTGGGCTGGTGGAGGCCAGAATGCGCTTTCTATCGGATTTACTGGATTGTTACGTGCCAACTATCGCAAAGACAAGGTGGCTTGGGATAACAACTTGGTTCTAGCTGTTGGAGGAATTGCCCTATTCCCTCAAGAGAAGTATAGCGATGGTCTGAACAGATATCCGTTCAGAAAGAACGTGGATAACCTACAGCTTACTTCGGTAGGTAGTTATCAGATTGATAAGAATGGAAAATGGTTCGCATCTGGTTTGTTAGACTTCCGTTCTCAGTTGCTATCTGGATTTGGAGAGTATTCACACAAGGATACTGTGCTAAACACTGATGGTTCTATTGACGAAATAAACCTAAATCCTAATCGAATAAACAGCAGAACAAAGGTTTCTCAGTTTGCTGCACCAGCTTATTTGACATTGTCTGCTGGTATTACTTACAAGCCAGTTAGTTGGGTACAGATGTACCTTTCTCCCGTGGCAGGTAAGTTTACGTTCGTTAACCCTGAAGCGAATGTGTATGGCGCTAAAACAGGCGGTATTGGAGCTACAGCTTATGGTCTGGAGAATCCAACCGATGTTTATAGAGCTGAGTTCGGTTGGTATTTCAGAGGTAATTTGGAAAAGGAGGTTTTCAAGAACGTGATAGTGAAGACACAGATTGAGTTGTTCGGCAATTATATGGATGATCAACATGTGGATAATATTGGGGCCACCGCCAAAGACACTATTGGAAACTTCTACTATGATCCTGCAACCAGAAGTCAAAACACACAAATTGGAACTGACTCTAACGGAGATCCGGTTTACGCTTACGACAACCGTATAAACGTGGATGTGAACTGGCAGACCTGGATTACGTTCAAGATCAACAAGTACCTGCAGGCTTCGTTAGAATGGCAATTATTGTATGATTATGACATTGCTGTACCGAAGTATCAGGAGGATGGTATTACGACTTACTCATCAAGAGGACTTCAGTTCCGTCAGGGACTGACAGTTGGTGTGGGCTATACATTCTAAGGACAAAAGAATGCCAATAAAAAGGGCGCTCATTGAGCGCCCTTTTTGTTTCCAAAATGTTTGACGGAAACTATAGTCGAGAATACTCTTCCCAAACAAATTCCATCAATTCTTTCACGTACTCCTGCGAGAAGCTGAACTCAATTCCAGCAGTAGCATAAATCTCGCCAATAGGTTTAGTATAACCCAGTTTAAGAGCCGCTTCATACTGATTAAGGGCCTTTTCAGGGTTTTCGCGGTAGTTTCTCCAAACAGCGATTGCGCCCAACTGAGCAATGGCATATTCGATATAGTAGAATGGAACTTCAAATAGGTGAAGTTGTTTTTGCCATTGATACTTTCTTGAATCTTCATATCCGTCCCAATCAATCACATTGCTGCCGAGCTCTGAGCTGATTCTAAGCCAATTCTTTGCTCGCTCGGATTCTGAGTGGTCTGGATTTTCGTATATCCAATGCTGGAACGCATCAATGGTAGCCGTCCAGGGCAACACTGCCATGATCTTTTCCAAATGCTCTTTCTTAGCTCTGCGTAGATCGTTCTCGTCATCAAAAAAGATGTCCCATTGATCTATTGATAGCAGCTCCATACTCATGCTCGCCAACTCGGCTACTTCAGAAGGAAGATTTTTAAACGCAGTAATTTCAAGGTCCTTGCTTA